>JBDPYZ010000021.1:0-42610 GCA_047291315.1 Candidatus Phloeobacter fragariae | reverse complement strand
GTGGTTCTGAATGGAAGGGCCATCGCTCAACGGATAAAAGGTACTCCGGGGATAACAGGCTGATACCGCCCAAGAGTTCATATCGACGGCGGTGTTTGGCACCTCGATGTCGGCTCATCACATCCTGGGGCTGAAGTAGGTCCCAAGGGTATGGCTGTTCGCCATTTAAAGTGGTACGCGAGCTGGGTTTAGAACGTCGTGAGACAGTTCGGTCCCTATCTGTCGTGGGCGAAGGAAGATTGAGGGGGGCTGCTCCTAGTACGAGAGGACCGGAGTGGACGCACCACTGGTGTACAGGTTGTCATGCCAATGGCATAGCCTGGTAGCTAAGTGCGGAAGAGATAACCGCTGAAAGCATCTAAGCGGGAAACTTGCCTCAAGATGAGTCTTCCCTGACAGTAATGTCCTATAAGGGGTGTTCGAGACGAGGACGTAGATAGGCTGGGTGTGTAAGCGTAGTAATACGTTGAGCTAACCAGTACTAATGACCCGAGAGGCTTAACCTGACAACACCGAAGGTGTTTTAGGAGAAGAGAGAATTTTAGCTTGTTCAGAGGTTGCAGTCCGAGGTTTTTCACGTTGAAGGGAGACGGCAAGGGATATTAGAACAGTCGCATATAGAAAGTATGTGACTGTGGAAAATGGGTATTACCTATGCCGTAGTAGAGTGTAAAGTGAGCGAGGACGAGTAGCTAAAGAATTTGTCTGGCGGTAATAGCGCGGTGGTCCCACCTGATCCCATGCCGAACTCAGAAGTGAAATGCCGTAGCGCCGATGGTAGTGTGGGGTCTCCCCATGTGAGAGTAGGAAGCTGCTAGACTTTGATTTAATGCTAATGGGTAAGCCATTAGTGAAATAAATCGGCTGGTGCGGTAGTTATTTAACTATGATTTAGGTTATTAATTTGCATACGCTGATAGAATGGAAAAAAATTTGCTTAGTAGCAATAGCGCGGTGGCCCCACCTGACCCCATGCCGAACTCAGAAGTGAAATGCCGTAGCGCCGATGGTAGTGTGGGGTCTCCCCATGTGAGAGTAGGGAACTGCTAAGCTTAAAATATTAAGGCCACCTAATTAGGGTGGTTTTTCTATATAAATTTAATGAATAATATATTTTATAGTTGAATTATAACGCTTTTATCGATCATCTTTATTAGCATTTTTAGAATTTGTTATAGTAATTGATTAATCTAACTAGAAATATTGATTGAGTCTTTTTCTTCTAGTAGTTTTTCTTCAACACTGGGATCCGCTAAAGTTAAAGTATTACCTAGATTATTTATATAGCTAAGGGCAATACGTCGTACAATAATTGGTTCTAGTTTGTCGTGGCCATGAATCCATGATGACAAGATTGCCTTCAGCAATACCTTCAAGTAAATTACCCAAATTATCAATAAACGCAGGCTTAACATCAAAAAAAGGTAACGTGGCTGATCCTGGTTTAAGTTCAGTTTCTCTCGGTAAGGAAAGAAGCATAAAACCGCCGGTTTCAGTTTGCCATCATGTATCAATAGGGCAATGGCTATTACCTATTTTTTTGTAGAATCATTTCCAAGCTTTCGGGTTAATAGGTTCACCAACAGGGCCTAAAATTCTTAAAGAATTATGCTGAGTTTCTTCAATAGCTTTATCACCTTCTGCCATCAAAGCACCAATTGCCGTTGGTGCGGTATAAAGAATATTTACTAACTATTTGGTTCATGCGATTTATACTTGGATAGTTAGGTATATACCTTCAAACATTAGCGTAGTGGCACCATTGGATAGTGGACCATAAATTAAGTAACTATGGCCTGTTACCCAGCCTATATGAGTAGTACATCAATAAATTTCTTTTGCCTGGTAGTCAAATGCGTATTTGAAAGTGATAGAAGCATAAACTAAATAGCCAGCTGTGGTGTGTAAAATGCCTTTTGGTTTGTCTGTTGAACCAGATTATAAAGAATGAATAAAGGATCTTCTGCATTCATTTCTTCAGCGCTACAATCAGCGTTGAGCCCTTTATAGTGATCCCGTTTTTCTTGCCAATCAATTTGATTACCAGTTCGTCTAAAAACGATAACATTATTAATCGTTTCCACAGCCTTGTTTTTTTACGCTTCATCAACATTTTTTTCAGTGCTGTAGTACGATTTGCTTTTAACCCTTCATCTGCTGTAATGATAAGTTTGGCTTTAATCAATAATGCGTCCTGCAATAGCTTCGGTGAAAAACTTGCAAAAATAACAGAGTGAGTGAATAGCACCAATACGGGTGCATGGGCGATAGCAGATTCAGGTATCATGGGCATATAAATAGCGACAAAATCACCTTTTTTGATGCCTAGTGGCAAATAGACAAACATCGTGATGAAGTTGGCGGTAGGTTATATGATAGGACTGCGATGGATTATCTTCTTCAAATGATTGCAGTTTGATCACCGGGTAATTGTAAATGGCGATCTAGACAGTTAATACTTAAATTTAAGGTACTGTTTTCAAGCCATTGGATGTTAATGTATCCTGGGTAATATGTTAAATATAAGTTAATTAAAATTATCAAAAAGAATTTATTTTTTGTGTAAGCGATCACGTAAATGATGGTACTTTATTTTAGATTTATTGATTAATTATTTTATTTAAATTTCTTTAATTGATGGTTTTTATAAAAAAAGTTTATTTGAATGTAATTGACTAATATATGGATTTTTTATAGAGAAAAAAAACCTTAAAAAATGTATTGTTTATAATTGTTTTCATTATTATGCTAATTCCTGTAAAATAAGTATTGATTGAAGCATTTATTTTATATTTAAGTAACAGGAGTTAATGCTATGAGCTATACATTACCTTCCCTGCCATATGAGTATGGGGCACTAGAGCCATATTTTGATGAAAGGACAATGAAGATCCATCATACAAAACATCATCAAACATATATCAACAATACCAATGATGCATTAAAAGATTTCCCTGAGCTTGTTAAACTTGATATAGAGGATTTAATTCAAAATTTAGATAAGGTGCCTGCTGATAAGCGTACTTTTTTACGCAATAATGCGGGCGGGCATGCCAATCATAGTATGTTTTGGACGGGTTTGAAAATAGGTACTAAACTACAGGGTGAATTGAAATCTGCAATTGAACGTGATTTTGTTAGCGTTGAGAATTTTAAAGAAATCTTTGAAAAAGCAGCAACAACTCGGTTTGGCTCTGGTTGGGCATGGTTAGTATTGAAATCGGATGGGAAACTGGCGGTTGTTTCGTCAGCTAATCAAGATAATCCGTTAATGGGTGAAGCTATTTCTGGTGTTTCTGGTTATACTATTTTAGGGCTTGATGTTTGGGAACATGCTTATTATCTTAAATATGAAAATCGTCGTCCTGAATATATTAAAGCCTTTTGGTCAGTTGTTAACTGGGATGAAGCTGCGAAACGTTTTGTAGAAAAAGTAAAATAACATTGACTTTATCAGTTTGTTTATTATCAATGTTAGTGGTGCCAGATCACTTACTGGCCTGCTAATATTTTTTGATAACCAATTAACATTTAGTAATGAAAAAATTATAACCTTTGTTATTTATTTATAAAAAAATAAATAAGAAACTTTTGGTTTCGCTAATTGGTATTTTATTATTTATATCATTCAATAAATATATTAATAAAATAAATATTAATTTTTTGTATAAATCTCCCTCGTGTTTTACGGGGGGAGAAGAGTATTAGTTTTTTATAGGATTAATAAACCCAATCACGTCATAAACTTTACTAAGGGTTATTTGAGCGCGAGCCTCTGCTTTGCTAGCACCTTCGGACATAATACTATTCAATAATTTTTCGTTATTACGAAATTCATCAAAATGACTTTGGATATTTATTAGCCTTTCTGAAACAGCTTCAGCAACAGTATTTTTGAGATCGCCATACATTTCTCCGTCAAATTGTTTTTCTATTTCCGAGGTAGATTTACCTGTTACGCCGGAAAGGATATCTATCAGATTAGAAATACCCGGTTTATTTTCTAAGTCATAATAAACTCGTGGTGGCTCGTCAGAATCAGTAAGGGCACGTTTTATTTTTTTAGCCGCTGATTTAGGATTTTCTAATAAAGTTATTACATTATTGCGGTTATCGTCTGATTTTGACATCTTTTTTTGTGGTTCTTGTAGAGACATAACCCGTGCACCTTTTTCAGGAATAAAGGGATCGGGTATAGTAAATATTTCACCATAGAGCGAATTAAAACGTTGAGCAATATCGCGGCTTAATTCTAAATGTTGTTTTTGATCAATACCAACAGGTACTTGGTTTGTCTGGTAAAGTAAAATATCGGCAGCCATTAATACTGGATAATCAAATAAGCCAGCATTAATATTTTCAGCATGACTAGTTGATTTGTCTTTAAATTGGGTCATGCGGTTTAATTCACCAAAATAGGTATGACAGTTAAGTGCCCAACTAAGTTGAGTATGTTGAGGTACATGAGATTGAACAAAAATAATGCTTTTTTTAGTATCAATACCGCAAGCTAGATATAAGGCTAGTGTATCAAGGGTACGCTTTCTTAATTCTTTGGGTTCTTGACGGACTGTGATGGCATGTTGATCAACAATACAATAAATACAGTCATAATTATCTTGCATGTGAACCCATTGGCGTAATGCACCAATATAGTTGCCGATGGTTAACTCCCCAGACGGTTGGGCGCCACTGAATACAATAGGTTTTTTGTAGGTATTAGTCGATTTTATTGGGGGTGTATTCATGTTATGGTTCCAGAATTGTCAAAGGAGGCAGTCCTAAAGCAGGAAGTAGATCGGCAAAGTTATCTAGTACGTAATCTGGTTTACTTAATGCGATAGATTCACCATAGTTATATCCATAAGTTAACCCCACACAAGGGTAACCAGCAGCTTTAGTAGCTAAGATATAATTATAAGAATCGCCCACAAATAATAATTGATCTTTATATAGGCCAAATTTTTCCATTGTAAGATATAGTAGAGCCGGATGGGGGTTCTCTTTTACGTCATCTCCTCTAATATTAAATAAAAATTAATTTTTATTTAATATTAGAGGTCAATAAATGGTGTTGATTTATTGGTAACGATTGTTTGGCTATTTCTGCTAATGTTTCTTTTACTTCTGGAAAAAGCTGACTACCTGTTATTGCATAAGTTTTATCAAATAATTGATGAGTATTATTTTTGATGTGGTTTTAACATTAGCCCAAGTTAATGGGTACTCTATCATAATATCGACACCATTAGCAACCCAAGTGTAAATAAGTTCTTTGCCCGCAGCGGGTTATTGCTGCTTAATTCAAGCATGATCTAAGGCATCAGCTAATCCACCAACATTATCGACCAATGTACCATCTAAATCAAATGCGATAGTGTGAATATCGGTTAATTTTTTAGATGTCATTAAGTTGCTTCAGCTAACTTTTTACGCATAGCATCAATGACAGTTTTATAATCTGGTTGATTAAAAATTGCAGAGCCTGCTACAAAAGTGTCAGCCCCTGCATTTGCAACGTTAATAATATTATTAACATTGATCCCGCCATCAACTTCTAGGCGAATATTATAACCGTTATTATCTATCATTTTACGAACTTGACGCAATTTATTTAGGGTTTGAGGAATAAAAGATTGTCCACTAAAACCAGGATTTACCGACATAATTAGGATCATATCCAATTTATCTATCGCGTAGTTTAAATAGTTTAATGGTGTGGCAGGATTAAAAGCTAAACCAGCTTTACATCCATTATCTTTAATTAATTGTAATGTGCGATCAATATGCTCACTCGCTTCAGCGTGAAAGGTAATATAGGTTGCACCAGCTTTAGCAAAATCAGGAATGAGTCGATCTACTGGTTTTACCATCAAATGGACATCAATGGGTGCCTTAATACCATAATCTTGCAATGCTTTACATATCATTGGGCCGAAAGTTAAATTTGGGACATAATGGTTATCCATAACGTCAAAATGAACAATATCAGCCCCAGCTTTAATTACTTTCTCAGTATCTTCACCTAAACATGCAAAATTTGCGGATAAAATAGAGGGGGAAATTAGAAAATCTTTCATTATTGTCACCGATTTTTTTTACCTTTTGCGTTTTTTTCATAACGTGGATTATAGAATGCCAAAAGTTCATCGACTTTTCTACGAGCAAGGCTGTTACGACTAATTGTTCTACGTACTTTAACAACATTTAGTTTGGCGTGATGATACCACTCTCTAGTTGCTGGTGTATCATGATTTGATATTAATACTGGTATTCCGCGTGTTGAGGATAAGTTATAAGCAATCTGAGCCAGATTGTATTGTTCTTTGTTGCCAAAACTATTTGTATGATATGCTGTAAAGTTAGCCGTACCAGAAAGAGGGGTATATGGTGGATCGCAGTAAATAACAGCGCTTTTTTTTACTGATAGCAATGTTTCTTGATAGGTTTGACAGACAAAAATAGCTTTTTGGGCTTTTTCAGCAAACCAATAAAGTTCATCTTCGGGAAAATAAGGTTTTTTATAACGCCCAAATGGAACGTTAAATTCCCCTTTTGCATTATAGCGACAAAGGCCATTGTAGCAATGACGATTAAGATATAAAAATAGTTCACTACGGCGTTGAGAATTATTACATAGATTAAACTCAGTACGTAAACGGTAGTATTGTTCAGGTGTATTTAACTTAATGTTAAAAAGCTGACGTGAATGCTGCACAAATATATCAGCATGATATTTTACAGTATTATATAAATTGATAAGATCATTATTAATGTCAGCTAGGATGTAAGCATTATAATTGGTATTCAAAAATACTGAACCTGCCCCGACAAATGGCTCTACCAGACAATCACCTTCTGGTAAATATTTTTTAATTTCTTCTACCAGAAGATATTTACCGCCAGCCCATTTTAAAAAAGCGCGTTTTTTCTTCATGCCGCCAAATTTTATCTAAATGTTCCATAGTTTTGGTATATCTCTGTTTAGGACAGCATATTTGTGCCTAATGATTCTTTATTTTTTATCTTGCTTAACTTGCTGAAATTTTCTAACCCAGGGTTTTTTTTCCTGAATAGAAGCGGGCAAAATTAAAATTGCATTTTTTGCTTCACTGACTGTGCGGTAATTGCCATGTATAAGAACATACCACGCTTGTCCATTACGTATGGTCTTATAGATTTTATAATTAGTTAAGCGATTGTTTTTAGCGAATGCTTTTAGCGAGTCAGAATAGCTTGCACTACTTAATTGTAGTGTGTAATTACTCGCTGGCGCTGATAATAAATCACTACTTTGATTTGTATGCGTTCGAACTATAGGTTTTGTTTTTGTTTCAGGATTAGTTTTGATTGGTTCAACAATTTTAGGTGTTGTAGTCGAGGGAAGTCTTGTTGATGTTGGATTTTCAACGAGTTGTTGCTTTGTATTAGGTAATGTTTGTCCTTGCCGTAAAGCATCAACAACGTCACCAGGGATTTCAATACGTTTACCTTGCCCTTGCTTGGTTAGAGGCAAGGAACCTTCAGTCGGTGTATCACTAATTGAAGGCATGGTTACGTTTTGTGGTTGGTTTTGTTCTTTAAATAGAGGAGTTTCATTTGATAGTGATGTTGCTTTAGAAATATTGATGTTACGTTCATTATTTGTTGTAGAGGTATGTTGTTTATCATGATCGGTTGGTGCTTTAAGTGCTGAGCTAATCGCGATAATGAGTAATAATAGAAACAAAACAGCAATACCAATCATGACATGTTGCCGAGAAGCTAGATGATGTTTAGATCTTTGCTGAGGTGAACGTAAAACATTCCTATCTGAAGTATCTGGCCGGAAGTTACTGTGATCTTGAGGATCTCTTTCTGGTTTAAACTCGTCCATTTCCCCTCCCTTATAAGGTGAATGACCTCATATCATGGATAAAGATTATTTTTGTACAGATTGATTTTAAAATACGGATATCTATTATAGTGTCACTATGGCTATCTTGCTATCTCAATCACGGTTTAATCTGTATGTAGGCATTGTTTAATTGCTTTTAAAACAATTTCATGGCTTATATTAGTATATAATTCTGCATTGCCAATAGATTTAGGTAACACCAGATTTAGTTGATTATTAACTACTTTTTTATCTCTCATCATGTGAGGTAAATAAGCTTCAGCAGCCATTTTTGCTGGTCCTTTAGTAGGGAGATTTGCTTGTCTAAGTAAGTTTAAAATGCGTTTAGTATCGTTGTTATCAAATTGGCCAATTAACTCAGCAGTTTTTGCAGCCATTACGATACCTGCAGCAACTGCCTCACCATGTAGCCAGGAACCATAGCCTAATTCGGTTTCAATGGCATGACCAAATGTATGTCCTAAGTTCAATAATACACGTCGTCCATTGGTTTCTTTTTCATCTATAGCAATGATTTTTGCTTTTAATTCACAACAATGTCTGACGCAATAACTTATTGTTTTTTCTTCAAATTTAAATAATTTATTAATATTTTTTTCTAACCAATAAAAAAAATCATAATCTAAAATAATGCCATATTTAATAATTTCTGCTACGCCTGAAGAAAACTGACGTGCTGGTAATGTTTTTAGACTATCTAAATCAATAATAACTGATATTGGTTGATGGAAAGCACCAATCATGTTTTTACCTAACGGATGATTGACTGCTGTTTTTCCTCCAATTGATGAATCAATTTGAGATACAAGCGAGGTTGGTGTTTGGATAAAACGAACGCCTCTTTGGTAGCAGGCGGCAGCAAATCCTGTCAAGTCACCAATAACACCGCCTCCAAGGGCAATAAGGGTGGTGCTTCGAGGATGATTTTTTTCCAATAAAGCAGTGAAGACAGTATCAAGAATAGCTAATGATTTGTACTGTTCTCCGTCAGGTAGAATGATCTCATCAACGTTGACGCCCATTTTTGTAAGAGTAGATTTTACTCTTGCAGAATAAAGAGAATGTAGCGTTTTGTTCGTTATAATCATCGCATATTCGTCACTTTTAAGCGGCAAAAATGCATCAGGTGAGTTAAGTAAACCAAAGGCGATGCTAATTGGGTAACTCCGTTCACCGAGTATAACTGTCAATTTTTCCATATTGATTTTACCTTTATGGCATGGCCAATCAGTCATTCATATTAATTTATTGAAATTAAGTATTTTCTAATAATCCAATAATTTGGTTAGTAACTACTTTTGCACTTTGATCGTCGGTATGAATAGTAATGTCTGCGATTTCTTCATAAAGTGGATTACGTTCATGAGCGAGTTTTTCTAAAACTTCACGAGCAGGCTGATCTACTTGCAATAAAGGTCTTTTTTTATCGCGTTGAGTTCGTGCCATTTGTTTTTCAATCGTAGTTTCAAGATAGACAACTACCCCGCGAGCAGACAGACGGTTGCGTGTTTCTTTTGATTTTACTGATCCTCCCCCCGTTGCTAGGACAATTCTTTGTTTTTCTGTAAGTTCATTGATAATTTTTTCTTCACGTTCCCGGAAACCTTCCTCGCCTTCCAAATCAAATACCCAACTCACATCAGCACCAGTACGTCGTTCAATTTCTTGATCGGAATCAAAAAATTCCATACTAAGTTGCTGCGCTAGCTGGCGACCAATAGTACTTTTTCCGGCGCCCATAGGCCCAACCAGAAAGATATTGCGTTTCTCTGCCATTTTTTGGTATTACTAAGATTATTCGTTAATGATAACCCGCCCCGCCAATCAAATTAGCAACGGGACCTATAATTGAAATCTCATGAGTCTTGACATCTTCTCTTGCATATAAAAGCAAAAAAATCCTAAATATATTCAGTTTTTTCTGAATTATATTGGTAGGGCCTGTTTTTGGAACGTAACTGATAGCAGTATTTCTTCACAGGTTTTAAATCCCAAATGTCTCATAATACTTAATATACAGTATTACCAAGCTCAAGTATTCGTCTTTAAGTTTGTTTGCGCACTAAGTTTAACATCAATCGATTTGAAAACCACGTCGATATCCTTACGGAAAACGTGTTATTTGCTGTCAATTATGAATGATATTAAATTGGATATAAAAATTATTGCAATAGATTAGCTAAAAATGCAACTTTTAATCGTACACATAAAGGTTTTATTATCGAGTGTGCGCACTTATATTGTTTATTTCACTAAATAGCTAACCTTGTAAGCTAAATCTTCCTTATCGTCAAATTTATATAATCCATTATTCACAATAATCGGATGACTTTTGCTCTTTTTAGTATAGTTTAGTATGAAGTTATATTATAAAAAATGATTATTAGTTACTATATTTTATTAAATATTAATTAATTGAGGTGTTATAAATATTACTAATTCTCTATAGTAAGTTTGTTTTTCATCTTTGGTGAATAACTGACCAAAGAAGGGAAAGTCTGCCAGGTAGGGAATTTTTTGTTGTTGATTAATTACAATATGTTGATAAATATTTGCTAGCAAAGTCGTATTGGGTGTATTTTGACTAATTTTTTAGCGATAGAAGAACTTTACTTCCTCGTAAAATAGTAGGAGTGACTTCTATTCCTAATATTGCTTCTTTAAATTTTATCTGACTTTTTTTGTTACTTTGAGTGATATAAGGAATTTCTGTACCTTGTTTAATGCTGGCAGATTGGTTATGAGAGGCTATTAATCTGAGGGCTGGCAATGATAAAGAGCTGATTTTCTTGTTCTAAAGCATTTAACTCTAGTGACAATAAGTGACTTTTAATTTTAGCAATATGAAAAGCGATATGTGGAATTGAAGATGGTGCTGGTTGATGAATATTAAGCCGGCTGATCCCTACTTGGCTCCTTTTATCAGTACAGAGTTCCCAAAAGATACCTAGTTCATATAAAGCTTCTCGACTTGTATTGATAATATAGGCTGTGATTTGGACTTGTTGTTGAGGTATATCGATTTTTTTAGCCATGATTGAAGACGTTCAATGTGTCTCTGAGTATCTTCAAAGATTAAGTTATTGGTTTGTTTGTTGATAAAAATTTGAGGTTAAGGGTGGGTTATTTTGTGAAAATTGAGATGATAGTGATTCTGCTTCGGCATATTGCAGGAGATAACTCAGATAATGCATATTACTTTTTTCTTCAGGTACCGATAATGTATGAGTAACATTGTTTTCAATAATTTCTTCTGTTTTTGGCGGCATAAATGGTTTTCTGGCGACTATAGCATTAACTCTAAATAATGTTATTAATATTAGAATTAATATTAAAATAAGTAAATTCATTATGTTAGGCTTCTTGATTATGGATGAAAGAATAAATTTGCAATATAAGTTATTTTTTTTTGTTATTTTTAGCTGATGAATAAGTAGTAGTGGATGTGTTTTTTGTAAGTTTTCGACAAAGGTTATTAATTGATAGTAGCTTGCTAAAATCGTGAAATAGTAATCTACACGATTATTTTGATGGTGTTGTTGCCAATAGACGAGGTTTTCACCTGAAATAGGTAGCGGAAATTTGAATTTCTCAGAAACTCTTGGATCAGTCTGTATTGAAGTAAGCAGATCTTTTATTTGTTGTTTCTTTTTGTTTATCTGGGTTTTTTGTTATGTTTCGTATGAGCTGTGTTTTTGATATATTGATGTCTGTTGTTTTTACGTTGTTGATTCAATTCATTAATGATTGAAGAATTTTTTGACCAACAAAAAATAAAGAAAAAGAGAAAGATCAAAAAAAGAGTTAACCATTGTGGGATAAGTTGTTTCCATAATGGTCTGTAAAACCATTCATATATTTTATTTTTCATCATCTTGTTCCTCCGAAAGTAGCCACTTTGTATTTAAGGTGGTTTTTTGAATATTCAGTGAAGTTAGCTGTATTGTTTGTAATTGAATTTGAGTTACTAATTTTTGCTCCTTTAATTGGCGCATGAACTGTAAAATTTCATGATAATCATAGCTATTTGCTTTTATTATCAATTTATCTATTTTGTATTGAAAATGCTTCTAACCATCTGCCTCTTGGCAGAATATTTAGGATTTGTTGTAGTAAATAAAGTTGTCGTTTGTGGTGGTTAGCTGTTTGTATTGAGTTGTTGCTCAATGTTAGCAAGAGGTTGTTCAATGGCAGCAATTTTTATTTTTATTAAGTAAATTTGTTGATGAAGGTATTGCTGTTTATGCCTATTAAATATAAAAAAAAATTAATATCAAATTTGAAATTTGTATAAAAAAGAGAGATAATCAACCATAATACAGTTGTTTAAGGTGCGTTTTCTGCCATGGCAGAAAATTAACTTGATACATCCTTTATCTCCTTAACGAAGCGCTAAACCTGCGGTGATAGCAAAATTATGAAAAGGAATAGAAGCTTTATGTGCTAAGTAACGAAGGGCATTCGGAGATATATTGATGACAGAAAGTGAAAAACCTATTTTATGCAATAATTCAGACCAAAAAACAATATTACTACGTCTGGTAGCACAAAAATAAATTTGCTTTTGATAAATACGATAATCCAAAACAAGTTCACTGATGTCCATAGTAAATAGCGTTTCAGCTTTACTATGGACGAGCCAACCAAGTTCTGGTTCAGTTAGTGTTATTTTTTCGGACAAAAGGAAGTTAGATTTTAGGATTTGTAATGTGGATAAATAGAATCTTGGCATTACATTTGTTAGGTAGAGTTTTTTGTGCCATTGATGTAGGATATTTTTTAGCGTGGTTATTATGAATATTTAGGGTTTCAGTATATTGGGTTTTAGTGATTGGTTTAAAGAATGTTGCCAACATTTGCAAAGTTGCCAGCTATGTCTGTGTCGAATAGCAGCCACAAGTTGAATTTTATTATGATGTATATCAAGGCGAATCTGCCATTTTTGTAAAAACATAGACGATTTTCCAATTGTTAATGTGTAAAATTCCATATTCAAGGTAATTTCAAACATTTATACTAAGTATTCATTGTTTATAAACTGTCCAATAAATTGTAAATCGGAATTTCAAGTGAAGATCGTAAAGTTTTTTCTTTTTTTATAGTTTGTTGTCTATTTTTGGGGCTGGATCTGTTTTTGGGTTTTACAAATATATAGAATCAGAACTGCCTGATGTAGCAACATTAAAAGATGTTCGATTGCAAGTACCTATGCAGGTGTTAAGTTCAAAAGGTGAGTTGATCGCTCAATTTGGAGAGATACGTTGTTTTCCATTATCATTAAAACAAATTCCTCCTCTAGTGATAAAAGCTTTTATTGCTACAGAAGATAGTTGATATTATGAGCATCATGGTATTGATCCTATAGGAATTTTCGGGCTGTATCCGCCATGGCTACTTTCGGTCACGCTTCTTCTCAAGGGGCAAGTACATGGTTAGGAAACTGGATTAACTTTTGATTAGGTGATTGCAGCATTTTGTTGTGATAACAACTTCGAAATCGTGTTAGTTTTATTCTTTGGCTGGCGATGAAACCATCAATGTGAGTAATTTATCACCTAAACGCCGAATTATAGACACACTAATCTTAGGTTGCGGTTTGTAGCCATCGTTTTTTCACTATTTTCTCTCGCCTTTTGGACAATAAAGTGGTCGTTTTTATTCCCATTTGGATACTGACAAATCGCAGTCGATTTCCACAAAAAATGCATTTGTATGGATCGGTATTTTAAAAGCCTTTCATTAACGCGGCAAACCCCGGTTTATCGGCTAATCGGTGCTATATTTCTCTAATGCTTCATAGACTTTAGCAATAAACTTCCGCGTAGGGGATATAGTTGACATAACGCTGCTTGAGCATCTCCTCTTGCGATAAAATTTGGCGTCGATGCTGTTGGCTGTGATGGTCATAATAGTGATGAATCACAGTGCTACCGTGTAATGTTTGAGTTGAGAGGCGTTTTAAGTAACGACCGATGTATTTGACATTGCGCCAAGCACCACAGTTCTTTTTGGCTAAATGAATTTTTCAATAGCGTTGGTATTGGGCTTCAAGGTATCGATACCACGTCGGAATATGGCTAAAGTTAGGTAATTGGTTGGGTTGTAGTTGAAAATAACTTTTTCTTAAAGAAAAGGGGGCCAATGTCCGTGTTGTAGGTCAACTCCCCCCACAAGTAACAGATAAATGAATATGGTGATGTTGATTAAGTTGTTTGGAATAAGCATGGAGTGCCCAGAAGATACCAATCTCGATGCTAATTTTACGGGCGAAGCGGCGCGCATGCGTTACCGTAGCGAAAAAGTTGATTGAGTAGTGGCTAGTTGTTATAAAAAAGGCCAAAGCAAGTGGGGCATGGTATAAGGTGATGTGTTGCCAATCACAATCAGGATAATGTGGCGTTGTTTGGCAATCTATTGCTCAGTGCTTTAAGACCGCAGGCGCTACAGGCTTTGGATTTCAATTTTGACAAAAACGAGAATGAGAGCAGTCAGTTGAGGTACAACAATAACGAATAACGCCTACGGCAAGGTATCCAGGTGAGCATGTGTTCGATAGAAAGTTGAGCCCATTCACCAACATTATCGCCATGTTTGTCGAGGAATTGATTCTAACCGTCATCGTATTGAAAGAGTAGTTTAGTCGGTCGCGGAATATACATAGCGCAGAGTATAAAAAATGAAAAGGGCGTTGCCTCGGATTGGAGCTGCAAAGCAGCCACGCTCACGCCATAGGCGTGCTATTGTTCATCTAACAATTTCTATCTACACTTTAGATACTGGAAATGGAGGATAAGAAATGAAAGGCGATAAAAAAATGATCACCCATTTGAATAAATTATTGGGTAATGAGCTTGTTGCAATCAATCAATATTTTTTACATGCTCGTATGTTTAAAAATTGGGGGCTATTACGTCTTAACGATATTGAATATGAAGAATCTATCGATGAGATGAAACATGCTGACAAATATATTGAAAGGATCCTCTTTCTTGAAGGTATACCGAATTTGCAGGATTTAGGTAAATTAAATATTGGTGAGAATGTTGAAGAAATGCTTAAATCAGATTTACTGCTTGAACTGGATGGGGCGAAAGATCTGCGTTCAGCAATTGCTTATGTAGATTCGGTTGGTGATTATGTAAGTCGTAATTTGATGATTGAAATACTAGCCGATGAAGAGAAACATATTGATTGGCTTGAAACGCAATTGTATTTGATAGCAAACATAGGTTTAAAAAATTATCTACAGTCTCAGTTCCGAGAAGATAAATGATTTAACGATATTTTTTATTTATTAAGATTTTCACAAATATTATTGCATAAGATTTTTATGCAATTTTTTTATCCATGACTTGCTCTTATTTTGAAATTACGTATAATATACAGGCTTTTTAATTCAAGGGCCTGGCCGTAAAGGTTATCAAGCAGTAAAACTGCGTTAAAAACAATACCTCCGATTTGGAGGTTATTATGAGAATGATTACACTCCCCTATTAATAGAAATGGGTGCGAGGGGTAATTTTTTACGTTTATAAAATAGTTGGAGCTCTGGTCTCATGCAGAACCAAAGAATCCGTATCCGCCTGAAAGCCTTTGATCATCGTTTAATTGAGCAATCAACTGCGGAAATCGTTGAAACTACTAAGCTCACTGGTGCTCAAGTACATGCGATCCCCTTACCTACACGTATAGAACGTTTTACCGTTCTGATTTCGCCGCATGTTAATAAAGATGCACGTGATCAGTACGAAATTCGTACTCATAAGCGTCTGGTTGACATCGTTGAGCCAACTGAGAAAACCGTTGATGCTCTGATGCGTTTGGATCTGGCTGACGGTGTAGATGTGCAGATCATCCTGGGTTAATCAGGTCGTTGCGCCATTGAGAGGTTGAAACAATGATTGGTTTAGTCGGGAAGAAAGTAGGAATGACGCGTATCTTCACTGAAGATGGTGTTTCTATTCCTGTAACAATTATCGAAATCGAAAATAACCGAGTGACTCAGGTTAAGAGTCTGAAAACAGATGGTTATAATGCAATTCAGGTTACTACCAGTAGCAAAAAAGCGAACCGTGTAAAAAAACCTGAAGCTGGGCATTTTGTTAAAGCTGGTGTTGAAGCTGGTCGTATCCTACGTGAATTTCGTTTGAGTGAAAATGAAGAATTTACAGTAGGTCAAAGCATTAGTGTTGGAATTTTTGCTGAAGTCAAGAAAGTCGACGTTACTGGTACCTCCAAAGGTAAGGGTTTTGCTGGTACGGTTAAACGCTGGAATTTTCGCACTCAGGACGCTACTCATGGTAACTCCTTGTCACACCGTGTTCCGGGTTCTATTGGTCAAAACCAAACTCCGGGTAAGGTATTTAAAGGCAAGAAAATGGCAGGCCAATTGGGTAATGAACGTGTAACTGTTCAAAGTCTGGATGTAGTACGCGTTGACGCTGAGTGTAATATGCTGTTGGTCAAAGGTGCTGTTCCAGGTGCGACTGGTAGCAACCTGATTGTAAAGCCAGCTGTTAAGGCGTAACGTCGAGGAGATAGGAATGGAATTGGTAATGAAAGACGCGCAAAGCGCGCTGACTGTTTCCGAAACTACCTTCGGGCGTGATTTCAATGAAGCGCTTGTGCATCAAGTAGTTGTTGCGTATGCAGCTGGTGCTCGTCAAGGTACTCGTGCTCAGAAAACTCGTGCTGAGGTTTCAGGCTCTGGTAAAAAACCATGGCGTCAGAAAGGCACTGGTCGTGCACGTGCTGGTTCAGTTAAGAGCCCAATTTGGCGCTCTGGTGGTGTAACTTTTGCAGCGAAACCACATGACCACAGTCAAAAAGTAAATAAAAAGATGTACCGCGGTGCTTTGAAAAGCATCTTGTCTGAATTGGTACGTCAGGATCGTCTAATTGTTGTCGAAAAATTTGCTCTTGAAGCACCAAAAACTAAGCTTCTAGTGCAAAAATTAAAGCAAATGGCTCTGGATGACGTATTGATTGTCACGAATGAGGTTGATGAAAACTTGTTTTTAGCTGCCCGTAACTTATTCAAAGTTGATGTTCGTGATGCAATAGGTATCGATCCTGTTAGTCTAATTGCCTTCGACAAAGTAGTTATGACTGCTGATGCTGTGAAGCAAATTGAGGAGATGCTAGCATGATCCGTGAAGAACGTCTGCTAAAAATACTACGTGCACCGCATGTCTCTGAGAAAGCTTCTACAGCGATGGAAAAAAGTAACACCATCGTGCTTAAAGTAGCAAAAGATGCGACTAAAGCAGAGATTAAGGCTGCCGTACAAAAACTGTTCGAAGTTGAAGTCAAAGGTGTAAATACTTTACTAGTTAAAGGCAAAACCAAACGCCACGGTCAGCGAATTGGTCATCGTAGCGACTGGAAAAAAGCTTACGTCACTCTGAAAGAAGGCCAGAATCTGGACTTCATCGGTGGTGCAGAGTAAGTCGGAGGAGTAAAAAACAATGGCAGTTGTTAAATGTAAACCTACGTCTCCGGGCCGTCGCCACGTAGTTAGAGTGGTTAACCCTGAGCTGCATAAGGGTAAACCTTATGCTCCGTTGCTAGAAAAAAGCAACAAAACTGGTGGACGTAACAATAATGGCCGTATTACTACACGTCATATTGGTGGTGGTCACAAACAGCATTATCGTCTGATCGACTTTAAACGTAATAAAGATGGTATTGCTGCTACTGTTGAGCGTCTGGAATATGATCCAAACCGTTCTGCGAATATTGCATTAGTTCTCTATAAAGATGGAGAGCGTCGCTATATTCTGGCACCAAAAGGCTTAAAAGCCGGTGACCAAATTCAGTCTGGTGTAGATGCAGCAATTAAAACAGGTAATGCTTTACCTATGCGTAGTATTCCTGTCGGTTCAACGGTTCATAATGTTGAGCTTAAACCAGGTAAAGGTGGTCAGCTGGCTCGTTCAGCCGGTGCTTATGTACAAATCGTTGCACGTGATGGTAGTTATGTAACTATCCGTTTACGTTCTGGCGAAATGCGTAAAATACTTTCTGATTGCCGAGCTACATTAGGTGAAGTTGGTAATGCGGAGCATATGCTACGTGTTCTGGGTAAAGCTGGTGCTAGTCGCTGGCGTGGAATTCGCCCTACCGTTCGTGGTACAGCGATGAATCCAGTAGACCATCCACATGGTGGTGGTGAAGGTCGTAACTTTGGTAAACACCCTGTAACACCTTGGGGCGTTCAAACCAAAGGTAAGAAGACCCGTAGCAATAAGCGTACTGATAAATATATCGTACGTCACCGTTCTAAAAAATAATTAGAGGATAAACCATGCCACGTTCTCTCAAGAAAGGTCCTTTTATTGAACTGCACTTGCTGAAGAAGGTAGAGAAAGAGGTGGAAAGCGGCGACAAAAAGCCTCTCAAGACTTGGTCCCGTCGTTCAACGATCTTTCCTAACATGATCGGTTTGACCATCGCTGTCCATAATGGTCGTCAGCATGTTCCAGTTTATGTTACCGATGAAATGGTTGGTCATAAATTGGGTGAATTCGCGCTGACCCGTACTTATCGCGGCCATGCGGCCGATAAAAAGGCCAAGAAACGTTAAGGTAGGAGGAAGAGATGGAAACTATCGCTATGCATCGCCACGCTCGTTCTTCTGCTCAGAAGGTTCGTTTAGTGGCTGATCTGATTCGCGGTAAGAAAGTGTCGCAAGCTCTGGAAATTCTGAGCTATACCAACAAGAAAGCTGCTGGTTTAGTGAAGAAAATACTTGAGTCTGCTATTGCTAACGCCGAGCACAACGATGGTGCTGATATTGATGACTTAAAAATCACGAAAATTTTCGTTAACGAAGGTCCAACTATGAAACGCATCATGCCTCGCGCGAAAGGCCGTGCAGATCGTATTTTGAAGCGCACCAGCCACATTACTGTGGTTGTGTCCGATCGCTGAGACTCTGGAGACTAGCAATGGGTCAGAAAGTACATCCTAATGGTATTCGCCTGGGTATTGTCAAACCTTGGAACTCTACTTGGTATGCGAATACAAAAGAATTCGCTGACAACCTAGACAGCGATTTTAAAGTACGCCAGTATTTAAATAAAGAACTGGCAAAGGCATCTATTTCACGTATCGTTATCGAACGTCCTGCTAAGAGCATCCGTGTAACCATTCACACTGCTCGTCCTGGTATCGTTATCGGTAAAAAAGGTGAAGATGTCGAGAAGCTGCGTAAGACAGTAGCAGATATTGCTGGTGTTCCTGCGCAAATCAATATTGCTGAAGTACGTAAGCCTGAACAGGATGCTAAATTAGTTGCTGATAGTATCGCTTCACAGCTGGAACGTCGCGTTATGTTCCGTCGAGCTATGAAACGCGCGGTACAAAATGCTATGCGTCTAGGTGCAAAAGGTATAAAAGTGGAAGTTAGTGGTCGTTTAGGCGGCGCTGAAATTGCACGTACTGAGTGGTATCGTGAAGGCCGTGTGCCGTTGCACACCTTGCGTGCTGATATCGATTATAACATTGCAGAAGCGCACACCACTTATGGTGTACTCGGCGTTAAGGTCTGGATCTTCAAAGGTGAGATCCTGGGTGGTATGGCTGCGGTTGAACAGGTAGAAAAACCTACAGTTCAGCCTAAAAAGCAGCAGCGTAAAGGCCGCAAGTAAGGAGAGTCGCTGATGTTACAACCAAAGCGTACGAAATTCCGTAAAATGCATAAGGGCCGCAATCGTGGTCTTGCTGCGGGTTCGGATGTTAGCTTCGGCACTTTCGGTCTGAAGGCAGTGGGTCGTGGACGTCTGACTGCACGTCAGATTGAAGCGGCACGTCGTGCCATGACCCGTGCAGTTAAGCGTCAGGGTAAAATCTGGATTCGTGTATTTCCAGATAAACCTATTACTGAAAAGCCACTTGAAGTGCGTATGGGTAAAGGTAAAGGTAACGTAGAGTATTGGGTTGCCTTGATCCAACCTGGCAAAGTTCTTTATGAAATGGACGGTGTTCCAGAAGAGCTAGCTCGTGAAGCATTCAAGTTGGCAGCAGCAAAACTGCCTATCAAAACCACCTTTGTAACTAAGACGGTGATGTAATGAAAGCAAAAGAGCTGCGCGAAAAAAGCGTTGAAGAGTTGAACATTGAACTGCTTAATCTGCTACGTGAGCAACTTAACTTGAGTATGCAGACAGCAAGTGGACAGCTGCAACAGTCTCACCTGTTGAAACAAGTACGTCGTGATATTGCACGCGTTAAGACTTTATTGACTGAAAAGGCGGGTGCGTAATGAGCGATAAAATCCGTACTTTGCAAGGTCGTGTAACTAGCGATAAAATGGAGAAATCTATTGTTGTTGCTATTGAGCGTATGGTAAAACATCCTTTGTATGGTAAGTTTATCCGTCGTACGACCAAATTGCATGTACATGACGAGAACAATGAATGTGGTATCGGTGATCTAGTGGAAATCCGTGAAACCCGCCCATGGTCCAAAACAAAGTCATGGACACTTGTTCGCGTTGTAGAAAAAGCTATCCTGTAGTAGGATAGCCATTTCATAATAGAATAAGCGGCTTTTAATAAAGAGGCCGTTTATTTTTTCTGTCCATATTGATGATGTGGTGTTATAATGCTGCGCCCTTAAGTATGGGTAAAATTGTACTGCCTCTTCAATTTATTTATTAGGAAGCGGCTTAGTTGTAGTTGACATTTAGCGGAGCACTAAAATGATCAAAGAACGGACTATGCTGAAGGTAGTCGACAACTCTGGTGCACGTCGCGTAATGTGTATCAAGGTTTTAGGTGGCTCGCGCCGTCGCTACGCAGCTGTAGGTAATATCATCAAAATTACTGTTAAAGAAGCAATTTCACACGGTAAAGTGAAAAAAGGTGATGTCCTGAAAGCGGTAGTGGTCCGCACCAAGAAGGGTGTTCGTCGCCCTGATGGTTCTGTCATTCGCTTCGATGGCAATGCCTGTGTGTTGTTAAACAATACAAGTGAGCAAGTTATCGGTACGCGTATTTTTGGGCCGGTAACTCGTGAACTTCGTATCGAGAAGTTTATGAAAATTATCTCTCTGGCACCAGAAGTACTCTAAGGAGCGGGCACAATGGCAGCGAAAATCCGTCGTGATGACGAAGTTATCGTGTTGGCTGGCAAAGATAAAGGTAAGCGCGGTAAAGTAAAACAGGTTCTTTCTTCTGGTAAAGTCATTGTTGAAGGGATTAACCTGGTTAAGAAACATCAGAAGCCTGTCCAAGCTCTGAATCAACCAGGTGGCATCGTCGAAAAAGAAGCAGTAATTGATGTTTCTAACGTTGCAATCTTTAATGTGACAACTGGCAAGGTTGACCGAGTAGGTTTTAGAATTGAAGATGGCAGAAAAGTGCGTTTCTTCAAATCTAACAGTGAAACTATTAAGTAATTTTTGGAGTATACGATGGCGAAACTGCATGATTACTACAAAGACGAGGTAGTCCAAAAGCTGATGACTCAGTTTGGCTACAATTCTGTCATGCAAGTCCCTCGGGTCGAGAAGATCACCCTGAACATGGGGGTTGGTGAAACTGTTGCTGATAAAAAGCTGCTTGATAATGCAGCTGCTGATTTAGCGGCAATAACAGGGCAAAAACCATTTATCACCAAAGCGCGCAAATCTGTTGCGGGCTTCAAAATCCGTCAAGGCTATCCAATTGGTTGTAAAGTAACCCTGCGTGGCGAACGTATGTGGGAATTCTTTGAGCGTCTGATTTTTATTGCTGTACCACGTATACGTGATTTTCGTGGTTTATCCACTAAATCATTTGATGGTCGCGGTAACTACAGCATGGGTGTACGTGAACAAATCATCTTTCCTGAAATCGATTATGATAAAGTGGATCGTGTACGTGGTTTAGATATTACTATTACCACTACTGCGAAATCGGATGATGAAGGTCTTGCACTATTGATGGCGTTTAACTTTCCGTTCCGTAAGTAAAGCAGGGTATATTCATGGCTAAACAATCAATGAAAGCGCGTGATGTGAAACGTGCAAAATTAGCTGAAAAATTCTTTGCAAAGCGCATAGAATTGAAAGCTATTATTTCTAATGTGAATACATCTGATGAAGATCGTTGGAATGCTGTTCTTAAGCTGCAAACGCTGCCACGTGATTCCAGCCCTTCTCGTCGACGCAACCGCTGTCGTCAAACTGGGCGTCCGCATGGTTTTCTGCGGAAATTTGGTCTAAGCCGTATTAAAGTCCGTGAATCCGCTATGCGCGGTGAAATCCCGGGTCTTAAAAAGGCTAGCTGGTAATTCCAATTGAATCACGGGAGTAAAGACAGATGAGCATGCAAGATCCCATCGCGGATATGCTAACCCGTATCCGTAACGGTCAGGCCGCTAATAAAGCTGCGGTCAACATGCCTTCCGCTAAGCTAAAAGTGGCAATTGCTACAGTGCTTAAGGAAGAAGGTTATATTGAAGATTATAAAATTGAAGGCGACATCAAGCCAATATTGGAAATTACATTGAAATATTTCCAAGGTAAGGCTGTTGTAGAAAGCATTCAGCGTGTAAGCCGCCCAAGTTTGCGCATCTATAAGAAAAAAGATGAGCTACCACAGGTTATGGCTGGTTTAGGCATTGCTATTATTTCTACATCTAAAGGTGTCATGACTGATCGTGCAGCTCGCCAAGCAGGTTTAGGTGGCGAAATTCTCTGCTACGTAACTTAATTCGGGAGGAATTAATGTCTCGTGTGGCAAAAGAACCTGTCGTCATTCCTGCCGGTGTAGAAGTTAAACTTGACGGTCAGGATATAGCGATTAAAGGTAAAAATGGCGAGCTTACTCGTACAATCCATAAAGCTGTTGAAGTCAAACACGCTGATAATCAATTAACGTTTGCACCTCGCGAAGGTTTTGCTGATGCATGGGCACAAGCGGGTACGACTCGTTCTTTGTTGCATGCAATGGTTATTGGTGTTACCGAAGGCTTCACTAAGAAAATTCAGCTGGTTGGTGTCGGTTCTCGTGCAGCTATTGAAGGCAATACTGTAAGTTTGTCTTTAGGCTTCTCTCATATGGTAGAGCATGTGCTGTCAGCAGGTATTACTGCAAAATGTCCTTCACAGACTGAAATTGTGTTGGAAGGTGCAGATAAACAGGCAATTGGCCAAGTTGCGGCAGAATTGCGTGCTTACCGTCGTCCTGAACCTTATAAAGGTAAAGGTGTTCGTTACGCCGATGAAACCGTGCGTACTAAAGAGGCTAAGAAGAAGTAAGGTAACACTATGGATAAGAAAATAGCTCGTATCCGTCGTGCGACCCGCGCACGCCGAAAACTCCATGAACTGGGTGCAACGCGCTTGGTGGTACATCGTACCCCTCGTCATATTTATGCGCAGGTTATTGCACCAAACGGCTCTGAAACTTTGGTGGTTGCTTCTACTATAGAAAAAGCTATCAATGAGCAAGTAAAATACACGGGAAACAAAGAAGCCGCAGCAGTAGTTGGCAAATTAATTGCTGAGCGCGCGCTGGGAAAAGGCATCAAAGAAGTTGCTTTTGACCGTTCTGGTTTTCAATATCATGGTCGAGTCCAGGCACTGGCAGATGCTGCCCGTGAAGCTGGCCTTCAGTTCTAAGGTAGAGGTGTAAGATGGCTCACATCGAAAAACAAGCTGGCGAACTGCAGGAAAAGCTGATCGCGGTAAATCGTGTAGCTAAAACTGTTAAAGGTGGCCGTATTTTTAGTTTTACTGCAGTAACTGTCGTTGGTGATGGTAACGGTCGTGTTGGTTTTGGCTATGGTAAGGCACGCGAAGTTCCGGCAGCAATCCAGAAAGCGATGGAAAAGGCTCGTCGCAATATGAAAAACGTCGCTCTCAATAATAGTACTTTGTATCATCCTGTAAAAGGTGCTCACACAGGTTCTCGTGTGTTTATGCAACCTGCTCATGAAGGTACGGGTATTATCGCAGGTGGTGCAATGCGTGCTGTGTTGGAAGTCGCGGGTGTTCATAACGTACTGGCCAAAACCTATGGTTCCACGAATCCAATTAATGTTGTTCGTGCAACGCTGGATGCTTTAGACTGTATGAAGTCTCCAGAAATGGTCGCTGCTAAGCGAGGGAAATCCGTCGAAGAAATTCTGGGGGTAGTGGACCATGGCTAAGACTATTAAAGTTACACAAGTTCGCAGTTCTATTGGTCGTTTGCCAAAACATAAGGCAACATTGACCGGTTTAGGTCTGCGTCGTATCGGCCATACTGTAGAACGTCAAGATACACCAGCGATCCGCGGCATGATCAATTTGGTTTCCTACATGGTTAAAGTTGAGGAGTAACAGATGCGCTTAAATACTCTGTCTCCAGCTGAAGGCGCTAAACATGCACCTAAACGCGTAGGTCGCGGGATTGGTTCTGGTTTAGGTAAAACTAGCGGACGTGGTCATAAAGGTCAGAAGTCTCGTTCTGGCGGTGGTGTACGTCGTGGTTTTGAAGGCGGTCAGATGCCTTTGTATCGTCGTTTACCAAAATTTGGTTTTACTTCACGTAAGGCAATGATTACTGAAGAAATTCGTTTGTCAGACTTTGCTAAAGTTGAAGGCGATATCATTGATCTGAATACGTTGAAAGTTGCTAATATAGTTGGCATTCAAATTGAATATGCGAAAGTTATTCTTTCTGGTGAAGTTAATCGTCCAGTAACTGTGCGTGGTCTTCGTGTAACAAAAGGTGCACGGACTGCAATTGAAGCCGCTGGTGGTAAAATCGAGGAATAAGTTACAGATGGCGAAACAACCAAGTTTAGATTTTCAAAGTGCTAAAGGTGGCATAGGCGAACTTAAACGCAGGCTTTTGTTTGTTATTGGGGCGCTAATTGTTTTCCGTATTGGTTCTTTTATTCCTATTCCTGGTATTGATGCCACTGTGCTTGCCAAACTGCTTGAACAGCAAAGAGGAACTATCATTGAAATGTTTAATATGTTCTCTGGTGGTGCGCTTAGTCGTGCTTCTATCTTTGCATTGGGGATTATGCCATATATTTCGGCATCAATTATTGTCCAACTATTGACTGTGGTTAATCCACGGTTAGCAGAGATTAAGAAGGAAGGGGAAGCCGGTCGCCGTAAGATTAGTCAGTATACACGTTATGGCACTTTGGTATTGGCGATATTCCAATCTATTGGTATTGCGACAGGTTTACCAAATATGGCTGGAATGCAAGGGTTGGTAATCAATCCTGGTTTTCCGTTTTATTTCACGGCTGTTGTTAGCTTAGTAACAGGAACAATGTTCCTAATGTGGCTAGGTGAACAAATTACTGAAAGAGGCATTGGAAACGGTATCTCGATCATTATCTTTGCAGGTATAGTTGCGGGGCTCCCGCCGGCCATCGGTCATACCATTGAACAAGCTCGGCAAGGCGATTTGCACTTCCTTCTGTTGTTGTTGATTGCATTTTTAGTATTTGCTGTGACTTATTTTGTTGTTTTTATGGAGCGTGGCCAGCGTCGCATAGTTGTTAACTACGCAAAACGTCAACAAGGTCACCGCATTTATGCTGCACAGAGCACACATTTACCATTAAAAGTAAATATGGCAGGGGTTATTCCTGCAATTTTTGCTTCCAGTATTATACTGTTCCCAGGTACAATAGCTTCCTGGTTTGGTGATGGAACCGGTTGGGATTGGCTGACAGCTATTTCAATGTATTTGCAGCCAGGACAACCGCTTTATGTGTTACTTTATGCATTTGCAATCATCTTTTTCTGTTTCTTTTATACGGCATTAGTTTTTAATCCGCGAGAAACAGCAGATAACCTGAAGAAGTCCGGTGCATTTGTAGCAGGAATTCGTCCGGGAGAGCAAACGGCCAATTATATTGACAAAGTAATGACGCGCCTAACATTAGTAGGTGCATTATACATTACTTTTATTTGCTTAATCCCGGAGTTCATGCGTGACGCAATGAAAGTTCCATTCTATTTTGGTGGTACTTCACTTCTAATTGTCGTCGTCGTTGTTATGGACTTTATGGCTCAAGTGCAAACTCTTATGATGTCCAGTCAATATGAGTCTGCATTGAAAAAAGCAAATCTTAAAGGTAAATAATAGCCTTTAAATTAATTTGCTTTAGAAGTTACGGAGAGTAAAAATGAAAGTTCGTGCTTCAGTCAAGAAATTATGCCGTAACTGTAAAATCATTAAACGTAATGGTAGCGTTCGTGTGATTTGCAGCGTTGAACCAAGACATAAACAGCGTCAAGGTTAATAAAAAGCATTTTTTTCTTGCAAAGTTGGGTTGAGCTGGCTAAATTAGCCAGCCAAACTTTTTATCGAAGAAATGTATAACTGTTTGAGTATCCTGAAAGCGGGCTTTTCAGCACAGTTATACAGTATTTAACTTTAGGAGTGCATAGTGGCCCGTATAGCAGGCATTAACGTTCCTGATCATAAACATACCGTAATCGCATTAACATCGATTTACGGCATTGGTAAAACCCGCTCACAGTCAATCTGTGCAGCAAGTGGTATTGCTGAGTATGTTAAGATCAGTGAGCTGTCTGAAGAGAAAATCGACAAGTTACGTGACGAAGTTGCTAAATACATTGTTGAAGGTGATTTGCGTCGTGAAGTTACCCTAAGCATCAAGCGTCTGATGGATCTTGGTTGCTATCGTGGTTTACGTCACCGCCGTGGTCTTCCTGTGCGTGGTCAGCGTACTAAGACTAACGCGCGTACCCGCAAGGGCCCACGTAAGCCGATCAAGAAATAAGTCGGGGTATTAAATAATGGCAAAAGCACCTATTCGTGCACGTAAGCGTGTAAGAAAACAAGTTTCAGACGGTGTGGCTCATATCCATGCTTCTTTTAACAACACAATTGTTACCATTACTGATCGTCAGGGTAATGCATTGGGTTGGGCAACCGCAGGTGGTTCTGGTTTTCGTGGTTCTCGTAAGTCTACTCCGTTTGCCGCTCAAGTTGCAGCAGAACGTTGTGCTGAAGCAGTGAAAGAGTACGGAATCAAAAACTTAGAAGTTATGGTTAAAGGACCTGGTCCTGGCCGTGAGTCAACTATCCGTGCGTTAAATGCGGCTGGTTTCCGCATTACTAACATTACTGATGTGACTCCGATCCCTCATAACGGTTGTCGTCCACCGAAAAAACGTCGTGTTTAATTACGCCGCGTTTTTAGGATTGTTGGAGAAAGAAAATGGCTAGATATTTGGGTCCTAAGCTCAAGCTGAGCCGTCGCGAGGGTACAGATCTTTTTCTTAAGTCTGGCGTTCGCGCGATTGACACCAAGTGTAAATTAGAACAGGCACCAGGACAGCATGGCGCACGTAAACCGCGTCTATCTGATTATGGTGTTCAGTTACGTGAAAAACAAAAAGTTCGTCGTATTTACTGTGTTCTAGAACGTCAATTCCGTAACTATTATAAAGAAGCAACACGATTGAAAGGTAACACAGGTGAAAATCTGTTGAATTTGCTTGAAGGTCGTTTAGATAATATTGTTTATCGTATGGGCTTTGGCGCAACACGTGCGGAAGCGCGTCAAATGGTTAGCCATAAAGCTATTATGGTAAATGGTCAAGTAATTAATATTGCTTCTTATCAGGTTTCCCCGAATGACGTTATCAGCGTTCGTGAAAAAGCAAAGAAACAGTCTCGTATTAGGGCTGCTTTAGAGCTTGCTGAACAGCGTGAGAAGCCAAGTTGGCTGGAAGTTGATACTGCTAAGATGGAAGGTGTGTTCAAACGTATTCCTGAACGTGCTGATCTGTCTGCTGACATTAACGAACACCTGATCGTCGAGCTTTACTCTAAGTAAAGCTTAGTACCAAAGAGAGGACACAATGCAGGGTTCTGTGACAGAGTTTCTTAAACCGCGCCTGGTTGATATCGAGCAAATTAGTTCGACGCACGCCAAGGTAACCCTTGAACCGTTAGAACGTGGCTTTGGCCATACTCTTGGTAACGCACTACGTCGTATTTTGCTTTCGTCTATGCCGGGTTGTGCTGTGACCAAGGTTGAAATTGATGGTGTACTGCATGAGTACAGTACTAAAGAAGGTGTGCAGGAAGATATCCTGGAGATTCTCCTTAACCTGAAAGGGCTGGCGGTAAAAGTTCACGGTAAAGATGAAGTTATTCTGACCTTGAATAAATCTGGAATTGGCCCTGTGACTGCCGCCGATATCACCGCTAATGATGATACTGAAATCGTCAAGCCGCAACATGTTATCTGCCATCTAACTGATGAAAGCGCTGCTATTAATATGCGTATTAAAGTACAGCGTGGTCGTGGGTATGTGCCGGCTTCTGCCCGTATTCATTCGGAAGAAGATGAGCGCTCAATCGGTCGTTTATTAGTTGATGCATGCTATAGCCCTGTGGAGCGTATTGCCTACAATGTTGAAGCGACGCGTGTAGAACAACGCACTGATTTGGATAAGCTGGTTATCGAGATGGAAACTAACGGCACAATCGATCCAGAAGAGGCGATTCGTCGAGCAGCAACTATCTTGGCTGAACAACTCGAAGCTTTTGTTGATTTACGCGATGTTGCCAAGGTTGAAGTTAAAGATGAGAAGCCAGAGTTCGATCCGATTCTGCTGCGCGCAGTTGACGATCTAGAATTGACTGTCCGCTCTGCTAACTGTTTAAAAGCAGAAGCTATCCACTACATCGGTGATTTGGTTCAGCGCACTGAAGTTGAGTTGCTTAAAACGCCTAATCTTGGTAAAAAATCACTTACTGAAATTAAGGATGTTTTAGCATCAAGAGGTTTATCGCTAGGCATGCGTCTAGAAAATTGGCCTCCAGAAAGTATTGTTGATGAATGAGATCACAGGTTAAGCTTTTACTGAGAAGGATAAGGTCATGCGCCATCGTAAGAGTGGTCGTCAATTGAACCGTAATAGTAGCCATCGCCAAGCTATGTTTCGTAATATGGCTGGTTCTTTAGTTCGTCATGGGATTATCAAGACAACTTTACCAAAGGCGAAAGAGTTGCGCAGTGTCGTTGAACCACTGATTACTCTTGCCAAGATCGACAGCGTAGCTAATCGTCGTCTGGCATTTGCCCGTACTCGTGATAATGAGATCGTGGCAAAATTATTTAGTGAACTTGGACCGCGTTTCGTGAGCCGTGCAGGTGGTTACACTCGTATTATGAAGTGTGGCTTCCGTGCAGGTGACAATGCTCCGATGGCTTACATCGAGCTTGTTGATCGTACTGTTGAGTCTAAAGCAGAAGTAACTACAGAATAAATTTGCAATTACATAAAAAGCCGGGATTAATCTTGGCTTTTTATTACCTAAAAATTGACTTTTTGTCGTTTCATAATTTTTGCTATCATAGTGAATGATATTTATCAGTATATAAGAGGTACCTATGTATCATATAGGTAACTTAGCTAAGTTAGCAGGTGTCACTACAGACACAATTCGCTTCTATGAAAAACAAGGCTTAATGGAACGCCCTGATCGTACAGAAAGTGGTTATCGTCTTTATAGTAAAAAAGATTTACAACGTTTACGTTTTATTCGCTGTGCGAAGCAGTTAGGCCTTACCTTAGAGTCAATTTCAGAGTTATTGTCCATTCGCATTGATCCTGCTCATCATGCATGCCAGGAGTCGAAAAATATTGTAGATGCTCGCTTGCAGGAGATTGAAATTAAAATTATAGAGATGGAGAGAATGAGGGATTCATTAAAAATGCTTAGTGCGGCTTGTTGTGGTAGTAAACATGTAAGCAATGGGTGTTCAATTTTAGAGATCCTTGAACAAGGCGCTAGTAAACATTAAATGATATGCCTATTTTAGATAAAATAAAATTTTATGGGTGTTTATTTATATAATAAAGTAATTGATATCGGAGAATTTGGTGTGACAAATTATCAGCATACAGCATAAACGAGGTATCATAAAGAAGAGTACTACAGTAGAAGCCATACTGCATGCTCTTCTGTTTAGACAACAAATTGAAAAAAATAAAAAGGGAGCTATCAGCGAAAAATGAAACATAATAAAGTGCTGATTGATGAGTTATTGATGATTAATTAAAAAAATTTATTATCAATAACTCACTCGTTTTGATTATTTTTGTTTTTTTAATAAATCACGAATTTCGGTTAATAATGAGACTTCTTTAGTTGGTGCTGCTGGTGCTTCTTCTTTTTCGCGACGCAATTTATTTATAAGTTTTATCACAATAAAAATTGCTACAGCGATAATAAGAAAATCAAAAACATTTTGAATAAAGACACCATAATTCATAATAACCGTAGGTATATTATCGTGGGCTTCCCTTAAGACAAAATGAAATTGTTTAAAATCAATACCGCCGATAAGTAATCCAAGTGGAGGCATAATAATATCTGCAACAAGAGAAGAAACAATTTTGCCAAATGCTGCACCAATAATAACACCAACGGCTAGATCAATAACGTTGCCTTTCATTGCAAATTCACGGAACTCTTTTAAAAAACTCATAGTGTCCTCACCATTAATCAAAATAGAAAGTAAAATTTTATAAGAATGTTTAAATTATAATATATCTATCAGAATTTTTACAAAAAGAATGGGCTAGGTTGGAAGATCTTTTCTACTTCAGGAACATGTTTTTTATCAGTAATGAACATAATGATATGATCATCTTGTTCAATGATATGATAGCTATTTGCAATTATGACCTTATCATCACGGACAATAGCACCGATGATTGTGCCTGGAGGTAGCTTTATTTCTGAAATTTTTCTACCTACAACTTTGGATGTGTTTTCATCACCGTGAGCAATAGCTTCTATAGCTTCAGCAACACCCTTACGCAAGGATGAAACATTGATTATATCCGCTTTACGAACATGTCCTAATAAAGCGGAAATTGTTGCTTGTTGAGGCGATATAGCGATATCAATGACTCCTTCTTGTACAAGATCAACATAAGCAGAACGCTGAATAAGAACCATTACTTTCTTTGCGCCCATTTTTTTAGCAAGCATAGCCGACATAATATTGGCTTCATCATCATTAGTCAGTGCTATAAAAACATCTGTTTGCTCAATATGTTCTTCCGCTAATAGCTCTTGATCTGAAGCATCACCATAAAACACGATTGTGTCATGTAATAGTTCTGCTAATTCAGTTGCTCTTTCTTGATCACGTTCTATTAATTTAACACTGTAATCTTTTTCTAGCTGCTTTGCTAAACCGGCACCAACATTACCACCACCAACTATCATAATTCGCTTATAGGGTTTTTCTAGACGTTGTAGTTCACTCATGACTGCACGAATATGCTCAGTGGCTACAACAAAGAAGATTTCATCACCGGCTTCAATAATCGTGGATCCCTGTGGACGGATGGGTCTATCTTGACGAAATATTGCAGCAATTCGGGTATCAATATGGGGTAAATGTTCGCGTAGATTTGAAAGGGAATTACCTACTAATGAACCACCATAATAGGCTTTTGCAGCAACAATACTAACTTTACCATTTGCGAAGTTAACAACTTGAAGTGCACCAGGATATTGGATTAATTTATAAATATAATCAATGACAAGCTGCTCTGGAGAAATAAGATAATCAATTGATATGTGATCAGGGGTAAAAAGTTTTTCAGTTTCTTTGATATATTCGGATGCACGTATTCTAGCAACTTTATTTGGAGTGTTAAAAAGAGAATAAGCGATTTGACATGCAATCATATTAGTTTCATCTGAATTTGTCACAGCGACTAGCATATCAGCATCTTCAGCTCCAGCTTCCCTTAGGATCCTAGGGTATGAGCCATGACCACTGACAACTCTTAGGTCGAATTTATCTTGTAACTGGCGTAAACGTTCAGTATTAGTATCGACGATAGTGATATCATTATTTTCATCAACTAAATTTTCTGCAAGCGTTCCACCAACTTGTCCTGCACCTAATATGATAATTTTCATTATATTTTTATCTCACGGTCTGCCAGATTGAGATTTTATTCAAAATAGTTGTATTAATTTTTTATCAGAGAAGCATAAAAGAAACCGTCTCCTCCATTTTTAGTGGGTAATATTTGTTGACCTAATTCCATATTGTTATTTAAAGAGGCCTCAGGATGATGAAAAAGAAATTTCTGTATTTGTTCTTTGTTTTCATCCGGTAAAATAGAGCAAGTAGCATAAACTAGGATGCCATTGGTTTTTAAGTAAGGCCAGATAGCTTCTAGAATTTTATCTTGTAATTTAACAAATTTCGGGATATCAGTCTTTTTTCTTAACCATTTTATATCCGGATGCCTACGAATGACACCTGTTGCAGAGCAAGGCGCATCTAGCAATATACGATCAAATTTCGCACCTGATGTCCATTCTAGTGGTCTACGTCCATCACCAATAATAACGCTTGCATGTAATTTTAGTCGATTAAGATTTTCTTGGATACGTTTTATTCGTAGTTCATTAATATCAACCGCTAAAACATCAGCTTTTGGAGCAAGTTCTAATATATAAGTTGTCTTACCACCTGGAGCTGCGCAAAGATCAAGGATATATTCACCATTTTTAGGAGCTAATAATTCAACACATTGTTGAGCAGATAGATCTTGAATTGTAACCCAACCTTGATCAAACCCTGGTAACTGGCTAATAGTACACGGTTTTTGCAATTTGATAGCGCATTTGCTGTCATTACTTAAACTGGCCTCTATACCCGCTTGTTGTAATAACATTAGATAATCATCAGTAGAATGATATAATTGATTTACTCTTAGCCACATAGGTGGTTTTTGGTTATTAGCCTCAAGAATCTCTTCACATTGAGTAGGATAAACTTGCTGGATTTTTTCTAGTAGCCATTTAGGATGTAAATAATTGTTTTCATTACTATTAGCTTTTTCATTTAATATTTGTTCTTGTCGTTGAAATTGTCTTAATACTCCATTAATTAAGCCTTTTAATAGAGGAAATTTTAATGTGACAGCGCCATCAACAGTTTCTGCTAGTGCGGCATGGGGTGGAATGCGAGTAAAATGAAGTTGGTAAATTCCTACCATAATAAGATAATGAATAATTCGTTGTTTTCCTTTTAATGGCTTAGTTATTAATTGTTGAATAAACCATTCCAATAAAGGTAATACTCTAAGTACACCAAAACTAAGTTCTTGTAAAAGAGCTTTATCTCTATCTGGTATATTTTTTTGCCTTTCCGGAAGTACAATGCTTAATGATCGTTTTTGATCAATAACCTGGGCAATGACTTGTGCACAAATACTTCTAAGATTATATTTTTTACTCATGTTGAATATAATTACCTATTAATTATAAATACAAGCAAGAAATCTATTTTTAATTTTGTTGCAATGGTGAATTTATTATTCTACCAGGAATAAACCATCCGTGACGTGAATTTAGGAAATCACTAGCTAACATTATTTTTTTACCGGCCGGTTGTATTTTTAAGATATTTAAAATACCTTTCGCGGTTGCCACTTTAATCCCTGTTTTATCGGCACTTAAAATCATTCTCGGTGATGAGTCAATCTCTTGATAAATGACTTTGGCATACCATACTTTAATAGGTTGATCCGCAATAATAAAATAACTTATTGGCCAAGGATTAAATGCCCGGATACATCGTTCAATTTCTTCAGCCGAAAGTGTCCAATCAATTAATGCTTCATTTTTACTCAGTTTTTCAGCATAGTTAGCAAATGTATCATTTTGCTTTTCTGGTTTTGCTTGACCTGAAGTTAGTAAATCAAGAGTATGGATGAGTGCAATAGGGCCAAGTTTTGCAAGTTTTTGATACAGTGTTGCGCTGGTATCTTTTAGTTCAATGGGGCAACTTACTTTATAGAGTATATCCCCGGTGTCCAGACCACCATCCATTTGCATAATAGTAATACCTGTTTCTTTATCACCAGCCCAAATTGAGCGTTGAATTGGCGCAGCTCCTCTCCAGCGAGGTAGTAATGAACCATGAACATTTAGGCAGCCCATTGGTAGCATATTTAATACAATTTCAGGTAAAATTAGGCCATATGCGACAACAATCATAACATCAGCATGTTGATTTTGAATCCAGTGCTGACTTTCTGCTGTTTTTAGTGTTGTTGGCTGAAAAATAGGAATATTCGTTTCTTCGGCTAGCATTTTTATTGGGCTTGATGCGAGTTTTCGTCCTCTTCCTGCTGGTTTATCCGGTTGTGTTAAAACGCCAACAATTTGGTATTTATCCTTGATACTGAGTAATGCGGCTAGGTGTTGTGCTGCAAAATCAGGGGTGCCGGCAAAAATGATTCGTAGACAATCTGACACGTAAAGATCCCTATATTATAAAATATGATAAATATTATTTCGTTGTTTTAGCTTTTAGACGTTCAAGCTTTTCCATTTTTTGCCTAATGCGTTGGCGTTTTAATGCAGAAAGATAGTCAATAAATAATTTGCCATTTAGATGATCTATTTCATGTTGAATACAGATAGCAAGTAGATCATCTGCTTCTAATTTAAACTCTTTACCATTGACACCTAATGCTTTGATTTTGACCCATTTAGCTCGGGGTACAAATGCCCGTTGTTCTGGGACAGAAAGACAACCTTCTTCAATTCCTGTTTCACCAGATGTTTCTAAGATAACGGGATTTATAAGCACTAATCTTTCATTACGAAATTCCGAAACGTCAATAACAATAATTCTTTGATGAATATTAACCTGTGTTGCGGCTAAACCAATACCTTCTTCTTCATACATCGTTTCAAACATATCATTCACGATACGTTGTATTTCTAGATCAACTTTTTTTACCGGTTCTGCAATTTTGCGAAGACGTTCATCTGGGTAATGTAATATATTTAATACTGACATAAATGTTTAAAGCTATATTTAAAAAGTGAAAGTTATTTAATACTTATTCTAGACATTTCTCGTTATGATTGACAGTATTGGTTATAAATGAAACACACTTATTGCCAATTAAGTCTGGAAAGTATATGGATCCAATGAAAGTATGGCTACGTATGAGGATGGTTTCTCATCTTTCAGCCATTAAGGCTGCTGCAATTGTAGAGAAACTTATTGAATTAAATAATATTAAAACGGCCTCTCTTCGGGAATGTGGGTTATCATCCCATCAGTGTATACAATTTACTCATGTAAACTCAAAAGCTATATGCTGCAATGAAATGGCTTGATGTAAGCGAGCATAAACTCATTACTTTATCCGACCCAAATTATCCATATTTATTAAATATAGATATACTGGCCACAAATTATACTCTTTGTTGCTGGTAGAGAAAAAGCGCTTTTTTCCACTCAAATTGCTATGGTAGGTAGTCGTTATAATGATTTCTATGGTGAAAAATGTGCTCAAATATTTAGTCAGGAACTAGTAACTCATAAATTCATAATTACCAGTGGCTTAGCAATAGGTATTGATGGTATTAGCCATAAAGCCGCATTAAAGGATAATCGAATAAATATTGATGTATTAGGAAGTGGTTTAAATAAATTATATCCGATTCAACATATTGGTTTAGCAGATAAAATCAAAGAACAAGGAACGTTAGTATCAGAGTATCTACCAGATACTCCTCCGTTAGCCAAGAATTTTCCTCGTCGGAATCGTATAATTAGTGGCTTAAGTAAAGTAGTGATTGAGGCTGGATTAAAGAGTGGTTCATTAATTACAACTAAATGTGTATTGGAACAAGGTAAAGATATTTTTACTTTACCTGGTGCGTTAGGTAATACCTTATATGAAGGTAATCACTGGTTAATTCTCAACTAGGGGCTTATTTAGCTTCTTCGCGATGTTGTTGAGTATTTAAATCGTGGATTACAATGGTTACCAGAAAATAAAATTCTATCTGATAATCTATAGATCGACAGTTCTATGAATAATATATTGCATTATATTAATAATGAACTAACACCTATAGATTTAATTGCTGAAAGAAGTTGCTTGTCAGTTATTGAGGTATTTACTCAATTATTGGAATTTGAATTGATGGATAAAATTATCTTTGTGTCTGGTGGATATATTAGAGTCGAGTAATTAAAGTGAGATGAGAGTGCGAAAGCCAATCCTTTTTAGAAAAATGGCGTATGGGTAGAAGGAGTATTGTCCTAAATGACATAGTGAATTTGTTATTCAAAATGGGGGATATGGTACTTTTGTTGCTTGCTCTAATTAGTCTAAATGTGATTATGTTTGGTCACTAAAACAAGCAGCAGGCAGCCAAATAATTAAAAAATTACCGGATTACTTTTGTCACAAATGTGGGCATAATTTGGTATTGAAGCGAGGTCGTTTCGGGATGTTCGTTGGTTGCAGTCATTATCCTAAATGTGAACATACAGAGTTAATTGATAAACCTAATGAAATGTTAGTTGGATGTTCACAGTGTCAAGGTGGTGAATTGTTGCAAAGAACCTCACTTTTTGGCAAAGTATTTTATGGCTGTAACAGTTATCCTAAGTGTCAATTTGTGGTTAACGCTAAACCAATTTCTGGTAAATGTTCTTTCTGTTAATATCCATTATTAGTAGAAAAAAAGGTTTCACAAGATATGAAAATATTTTGTGAAAATAAATTATGTAATAAATAGAAGTAATGAAAATATATGGAATAAATTGGCATGTTTGATGAACTATCACCTTCATTTCGGAATATTATTGTAGGGTTAAATGAAGGTAAAATTATAGCATATCCGACAGAAGCAGTTTTTGGCCTAGGATGTGATCCTGATAACGAAAAAGCAGTCCGTCAGTTATTATTATTAAAACAGCGTTCATGGAAAAAAGGATTAATTTTAATAGCAGGAGATTATGAACAATTAACACCTTATATTGATGATAATAAATTAACTAATTTACAAAAAGAAATGATGTTTTCAATAGGGTCTGAACCTATAACCTGGGTAGTACCCGCTAGAAAAAACATACCAAAATGGTTAACAGGAAAGTTTGATTCACTTGCAGTTCGTATTACAAATTTTGAGTTAATTAAAAAGCTTTGTCTTTTATATGGCAAACCATTGATTTCTACTAGCACTAATTTAAATGGGTTATCACCATGCAGAACAAAAGAAGAAGTTATTGCTCAATTTAAGGATCAAGTATCTGTTTTAGAGGGTTCTGTTGGGGGACGTAAGAATCCATCTGAAATTCGAGATATAATAACAGGTCACTTGTATCGAAAAGGTTAATGTAAATGGAAGAATTTGCGGTATTTGGAAATCCAGTGGTACATAGTAAATCACCTTTTATTCATAAATTATTTGCTGAGCAAACAGGTATTAAATATGATTACGGAAAAGTGTTAGTTTCTTTAAATAAATTTGAAGAAAAATTAGATAATTTTTTTTGTCGAGGAGGAAAAGGAGCAAATATTTCCTTACCTTTTAAGGAGTTAGCCTACCATAAAGTTGATGAATTAACTGAACAAGCTCAAATATGTGGTTCAGTTAATACTATTAAGAGGTTAGATGGTCATAGATTATTAGGTGATAATACTGATGGGATAGGTTTAGTTTTAGATCTTAAGCGTTTGAGTTTTATTGAAAAAGGGATGCATATATTAGTAATTGGTGCTGGTGGTGCGGCACGGGGTGTTATAGCTTCTATTTTAAATTATGGTTGTCGAATAACGATTACGAATCGAACATTTAGTAAAGCAAATGAACTCGCAATTCGATTTTCTGCTACAGGACATATTGATTCATTAATGTTGGAGTCTATTTATTCTGCTGAGTATGATTTAGTTATTAATGCGACATCTTCTGGTATTGCAGGGGAAGTTCCTACTATTTCACCTCATATATTCAAGAAAAACGTTTTTTGTTATGACATGTTCTATCGGTTAAATAAAACACCATTTTTAACATTAGCAAAAAACCACGGAGTATTAAAATATGCTGATGGTATTGGTATGTTAGTCAGTCAGGCGGCTTTTGCTTTCAAATTATGGCACGGTAAATTACCCGATATTTCATCTGTATTACAGCGATTAAAAGAAAAATGCTGACATAAATTATGTTGGTATATTTTTACGGAAAAAATGATAACGGCAGCAGGTAAAAATTGAGGCTAGCTTTTTTATAATAAACTTATAAGTAATTATTTTTCCAATTGTTATAATTTGCTGCGGACTGAACTAAAGCTTCTAACTCTTCAGGTAATAATTTTCTAATCTGTTTTACAGGGCTACCAATATATAAATAACCACTTTCTAATTTTTTTCTTTGTGTGACTAAACTACCTGCACCGATAACGACATTATCCTCAATCTTTGCGCCATCTAAAATAATTGAGCCCATACCGACTAAAATCCGGTTACCTATTATAGAACATCTATGCAACATAACTTTATGCCTAATAGTAACGTCTTCCAATAATGAGGGGATATCCTTGGGGATTAAGTTTATTTTTATGTGTAACATGAAGTACTGAACTATTTTGAATATTAGTTCTTGAATAGACATGTAATTGACATCGATAGTTAGCGGCCAAACGCTTAGCTTACATCGTCAGAAATGCGTACATCACCAATTACCAACCACAGCAGTTGGATCGATAAACACACTATTCCCAATAACGGGTTTTAAGTGCAAATAAGGTCTTATATTAGACGTCATTGCATTGCTATGTTTATCCTAAGTAAACTATTTGACTATTTGAATTGGTTATCAAACAATGAATAGACAAATTTATATTATTAAATATTCTTTTAATCAAATAAAGTTAATTTAGATTTTAATAAAATACCTTATCGGCTCATTTTTGAATTTTTAACATCATAAATTTGAATGGATACTATAAAATTACGCCAATTTGGTAGAATTTTAATTCATTATGACGAAAATATATTCATATAAATAAAAAAACACAAAAAATAGTTGAGTAAATTTTTAGGCGATCTATAATGCGTCCCACTGAGTCAATATAAAATGAATCGATTGGAGTTAATTTTACCGCCTCGGGGTTAGAAATAACTACTTGACTTTACAGGTGAAAAGCGTAAGATACGCCACTCCGCGACTTAGGTCGCACGCTCTTTAACAATTAATCAGACAATCTGTGTGGGCACTCGCAAGACATCATCAAAAAATTTGAAGATTAAGTCTTGAAGAGTGACAAAACAGTTAATTCATAACGAATAGCAGTCAGGAATTCTTTGAGCATCAAGCTTTTTAATTGAAGAGTTTGATCATGGCTCAGATTGAACGCTGGCGGCAGGCCTAACACATGCAAGTCGAGCGGCAGCGGAAGGAAGCTTGCTTCCTTGCCGGCGAGCGGCGGACGGGTGAGTAAGGTATGGGGATCTGGCCGAAGGCGGGGGATAACCACTGGAAACGGTGGCTAATACCGCATAATCTCTAAGGAGCAAAGTGGGGGACTTTCGGGCCTCACACCTTCGGATGAACCCATATGAGATTAGCTAGTAGGTGGGGTAAAGGCTCACCTAGGCTACGATCTCTAGCTGGTCTGAGAGGATGATCAGCCACACTGGGACTGAGACACGGCCCAGACTCCTAGGGGAGGCAGCAGTGGGGAATATTGCACAATGGGCGCAAGCCTGATGCAGCCATGCCGCGTGTATGAAGAAGGCCTTCGGGTTGTAAAGTACTTTCAGTCGTGAGGAAGGTGTTAGGGTTAATAGTCTTAGCAATTGACATTAGCGACAGAAGAAGCACCGGCTAACTCCGTGCCAGCAGCCGCGGTAATACGGAGGGTGCGAGCGTTAATCGGAATTACTGGGCGTAAAGGGCACGCAGGCGGTTAGTTAAGTTGGATGTGAAATCCCCGGGCTTAACCTGGGAATGGCATTCAAGACTGGTTAGCTAGAGTCTTGTAGAGGGGGGTAGAATTCCATGTGTAGCGGTGAAATGCGTAGAGATGTGGAGGAATACCGGTGGCGAAGGCGGCCCCCTGGATAAAGACTGACGCTCATTTGCGAAAGCGTGGGGAGCAAACAGGATTAGATACCCTGGTAGTCCACGCTGTAAACGATGTCGATTTGGAGGTTGTGGTCCTGAACTGTGGCCTCCGGAGCTAACGCGTTAAATCGACCGCCTGGGGAGTACGGCCGCAAGGTTAAAACTCAAATGAATTGACGGGGGCCCGCACAAGCGGTGGAGCATGTGGTTTAATTCGATGCAACGCGAAGAACCTTACCTACTCTTGACATCCAGAGAATCCTTTAGAGATAGAGGAGTGCCTTCGGGAACTTTGAGACAGGTGCTGCATGGCTGTCGTCAGCTCGTGTTGTGAAATGTTGGGTTAAGTCCCGCAACGAGCGCAACCCTTATCCTTTGTTGCCATCGATTCGGTCGGGAACTCAAAGGAGACTGCCGGTGATAAACCGGAGGAAGGTGGGGATGACGTCAAGTCATCATGGCCCTTACGAGTAGGGCTACACACGTGCTACAATGGCGTATACAGAGAGAGGCGAGCCTGCGAGGGGAAGCGGAACTCAGAAAGTACGTCGAAGTTCGGATTGGAGTCTGCAACTCGACTCCATGAAGTCGGAATCGCTAGTAATCGCGGATCAGCATGTCGCGGTGAATACGTTCCCGGGCCTTGTACACACCGCCCGTCACACCATGGGAGTGGGTTGCAAAAGAAGTAGGTAGCTTAACCTTCGGGATGGCGCTTACCACTTTGTGATTCATGACTGGGGTGAAGTCGTAACAAGGTAACCGTAGGGGAACCTGCGGTTGGATCACCTCCTTACCTATAGAGATGGAATGTGAGTGTTCACACAGATTGTCTGATGAAGATTGAGTAGAAAGTATCATTAGGCTTGTAGCTCAGGTGGTTAGAGCGCAGCCCTGATGAGGGTTAGGTCGGTGGTTCAAGTCCACTCAGGCCTACCAACATTTCTGACGGATTTTGCCAAAAAGGCAAGGTTAGTAGGAAGGTATAATGATACGACAATCTTAATGGGGCTATAGCTCAGCTGGGAGAGCGCCTGCTTTGCACACAGGAGGTCCGCGGTTCGATGACTCTTAGCTCCACCATATTGTAGATAAAAAATAGCTAAAAGGTTATTCAGAGCAGGCTGGCGACAGGATGCTGTGAATAATAATGCTCTTTAACAATCTGGAACAAGCTGAAAATTGAAACACACATTATTGAATAAATTGTGTGGAGAACTCTCAAAACTCCAACGTGAAGTGTTTTCAGATACACAGGCGAATGGCATTAGCGAGTAGGGTGAAATTTGCGGTACAGGTGTGCAGTCAGCGCAGTGTACAACAAAAAAGTTCATCGCACGTAGCCATGACGTACCGTGTGATTTGATAGAAGACATCTTCGGGTTGTGAGGTTAAGCGAATTAAGCGTACACGGTGGATACCTAGGCAGTCAGAGGCGATGAAGGACGTGCTAATCTGCGAAAAGCGTCGGTAAGCTGATATGAAGCGTAATAGCCGGCGATGTCCGAATGGGGAAACCCAGTGCATTAATGCACTATCGTTTGATGAATTCATAGTCAAACGAAGCGAACCGGGGGAACTGAAACATCTCAGTACTCCGAGGAAAAGAAATCAACCGAGATTCCCCCAGTAGCGGCGAGCGAACGGGGAGGAGCCCAGAGTCAGCATCGATATTAACATCAGGAGAAGGGTCTGGAAAGGCCAGCAATAAAGGGTGATAGCCCCGTATCTGAAGGTGTTATTATTGTGAGCTCGAAGAGTAGGGCGGGACACGTGTTATCCTGTTTGAATATGGGGGGACCATCCTCCAAGGCTAAATACTCCTGACTGACCGATAGTGAACCAGTACCGTGAGGGAAAGGTGAAAAGAACCCCGGCGAGGGGAGTGAAATAGAACTTAAAACCGTGTACGTACAAGCAGTGGGAGCCCCACCACCAAAGTATTTCTACAGACTGTTTACCGGTTGACGGAGCGTAGCGATGTCCAACCAATCCAATCAAGCAGTGTAGTTTATATTGAATCGAGGTGTCTGATTGACGTTGAATCAGGCAAGTTGATTTAAGTGAGGTGAGTTGCCGAAGGCAACAACCCGAAAGTACGGAGTACTTTGGGGTGGGGTGACTGCGTACCTTTTGTATAATGGGTCAGCGACTTATATTCTGTAGCAAGGTTAACCGCATAGGGGAGCCGTAGGGAAACCGAGTCTTAACTGGGCGTTAAGTTGCAGGGTATAGACCCGAAACCCGGTGATCTAGCCATGGGCAGGTTGAAGGTTGGGTAACACTAACTGAAGGACCGAACCGACTAATGTTGAAAAATTAGCGGATGACTTATGGCTGGGGGTGAAAGGCCAATCAAACCGGGAGATAGCTGGTTCTCCCCGAAAGCTATTTAGGTAGCGCCTCGTGAATTCATCTTCGGGGGTAGAGCACTGTTTCGGCTAGGGGGTCATCCCGACTTACCAACCCGATGCAAACTCCGAATACCGAAGAATGTTATCACGGGAGACACACGGCGGGTGCTAACGTTCGTCGTGAAGAGGGAAACAACCCAGACCGCCAGCTAAGGTCCCAAAGTCATGGTTAAGTGGGAAACGAAGTGGGAAGGCTTAGACAGCCAGGATGTTGGCTTAGAAGCAGCCATCATTTAAAGAAAGCGTAATAGCTCACTGGTCGAGTCGGCCTGCACGGAAGATGTAACGGGGCTAAACTATGCACCGAAGCTGCGGCAGCGAACGTATCACTTAAACTGATTAAGTGAAAGACAGCAGTATCATGCGCTTGATGGTGAGAAGTGACGTCAATG
>JBDPYZ010000020.1:0-44526 GCA_047291315.1 Candidatus Phloeobacter fragariae | reverse complement strand
CTCGTTCCCCAATAGCTGGTAAAAACTATGGTTTTACCTTATATATTCAATAAGGAAAACTAAACGTATAACACCTCCAGCTCCAGCTCCAGCTCCTTGTTATTTTTAGCACGAAAAAAAAGTATATTCTTATATAAGAAGACTTAACGCATGTTCAGTGATATTAGGTGAGTTGTAAATTAGGGTATAAATTTATGCAAAATAGAATAGGAATTATACTAACCGGTAAGTAGTATAAAAATGGTAGCTATAAGATTTAGTTAATAGAAATAAATTGTTATTAATTTATTGATGGTGTTCCCTGTAGGAATCGAATCTACAATTAGTTCTTAGGAGGGGCTTGTTATATCCATTTAACTAAGAGGACATAGAACTTTTCAGTCTAAGTTACTTTAATATACTACTCGTTTTACTATTAAATTCCTATTAATATCAAGTTGTTGAATGCGATTAGTTTAATTTTATTGATGATGACTGGATTTGTGTTTAATTGATCTGAATGTTAATCGTGTTATATTAGTGATAAAATTGTTAACTTATTATTTAATGAATGAATAATTATTATCTATTTTACATTTTGTTGTTTTCATCGTTTTGAGAATAATTTTTATTATTTTGTTTTGTTTTTTTAATATTTTTTGCCTATAACTTAGCGTTATTTATTTGTGTTTTTTTATATATCACCCTATTTAAAATAATGGATTGAGTACTTAGATAAATAGTGATTAAATTCTTATCATTAAATCAAAAAGTAAGTAAGATTAAATTAATATGGATATATAATTATGGATGGACAATCTATGCGAGGGTGGTTGAATAGAAACACAAGATTTAAAACATATCGATTATGCGGATTATTTTTTGTCGTGGGATTGATTGTTAGCTGTTCTAGTACGCATACCGATAATCAACAGCGCGCTGATCCGTTAGAGAGTTTTAATCGAACAATGTTTGATTTTAATTACCATGTTATTGATCGTTATGTGGTGCGTCCAGTTGCGGTCGCTTGGCGTGATTATGTTCCTATGCCTGCTCGTAATGGTCTAGTCAATTTTTTTGCTAACTTGGAAGAGCCTGTGAGTATGGTTAATAATTTTTTACTCGGCGATATTCATCAAGGGATGAAACATTTCAATCGTTTTTTCCTGAATAGTGTTTTTGGTATGGCAGGATTGATCGATATCGCTTCAATGGCAAATCCAAAATTGGTTAAACAAGAACCTAATCGTTTTGGTAGTACTTTGGGGTATTATCAGGTTGGCTATGGTCCATATGTGGTATTGCCAGGTTATGGTAGTTTCACCTTACGAGAAGATGGAGGCGATTGGATTGACAAGGCTTACCCGATGCTAAGTTACCTTACTTTTTGGATGTTAGCAGGAAAATGGGCATTAGAAGGAATCGAAAAGCGGGCATTTTTATTAAATTCTGATGGAATTTTACAAAATTCTTCCGATCCTTATTTAATGATTAGGGAAGCTTATTTTCAAAATAAAGATTTTAAGGCACAGGGAGGAGTGTTGAAGCAGACTATTAATCCTAACGCCGCTGTGGTTGAAGAAGATTTGGATTCTATTGATTAGTAATAGATTGGTATATTTTAATTTAAATGTTAATGGGTAAAAAAATAACGGTGAAATGATTTATTAATTTTTGTGGTCACGGAAACTTAAATTTTTATAAATTAAAAAGGCAATTAATAATATAATTGTTTATTATTTAATTAGTACACATTGATAATGTTGATGAGGCAAATTTGCGTGGTATTGAGGCGACATTTAATTGGCAAATTATGGATAATTTATCACTGGTAGCCAATTATACCTACTCAAATTCTGAACAACAGAGTGGCAATTTTAAAGGTCAAGCCTTTAGTGAGATACAAAAATATATGGCATAGTTAAGCTGGTAGGCAAAAAATGAGTGAGAAGCTTGGACACAGGTAAATTTCGAGGTAGAGCCAATCAATACCTTTCTTGCTCATCAATGGCGAATCTCAATTACCTCCATATACCTTTGTTGATCTGGGGATCAATTACGCGCTGAGTAAAAATCTTTTTTTATTAGCTGGGGTTTATAATATTTTAGATAGTCGTTTAGTAAATAACGATAACAATGCCTTATTAGATGGTCGTCGATATAATTTAGGGTTAAATTATAACTTTTAAAATCATTTTGAGTTAAAAGGTTAGCTAGCTATACTCATGGTGAGAGTTAGCTGATTTTTTATTAAAAATTAAAAAATATTGCTATTTCATATGATGAAGAGCAGAATGCGCCATCAGAAATAATTGATGTTCATAATTGTATAGTTTATTTTTTGTTTGTGAGCTGATTTTTTTAATTTTATATGAGCTCGGAAACTTGGCTGGAGTTGATACAATTGTTAGAAAAAATGGGTAGTCAAACTAGAGCGGGCTCCCGTCGTGAGGAATGCTATTTTGCACCTGTGCCCAATCGGTCATTGCTGCTTTATTATTAATGACTGGAACGTTCGCTTCGAAAATACTTTATTCTCTCATTTCTCTTTTTTTCAGCTTACAGGGGTGAGCGAAGTCTTCCTTATAACTATCGATTAAGTCAGATTATGAAGACAAAATCGATAGTTGTGGAAGGTTTTGCCCATGTCTCATAATCCCATTAGCTCTCAGTAAAGAACTGACCGAGATAAATAATCGTGCTCAACTGGGTTAAGATGTTAACTTTAATCCAGGTTGTCATTGGAGCTGGCTTATCTGCAACCAATGACGGTTTTTGATACTTTTGGTTTAGTGTCATTAAAAACTGATGGGCATGTACTCTCTTCTTATATCATTGTTTTGAGTGCTATCTTTTTTACCACATTGAGTTATGGTAAATTAGTAAAACGATTTCCTTCTGCAGGATCAACTTATGCCTTTGCACAAAAATCCATGAGCCTGCATATAGGTTTCATAGTGGGATGGTCATCTTTGCTTGATTACTTATTCATGCCAATGATTAATATATTGTTAGCTAAAATTTATTTAGAATCTATTTCTCCGGGTATTGCTCACTGGATTTTTGTTGTCAGATTAGTTTTATTGATGACTATTTTTAATCTACGCGGTATCAATTTAGTCGATAATTTAAATACCATTATTGTTATTATTCAAGTCGCCGTTATGCTCATTTTTTTAGTTGTTTTGATCCATGGATTATCTAAAGGCGAAGGTTATGGCCAGATTTGGTCATGGCGACCTTTTACTTCTGAACAGGCACATTTAATTCCGATGATTACCGGTGCAACTATTTTATGTTTTTCATTTCTCGGCTTTGATGGCATTAGTTTATTATCGGAAGAAACACTAAATGTAGAAAAAGTGATACTAAAAGCGATTTTTTGATTGCATTAATTGGTGGTTTGATTTTCATTGGTGTTTTTTATTTTTTACAGATGTATTTTCCTGACGTTTCGCATTTTAGAAAACCTGACTAATCACAACCTGAAATTATGTTATATGTTGCTGGTGCATGTCTTCAGTCTCTTATTTTGGGTTTTTCTTGTGCAACCGTATTAGCATCAGGCATTGCTGCTCATACGGGAGTTTCTCGTCTCATGTATATTATGGGAATAGATGGGGGAGTTCCTGAGCGTTTTTTTTGTTATATTTATCCAACATGGCGAACCTCTGTTTTTAATATCATTTTAGTTAGCATGTTGGCGTTAATGGCAATCTGGTTTGATATGGAAATTGCTACAGTATTAATTAATTTTGGTGCATTAATTGCTTTTACCTTTGTTTAATCTTTCGGTGATTTCGCAATTTTATTTTAGAGGGCGTCGTTGCCATACCTGGTGGGATAAGTTTAATTACTTAATTTTACCTATTATGGTGGTTTAACCGTATCACTCCTTTGGATTAATTTGGAGAAAACCTCCATGTTATTAGGGATGGTATGGACAGCGGTTGGGATTTTTTATATGGCAATTATCATGCGCCGTTTTCGTCGATCATTACCTCAAATGAATGACGCTTAGTGATCTCAAATATTAACGCTATTGACAGTTTCTCCGCAGAAAAGGCTAATTAGTTAGCTAACATGTATTTGTATTGTATGGCATAAACCAAATCAGTTGGTAATCTGATTTGCATAATCTACTAGCGCTTTTAGTTGCTGGCACTTCTCTTTATCTTCTTGATGTTCGACAAATAATTGCTGAATAGCTTGCACATATTGAGTTATTTTCTCGCTGGTTAATATATCACGCCGATGGTGTAACCAAGCCAGCTGTTCTTGTTCTGTTAGTGTGGTCGGATAATTCCGTGCACGGTAACGGAAAAATAGTTGGCTCATGCGCGGATCGTCAAATTTGAGATCTAATGCGGGTAAATTTTGCGGTAAAGTCTGACGGATAATAGCCATTGTTGAACAATCATTATCACCAAAGAAACGGGAATAAAGCTTAGCATCCACATCGTTTGCTTCAGGAAAGGGTAGCGGCTCGGCAAAAATCTGAATAATTTTATCCCTTACTTCACTATGTTGTCGCAATATAGCCAAATTATTCAGGCAAGTATCGAGATCAAGTGCTATGCGTTGTGCATCTGTTGGTCGCAGTGTGTTGGCGGGAGCCAGAATGGGACATTTATTAATATGTATTAGTTTAATAGGAATGGTTAATTCACCGGCTAACTCGGTTTTAGGTGTGTATAAACGTTGCCTTAGTGTATTACTATCCAATGTTAACAGTAGGTTAATATCTGCCGCGAGATCACAGGCAATAATCGTATTACGGTTTTTGGGATGCCAGGCGAGCGGGGCAATTAGACTGGTATTGGCCCGTATTGCGCCAAACATGCCGGAAACATGAACTAACGGCGTCATTGCAATAATATCAATCAATTGGTTAATTTTATTTTTATTTCTTAATTGAAAGAAGTAATCAAACATCCTTGGCTGTGCTTGCTTAATTAATTTTGCCATTTCAATAGTAGCGAAAACATCGGCCATTGCATCATGAGCGTTGGCATGCTCAATTCCGTTTGCGGTAGTTAAATGTTCTAGTTTAAAACTAGGTAAACCCTTATCATTGGTAGGCCAGTTAATGCCATCAGGGCGTAACACATAGTATGCTCGCAATACATCTAGTAAATCCCAACGTGAATTACCTTGTTGCCAACTATAAGCATAAGGATCATAAAAATTACGATAAAAAATATTGCGGGTTACCTCATCATCAAATCGAATATTGTTGTAACCGAGAATACAACTATTGGCTATGCTAAATATTCCATGAATACGTTTGGCAAATTCAGCTTCATTTATGCCATGAGTTATCGCATATTGAGGTGTGATACCTGTGATCATAACTGCTTGTGGTTGAGGAAGATAGTCATCGGCAGGGGCACAGTAAAAAATTTGTGGCTCTTCAATAATGTTGAAATTTGAATCAGTTCTGATGCCAGCAAATTGTGCCGGTCGATCGAAAGCAGGATGCTGACCAAATGTTTCATAATCGTGAAACAGAAATGAGGATTTTTGCTTGTTGACCAAAATATTTTACCAATTTTTATGTTGCGCAATAAGTTGTTTAATAATATTAAAATATTCTAGTCTGATAATAAATGTTTTTTTACTATATGTTTTACTTATTTTTAGCTACTCAATTGATGACTCCATCAGAGATCCATTTTGCGTTTTAAATTATCCTCAATAACTATTTGTTCAGGATAGTTGAGCTGAATATCACCACTATGTGATGAACTATTATTGTATTGGTGCTAATTTTGAAAATCTTACTTATTTGCAATTATTTGGTTAATTTAATTTAGATTATTAATAACACAAAGTTAATAAAGATATAGGAAAGGATTACTATCAACGTAAGGATAATAAAAAATAATAAAAATCCTAAAAATTGGCTTGTTTCATTAAGTTAATAGCCGTTGTAGTATGTTATTCATAATGCATATGTTTTATTGAAAGGTATAGAAATGACAAGTAAAAATAAGCAGTCATTCCAAAATCTACTGAAGTTTGTACGTATGTTTCGTCATAAAAATAAGATCAAACGTGAATTGGCGGATAATGAAAAAAATTCGTGATAATCAGAAGCGAGTTCTGCTGTTGGACAATTTAAATTAATATATTAAAGAAGGCATGAGTATTGAAGAGATCAGAGAAATAATTGCTAATATGCGCAGTGATTATGAAGATCGTATCGATGATTATAATATTTAAGAACGCAGAATTATCAAAAGAGCGTCGAGAGTTATCACAAAAATTAAAAGCCAGGGCTGATACTGACGGCAAATAATACTTGCAAATATTTGATTAACCTCTGATCACTATTTTACTTCAGGGGGTTTCATTCACAGTTACTTCATATTCAAACTTAAATTTGGATCTATTACTGTATAGGTTTGTTGATAAGTTTGTTTATTTTTAGCAATATTAAACAGCTCTATAGCAATATCTTTCTGATTACCTGTAGCAGGTAAATTAGGTAGCCCACCAGGCCGAAGGATGGTGTAATTTAATGAGCTGGTTTTTAAGTAGCTCTTACCATAGATTTATGGCAAATTTACATACCAAAAAGCGCTTTAGATGAAAGATATTTCTATCATCCCCAGAACCGACAGAGGTCACGAGTAATAAACGTTTAATATTTAATATTTCGTCCGATTTTATAATATTAAGATTGCCGGTTAGATCGGAATTATTACCGCCAATAGTACTAAAGATAATACTGTTATTAGAAATATTAGCAAAAGTATTTTGTATGTCGTTATATTGGCAAGTATCTCCTACAATGACACTTGCGTGACAATCTGTTTTAGTTGTGTTTTATATTTTACATTACGAATAAAAGCGATTACTTGATGACCTTGCCGAAGGCCATATTGCACAAGATGATAACTAATTCCTTTGCTTGCGCTAAAAACAATCTAATGGGACATGTTAATTCCTGATTTAATAACTAGGGAGAACATATTTTACTATAAGTAATTAGATATAAAAGGCGCATAGATGAGTTTTAGTTAAAATTCAGAATAAAAATGCCCTAATTTGGGCATTTTTATTAATATTATTTTGGTTTAAACATTTTGGATGTGGCAACATTTGTTGCTACATGACCGCCTGCACCATTTTTCCCATGGAAAGTAATCGCTGGTCGTACATAAGTTTTAATTTCAAAATAGCTTTCAGTAACTTCTGGCGTTGGTACTTTTGTGGTAGGGGCATAGGAAAAGCCTATTTTTTTACCTGATTTTATGGTGGCAGTTTTTTCCTTACGATTATTGGTTTTTTTTGCAATGACATCGGTCATAGAAGATATATTTTGCTGAACTTGGCTACAATTTTTATCCGATGAAATTTCTATCTTTTCCTTATTGATTTCATGGACTGAATGGTCATCCTTTTTAATCTCATTGGCTATGAAAAGTTCATTATTAACAAATTGACCATTTTGTAGCTGCTCTTTTGCTGCTTCACTCTGTACTAGCGTTTTTACAATGACATTAGTACTATTTTCAGGTATTAATTTTGCTTTAATAAGTGGTTGACAGGCTTTTTCGTTTTGTTCAATAGGTTGAGTCTTTGCGGGAATGAGCAATGCTTCAGTTGATGGTAGTGAGCTTTCTGCCATCGCTGATTGTCCAGTCAAAGGCCATATTTCCGCTGATTGAATCGCTTTACTAATTGACGCTTTTTTTTCTTCTTGCTCAACCTTGTCAATGATGTCATTATTATCAATTGGGTCAGTAGAAAATGTTGTTTTTTCACTAATTGTCATCATATTTTTGCTTTCTAATGACATTTCATTCGATTCATTCAATTTAATAGGATACTTGATCCAGACTTTACCTGAAGATAATTCAGGAGAAGCAACGGCCATTTTTAATGGTACTAATGATTTGCTTTGATGTTCATCACGATAACGACGACGACGTTGTCCGCTAACACGTAGATGGCGGGGAGATCGTCTTGATCGCCTTGGAATGACAGTGTCTTGGCGCTCATTAGCATAATTGGTGGATGCTTCTTGAGATTCAGTCTGCTTTGTGGCATGCGGCATATCTGCTGTTTTTTGCTTCGCTGCTGATTCAGTTGGCATAATGGGCTCGGCTGTTAACAAAGCATGTACTATGTCTGCGTCTGCTTCATTTTTAATAGGCAACTTAATATCCTGATATTCTTTATCAGCAGGTAGGAGGTTTTGTTGCTCAGTCACGCTATTTGTGTTCCGTACAGATTGAACCAATTGACGTTGTTGACGGCGGGGAGGGACAACGACCGTTTTTTCCGCTTCAGTTTCTTTCTTGTCTAATGGTAAAGTTTTAGTTTCAAGCTGTAGCTGTCGCTTTTCTTCCTGACGACGACGACGTTCAGCTCGCTGTTCGCGACGCTGTTGTTGAGTTTCACGTGCTGAGCTATCTTGAGTATCATTAAAATGGCTTTTTTGATTTCGGTTCTTACGTGATTGAGGCTCATCGGTATGCCCACCATTTTGGCGATTATCTATATTGATATTGTCATTGTCATTTTGTTCACAACGTTGAGTTGCTCGGCGATTATTTCGTCGCTTATCATTGCCATTTTTCGATTTTTTTACTGTTTTATCAATAGGTTGTTGTGATTCGGTAAATAATTTTTTTAAGAAAGAGGTAATTCGAGTAAATAGACTTGTCGAAGTCTGCTTATTTGTTGATTTACTCTGTTTACTTGTTTTGCCTTTAGCAACCACTGCATTTTTTGTATCTGCCTGAGATTGGAGAGCAAAAGTAGAAATCGCCGGTTGTTCAGGTAATTTCTTCTCACCGGCGGTATCATCTATTAGATTATTAGTTTCAGCTTCATGGTATTGTGCAAGATAATAACTCAATGCTGAAATTTCTTCACCTTTACGAATGCGGATCACATTGAAATGAGGTGATTGCATCTGATCGTTAGGGACAATAATAACACGTATATGGTGTTGTCTATGTTCAATTTCATTGACGGATTGGCGTTTTTCATTCAGTAGATAAGAAGCAATTGGAATCGGTACAATAGCGTGTACTTCATGAGTATTTTCTTTTAACGCTTCTTCTTCGATCAAACGTAAAATAGAGAGTGAAAGTGATTCATTATCACGGATTGTTCCTGTGCCGCTACAACGAGGACAAACGTGATGACTGGATTCACCCAGTGATGGACTTAAACGTTGACGTGACATTTCAAGTAAACCAAATCGTGAAATCCGAGCGATTTGGATACGAGCTCGATCTTGGCGTACAGCTTCACGCAGGCGGTTTTCAACTTCACGTTGATGGCGAATGGGTATCATATCAATAAAATCGATAACAATCAGTCCACCTAAATCTCGTAACCGTAATTGACGGGCAATTTCATCAGCTGCTTCTAAATTGGTGTTGAATGCGGTTTCTTCAATGTCACCACCACGCGTTGAACGGGATGAATTTATATCGATAGCAGTTAATGCTTCAGTGGTGTCGACAACCAAAGCACCACCCGAAGGTAAGCGAACTTCACGTTGAAAAGCAGACTCGATCTGTGATTCGATTTGATAGTGGCTAAAAAGTGGAACATCGCCACTGTAGTATTTGATTTTACTTGCAAAATCCCCACGACCAATACCTTCAATATGATGGCGTGCCATTTCGACAATTTTTGCATTATCAATTAGTATTTCACCAATATCAGGGCGAAGATAATCACGAAAGGCCCTAACAATGACGTTACTTTCTTGGTGAATAAGGAAAGGCGCTGCTCGGTTTTCTGCTGCTTTTTTTATTGCTTGCCAATGTTTGAGACGATATTGTAGATCTTGCTGTAGCGATTCTGCTGATTTACCTACGCCAGCAGTACGGACAATTAATCCCATCCCATAGGGTATTTCCAATGAGGATAATGCCTCTTTCAGTTCTGTACGATCTTCACCCTCAATACGTCGTGATATCCCACCTGCTCGAGGGTTATTTGGCATTAAAACAAGATAGCTACCAGCTAGACTAATAAAAGTAGTTAGCGCAGCGCCTTTATTTCCCCGCTCTTCTTTATCAACTTGTATAATAACTTCTTGGCCTTCTTTTAAAACATCCTTAATGTTAGGACGACCGTGAGGTTGATAATGACTAGGGAAGTATTCACGTGCAATTTCTTTTATAGGGAGAAAGCCGTGTCTTTCTGAACCATAGTCAACAAATGCTGCTTCCAGACTAGGTTCTATACGGGTAATGTTGCCTTTGTAAATATTTGCTTTTTTTTGTTCGTGTCCGGGATTTTCAATATCTAAGTCATAAAGACGTTGCCCATCAACAAGAGCAACGCGCAACTCTTCTTGTTGAGTTGCGTTAATTAACATTCTTTTCATTATGAATACTCATTATTCTACTAAGTCAAAAAAGTTGCGACTAAAAATGGTTACTGTTGACCGATGGTTCCGTGACTTTTACAAAATCGTCAACCTCGCGGTTGTCGGTTGTATTGAAACGCAATTTTTCGGTGAAGCTACGTTTAAATAAAATGCTGCATTCTTAAATTAGTACTGTTGCTGAATTTATTCGTTCAATGTACAGTTTAGCTAATCCAGTAAACCTTTGTTCGCAATTCAATAATTTATTTTTATTTTACACACCGTCTTACACCATTGCTGCGTTTATGTGTCATCAAAAATAAAATAGATAGATCTCAAATTACGTCAATTCTTGTTTTAAGAAACATTATGGTAACTTTCCATTATTCCATTGCTTATGGGTAGATATCAAGATAACTTTTGCTGTTTATTGCTTTTTTATAGTGAAAAAGTGAAAAAAATGCATTTGACACAGAAATTGATAAAGTTTAAGAAAAAAAGCCTGAAACAAGGTATCATAATATTGGGTCACAATATTTAACAAATTCATATTGAACAAACTAAAATGTTAGCAAAGTGTTATAATTAAATAATGAAAATACAGAATCAGGTTCAATTTGTTACTATCGATAATGATGAAGCAGGCCAACGTATTGATAATTTTTTATTGACGCGTTTAAAAGGTGTTCCTAACAGTATGATTTACCGCATTATTCGAAAAGGTGAAGTAAGAATAAATAGCGGTAGAACCAAACCTGAATATAAAATTCAAGAGGGTGATTTAATTAGGATCCCACCTGTTCGGCAGGCAGAGAAACAACAAAATATTATTTCGGCTAAATTGGATAAAGTAGCAGCACTCACCGATTGCACACTTTACGAAGATGGACATTTACTGGTTTTGGATAAACCTTCTGGTGTGGCTGTTCATGGTGGTAGCGGGATTAATTTTGGCGTTATTGAAGCATTACGCGTATTACGTCCTGAAGCACGTTTTTTGGAACTTGTACATAGGCTAGATCGTGAAACATCGGGTGTTTTACTGATAGCTAAAAAACGTTCGGCACTTAGGGCATTGCATCAACAGTTGCGTCTGAAACAGATGCAAAAACAGTATATTGCGCTCGTGAAAGGAAAATGGCCGTCGCATATTAAAGTTATTCAGGCACCTTTATTAAAAAATATTTTGCAAAGTGGCGAACGGATAGTGAAAGTCTGCGGTGATGGTAAAAATTCAGAAACCCATTTTAAAATTGAAGAGCGTTTTTCTAATGCTACTTTAGTCAAAGCCAGCACAATAACAGGGCGAACACATCAGATCAGAGTACATGCTCAATATGCAAAACATCCTATTGCATGTGATAACCGTTATGGAGATCTCGAATTTGATCAACAGTTAACTATTACTGGTTTGAAACGACTTTTTTTGCACGCGAGTTCATTAATGTTTATCCATCCGGCTAGTGGGGAAAAATTAACTTTTAACGTCCCTTTGGATCAGCAACTTAAAAGCTGTTTGGCAATATTACGTAAGCAATAATGTTATAGCCAATCAAATTAGCAAACCATGTTGAATTATAAATTAGTTTGTTTTTTGTATGCAGTGATATAGCTACTTGAGAGGATGAGCGTAACATATTGATTAAACTAATTAAAAGTAACCAGATTAAAGTGTTAGGATCCCGCCCAACAAGTTTTTCAAATAACTTGATGCCTAACCCTTCTGACATAAAGCCCCGGGCGCATTGATAGGGCTGTTCTTTTGTCAGATAGCTTTCAATTTCTATATCCGTTAAATGGCGAAAATAAACGGTGAAAAGTTCACATATTAGTATTGTATTTCCCGGTTTCACTATAAAATAAGCATAGTCCGATATAAAAGGTAATTTTTTGCCGGAAGCCTGCTTCAGTTTCTTGGTTGCCTTGGCATGAATAAGTGGTTTTCTTATATGTTTTCCAAAATACAGACTTGATCGGCGCTTATTATTAAGTGTGTAGGATATTTAGTCACTAGTGATTTTGCTTTTTCAATTGTTAAGTGGGTGACGAGAAAAGTTGCTGATTCATTGATTAATGGAGTTTCATCTATATTCGGTGCATCGGCAATAAAAGGTAAGCCTACTTTTTGCAGCATGTGATAACGTGAAGGTGACATTGACGCCAATACAATTGATTTCATAAAATATTTAATATTCATAGCCAAATGAGGTGAGATATTTTAAACTAAATAGAATTTTAATAGCGAATATTTGATGGAAAAATAAGCAAAAGCAGCCTTTTCCTTTGACTATGTCTCATTACAAATATAATATGCGCGCCTTATGCAAAAGGTAAAATTACCCTTAACGATTGATGCGCATCGTGCAGCGCAAAAAAAATTGGATTATTCAGGATATTATTCATCTGAACATGTTTTGCGTGTCGTAGAATCAGTAGTAAGTATAGATAGTGATGTAACTAGTGAACTGTCGTTTGCAATCGATAATCAACATTTAGTTGTCATAAAAGGCGATTCTGATGTTGATGTTACTTTAAAATGCGAACGTTGTGGTAAGAATTTTAACCATCATGTTCATGTAACTTATTGTTTTAGTCCTGTCATTGATGAGAGGATTGCGTTACTACCTAAAGAGTATGAGCCAATCGCAGTTGATCAATTTGGTGAAATAGATTTGCTGGCAATGATCGAAGATGAAATAATTCTCTCTTTGCCGGTGATCCCGGTTCATAACTCTGAACGCTGTGAAGTGTCCGACGCGGATATGGTTTTTGGTGAGTTGCCTCCAGAGGCAGAAAAGCCAAATCTCTTTGCCGTATTAGCTAGTTTTAAAAAAAGTACTTAAGGAGTAAGGTCAATGGCCGTACAACAAAATAAACCCACTCGTTCTAAACGTGGTATGCGTCGCTCACATGATGCGTTGACAACTACCGAAGTGTCAGTAGATAAAACTTCTGGTGAAACCCATTTGCGTCATCATGTGACCGCTGATGGCTACTATCGTGGTCGCAAGGTTATTAATAAATAATTGCTGTGTTGATTATTAAACGATTAATGCCTTGGCTAATTTAACCTTAGCACTAGATGCGATGTGCGGGGACAAAGGGCCTTGTATTATTGTGCCTGTTGCATTGCAGGCACTCGCTTCTAACCCACAGTTAAGATTATTACTGGTCGGTATTCCCGAAATTTTAAAACCACTGCTTGCTGATCAGCGTGCTGAGCTGCGTCACCGTTTGCAAATTATACCTGCTGAATATGCTATTGCTAATGATATCAATCCATTACAAGCAATTAGGAAAAGTAAAGGCTCGTCAATGCGGATAGCTTTAGAATTAGTGAAGTCTGGCCAGGCTCAAGCATGTATTAGTGCTGGAAATACTGGTGTACTTATGGTGTTAGCAAAACTCATATTGAAAGCAATAAATGATATTGAAAGGCCTGCGCTGACAACGATTTTGCCAAATCAAAAACAAGGTAAAACCGTTGTACTTGATTTAGGTGCTAATGTTAATTGCGATAGTCAAATGCTAGTACAATTTGCCGTGATGGGAGCAGTAATGGCTGAAGAGGTTGCTAATATAAGCAATCCACGAGTAGCGTTATTAAATATTGGTGAAGAGGAAAGTAAGGGCTTAGATAATATCCGCGAAGCCGCCTCAATATTAAAAGCAACACCTTCTATAAATTATATTGGTTATGTAGAAGGTAATGAGTTATTGACGGGTAAAGCTGATGTATTCGTTTGTGACGGCTTTGCAGGTAATGTGACGTTGAAAACGATGGAAGGAGTGATATGCGTTATTTTATCTTTAGTAAAGTCTTCAACTACAGAAAATAAGATCTCATCGTTGCTGATGAAGTTGATTAAACCGTGGTTACAGAAACGTATCACAAAACGTTTTGGGCACCTGGATCCTGATCAATATAATGGCGCTTCGCTTTTAGGATTAAAGGGCATTGTAATTAAAAGTCATGGAGCGGCAAACCAAAAAGCATTTAAGGCTGCAATTGAACAGGCAATTCAGGCGGTAGAAAAGCAAATTCCTAATAGAATTGCTACTCGCTTGAATATCTTACTACCCAAGAGTGATTAAAGCAAAATGTATACAAAAATCTTAGGTACTGGCAGTTATTTGCCTGTACAGATTCGTACGAATGCTGATTTAGAAAAAATGGTAGATACCTCTGATGAATGGATAACTACCCGTACAGGGATTAAAAAACGCCGCATTGCAACAGAAGAAGATAACGTATCTACAATGGGTGCTAAAGCTGCGCAAAAAGCGTTAGCAATGGCAGGCATCGCAGCTAATGAGATCGATTTAATCATTGTAGCAACGACTTCTTCGACCCATGCTTTTCCCAGTGCAGCGTGCCAAATTCAGCAAATATTAGGAATTGAAAATTGTGCCGCATTTGATGTTGCTGCTGCATGTGCGGGCTTCACTTATGCATTAAGTATTAGCGATCAGTTTATTAAAACGGGGATGGCGAAGAAGGCATTAGTTATCGGTTCTGATGTATTATCGAGAGTATTAGATCCGAATGACCGTAGTACACTCATTCTATTTGGTGATGCAGCAGGTGCAATCGTTGTTGGCTGTTCACAAGAGCCAGGGATTTTGTCAACTCATTTACATGCCAATGGTAATTATGGTGATTTGTTAACTTTACGTCATCAAGAGCATAGTCAATGCTCAGAGCCAACTTATGTCACAATGGCGGGTAATGAGGTTTTTAAGATCGCGGTGAATGAGTTAGTTAATATTGTGGATGAAACATTAGAAAAAAATACGCTAGATAAATCAGAAGTAGATTGGTTAGTCCCTCATCAAGCTAACTTACGGATTATTCAAGCAACAGCAAAAAAACTGGCTATGCCAATTGATAAAGTCGTTATTACTCTAGATAGACATGGTAATACTTCAGCGGCTTCAGTACCGACAGCGTTTGATGAAGCGGTCAGAGATGGCCGTATACAACGAGGGCAAATGGTATTGCTTGAAGCTTTTGGTGGCGGTTTTACTTGTGGTTCAGCTCTGATCCGTTTTTAAGTTATACAGGAAAATAAAAATGTCTAATTTTGCGATGATTTTTCCTGGCCAAGGTTCTCAATCTTTGGGCATGTTAGCTGATTTAGCGAAAGAGTTTGCAATAGTAAAAGAAACATTTGCTGAGTCTTCTAATATCTTAGGATATGATTTATGGGATTTGGTTCAGAATGGCTCTGAAGAAGAATTAAATAAAACCTGGAAAACTCAGCCAGCACTTTTATCTGCATCTGTGGCAATTTTTCGAGTATGGCAGGAAAAAAAAGGCAAAATGCCTAAACTAATGGCAGGTCATAGTTTGGGTGAATATTCTGCATTGGTTTGTGCCAATGTCATCGATTTTAAGTCAGCTGTCAAATTAGTTGAGCTACGCGGGCAATTGATGCAAGAATCTGTGCCGGAAGGGATGGGTGCTATGTATGCAATTATTGGTCTGGATAATGAATCGGTATTAGCATCATGTCAGCAAGCTGAGCAAGGCCAAGTGGTTTCGGCCGTGAATTTTAATTCACCGGGGCAGGTTGTCATTGTAGGTGAAAAAAGTGGTGTTGAGAGAGCGGTAGCCTTATGTAAAGCTGCTGGTGCAAAACGTACTTTGCCATTGTCTGTCAGTGTACCTTCACATTGTGCATTGATGCAGCCAGCAGCAAATAAATTAGCACAAGCATTAGAAGTAGTTGTGTTTAATAAGCCCAACATCGCTGTTGTAAATAATGTCGATGTTAAAATCGAAAATTCGGTAGATGGTATTAGGCATGCTTTAGTCAGGCAGTTGTATAATCCTGTACGCTGGGTTGAAATCATCGAATTCATGGCTGAACAAGGGATTGTGCAACTATTAGAAATAGGGCCAGGTAAAGTATTGACAGGTTTAACTAAGAGTATTGTGAGTACGATTAATTCAGCAGCGATTAATGATACGGCATCATTAAACGCTGCATTGATAAATAATTGAGGAAAACATGAGTTTTGATGGAAAAATAGCCTTGGTAACTGGCGCAAGTCGTGGTATCGGGCGATCAATAGCTGAACTGATGGCTGAACGGGGTGGGAAAGTAATTGGTACTGCTACAAGAGAAAAAGGTGCTGAGGAGATTAGTTGCTATCTTGGTGATAAAGGTAAAGGCTATGTCTTGAATGTGACAGACGTTGAATCTATTGATAGTACTCTATCTAAAATTCGTGAAGAATTTGGTGAAATTGATATTTTAGTTAATAATGCTGGTATTACGAGTGATAATCTATTGCTGCGAATGAAAGAAGAAGAGTGGAACAGAGTTATTGGTACAAACTTAACTTCGATCTTTAGTTTATCCAAAGCTATAATGCGTTCAATGATGAAGAAACGTTATGGTCGCATTATTTCTATTGGCTCAGTCGTGAGCACATTGGGTAACGCTGGACAGGCAAATTATGCAGCAGCTAAAGCAGGTGTTATAGCTTTTAGTAAATCGTTAGCACGTGAAGTAGCTACCCGTGGTATTACGGTGAATGTTGTTTCACCTGGTTTTATAGAAACCGATATGACAGGAGCATTGACAGCTGAGCAGCGAGCAGGGATTTTAGCTAGTGTTCCTGTGGGGCGACTCGGTAATGCAAAAGAAATTGCCAGTGCTGTAGCATTCTTAGCTTCTGATGAAGCAGCTTACATCACGGGTGAAACATTACATGTCAATGGTGGCATGTGTATGCTTTAAAAAGCAATGAATCATTTGCATGATTAATGCTAAAATAGCATATAATTATGCGAAATCAGGTTCGAATAGCCAGGATTGGGTTGTGCCTTTCCTGTATCTAAACTACGAAAACCATCGTGAAAGCGAGTTTTAATAGGAATTTAAATAGTATGAAGACTAGAGACGAACGTGTTGACAACGATATTGAAAAACGTGTTAAGAAAATAATTGCTGAACAGTTAGGAGTTAAAGAAGATCAAGTTGCAAATAATTCTTCATTTGTTGAGGATTTAGGTGCGGATTCTCTTGACACTGTTGAATTAGTCATGGCATTAGAAGAAGAGTTTGATACAGAAATTCCTGATGAAGAAGCGGAAAAAATCACGACAGTGCAAGCCGCGATTGATTATATTAATAGTCATCAAGCATAAGTCGTAAGTTTAATTGTAGAAAGCTTTTATGCACATATTCAGGCGGTCAATCGACCGCCTATATTTTCACCGAAACTCATTTCTTTTTCTGGAGGATATACGTGTCTAAACGTCGAGTAGTTGTGACTGGACTCGGCATGTTATCTCCTGTCGGCAACACAGTTGAATCATCTTGGAATGCTGTATGTGCTGGACAGAGTGGCATCAGCCTTATAGAGCATTTTAACACTGAAAACCATACAACCAAGTTTGCCGGTTTAGTTAAAGATTTTAATCATGAGGATTATGGTATTTCAGCCAAAGATGCTCGCAAAATGGATCTTTTTATTCAATATGGGCTTGCTGCAGGTCAACAAGCTATCGAAGATGCAGGTATTATCACAGAAAAAAATGCTCATCGGGTTGGTGCAGCAATTGGTTCTGGCATTGGAGGGTTAGGTCTAATCCAGGAAAATTGTGATGCTTTAATTATTAATGGCCCACGTAAAGTAAGTCCTTTTTTTGTTCCTTCAACCATCATTAATATGGTAGCTGGACACTTAAGTATTATTTATGGTTTTAAAGGTCCAACTATCTCTATTGCTACCGCTTGTACTTCAGGGGTGCATAATATTGGTCACGCAGCACGTATTATTTCTTATGGAGATGCTGATATCATGTTGGCAGGTGGTGCAGAAAAAGCGAGTACATCTTTAGGTATTGCTGGGTTTGGCTCTCTCAAAGCCTTATCAAGACGTAATAACGAACCTGAGCGAGCAAGTCGCCCTTGGGATCAGGAGCGAGATGGTTTTGTATTAGGCGATGGTGCGGGTATTTTAGTGCTGGAAGAGTATGAACATGCTAAAGCTCGAGGCGCTAAAATTTATGCTGAATTTGCTGGTTTTGGTATGAGTAGTGATGCCTATCATATGACGTCACCATCAGAGAATGGTGAAGGTGCGGCTCTGGCCATGACAAATGCATTACACGATGCAGGTATAGGAGCAGAAAAAGTAGGTTACATTAATGCTCATGGTACATCAACACCAGCAGGAGATATTGCTGAGGCGCGTGCAGTTGCTTCGATTTACTCAGATCAGAGTAAAATATTGGTTAGTTCGACTAAATCGATGACCGGTCATTTATTAGGAGCAGCAGGTGCAATTGAAGCTATTTTTACGATTTTGTCGTTAAGAGATCAACTTATTCCTCCAACAATTAACCTTGAAACTCTTGATAGTAAATTAGACAAATTAGTAAAGACAGGCAGGCTAGATTTTGTACCGAAACAGGGTCGCAGAGTTGAAAATATGCAGTATGCATTATGTAATTCTTTTGGCTTTGGCGGTACAAATGGTTCGATTATTTTTCGTAAAGTCAATTAGTTGATATTTTCTCATAATAAAGGCCTCAACTTGACTTAAGTTGAGGCCTTTTTATTGGTGTAAATGATGAATTTCCAATAAACTTAGCGATAAATAGTGGGTATTGAGTTTGATTAAGAAGTTAACACGATGATTTGTTGGATTAATGGTGAACATCGAAATAATATTTCTGTAATGGATAGAGCTGTTCAATTCGGGGATGGCTGTTTTACGACAATCCGTGTGGTTGGGCATCAACCTGCTTTATTGACGCATCACATTTATCGATTACAAAAAGGTGTTAAACAACTACTATTACCTGTACCAGATTGGCAAAAATTGGCTGCTGATGTAAATAAGATAGCACAATTGAATAAAAAGAATTTAGCGGTTATCAAAGTTATTATTAGTCGTGGTGAAGGTGGGCGAGGATATAGCATAGCGGGCTTTAACAAAGCAACTGTCATTATTTTGTTAACTGATTATCCAGCTATTTATCTAAATCAACGGCAAACGGGTATTGATTTAACTCTGAGTACAATACCAGTAAATAATAACTGTTATTTGGCAGGTATTAAACATTTAAATCGCTTAGAGCAAATATTAATAAAACAACAAATTGAATTATTGAATGTTGATGAAGCTATTGTAACAGATACTAATGGAATATTGATTGGATGTTGTGCAGCAAATATTTTTTTGCGTAAAGGGAAACAAATTTATACGCCAAATTTAAATCATGCTGGGGTTGAAGGTGTAATGCGAAAAAAGGTTATTTCTTGTTTATCTGATACTAATTATGAACTTTTCTATATCAGCGACTATCCTAATGTATTAGTGCATAGCGATGAGGTTATCATCACTAATGCTTTAATGCCCATATTATCGGTTAACCGTATTTTAACTCAGCCAAAGCAACCCGTCTTGCACTATTATTCTCGCGAATTATTCAATTTTCTTTTGCCATTTTGTTTGAGGTTAAGTTAATTTTGCTATTAATATTAGATTAATTTTTATAGGTAATATTAGGAAACGAGTGTTAAATGAAGTATCTAAGACGAATATTGTGGTTGATTATTTTTTTATTAATATTGAGTAGCTGTATTCTTTATACATTTTACCATCAGATACAAAATTATGCTGACACAGCTATTAATATTAATGAAACAATTATTTTTACTTTACCGGCAGGTACAGGGCGAGCAGGATTAGAATTATTGTTAATAGAGAAGAAAATAATAAATCCGGCTAATAAATTTCAATGGTTACTGAGAGTGGAACCACAATTAGCACAATTTAAAGCGGGAACGTATCGATTAAATCCTGACATGTCTTTGCGGACAATGTTAGAAATGTTCTTTGCTGGTAAAGAAGCGCAATTTAGTTTGCTGTTTACTGAAGGCTCTCGTTTTGAAGATTGGAAAAAAGTATTACATCAAGCTCCTTATTTAAAACAGACTATTGAAAATCAGTCTGCTGATAAACTAGCGCAGCAACTAGGGTTACAGCCTGGTCAATCACTAGAGGGGTGGTTTTATCCAGATACTTACTATTACACAGAGGAAGTTAGTGATTTTGATATATTAAAACGTGCACATCGAAAAATGTTAATGGCTCTTGAATATGAATGGCAAGGGCGAGCGTCTAATTTACCGTACAAAATGCCATATGAAATGTTAATTATGGCTTCAATTATTGAAAAAGAAACTGGGATTGATATAGAGAGAGCTAAAGTGGCTTCGGTATTTATTAATCGATTAAAGAAAAAAATGCGGTTGCAAACGGATCCTACGGTTATATATGGTTTAGGTGATAAATACCGTGGGGTTCTTTATCGTAGTGACTTATATAAGCCAAGTCCTTATAATACGTATTTGATCGCTGGTTTGCCCCCTTCACCAATTGCTATGCCTGGCCGAGCTTCAATTAAAGCAGCGACTCATCCTGATGAAACTGGTTATTTTTATTTTGTTGCAACGGGCAATGGTGGGCATACTTTTACTACCAATTTTAATGATCATAATCAGGCGGTTAAACATTATCGTCAGACAAAAGATAAAAATGAATGAAAAGTCGTTATATAGTGATGGAAGGTCTTGAAGGCGCAGGAAAAACTACCGGGATAAAAACTGTTGTAGAAACACTGGCTAAGGTAGGAATAACTGAGATTGATTTTACACGTGAGCCGGGAGGAACGCCGCTAGCGGAAAAATTGCGTCAATTAATTAAGAATGGCATTGACGAAGAAAAAATCACCGATAAAGCTGAGCTACTAATGCTTTATGCTGCGCGTATTCAATTAATTGAAAATGTTATCAAGCCCGCTCTTGCAAGAGGAAGATGGGTCATTGGTGATCGCCATGATCTCTCATCACAAGCTTATCAAGGCGGAGGGCGAGGGCTTTGCCCAGAATTAATGAAAGTATTACGCAATACCATACTGGATGATTTTCGACCTGATCTAACACTATTTCTTGATATAGAACCCGCTCGAGGCTTACAGCGAGTGCGGGATCGTGGTGAACTAGATCGGATAGAGAAAGAGTCATTGGACTTTTTTAAACGAACGCGTCAGCGCTATGTGGAATTAGCTGCTGAAGATGATACAATCATCACAATTGATGCTAACCAATCATTAGAAGAGGTGCAAAAAACTATTCTCGATGTATTATCGAATTGGTTGACATCATAAGGCAAGTAGAATGAAGTGGTATCCATGGTTAAATCATGCATATAGACAGATAATTTCTCTCCATCAGAAGAAGCAAGGACATCATGCATTGTTGTTACATGCTGATACTGGAATGGGAAGTGAGGCACTCATTTATGCTATTAGCCGTTGGTTAATGTGCCAACAGCCGGCGAGTATGAAAAGCTGTGGTGGTTGTCATAGTTGTCAACTGATGTTAGCGGAAACACATCCAGACTGGCATAAAATTGTCGCAGATAAGGGCAAAAATACGATAGGCATTGAAAGTATTCGTTATTTAACCGAAGCTTTAGTTAGCCATGCACAGCAAGGCGGCGCTAAAGTTATTTGGCTTTCTTGTGTTGAAGCATTAACCGAAGCGGCAAGTAATGCATTATTGAAAACTTTAGAAGAACCGACGAACAATACCTATTTTTTGTTAGAGTGCCGTGATCCAGTACTCTTGTTAGCTACTTTACGTAGTCGATGTTTTTATTATTACCTTTCTGTGCCGGAGCGTAAAACTGCAATTTCTTGGTTACAAAAACAAAAAATACCGTTAGCGTTGGTTCATATTGAAACGGCTATAAAACTTAATGCGGGTGCACCTCTTGCCGCTTTAACCCTTTTACAGCCAGAGAATTGGCTGAAAAGAAAACAATTTTGCCAATCATTAATGCAACATTTAGCCACTAAGACGCTTTTTAGCTGGTTACCTGAATTAGATCAGAAAGACGCTGTCGAACGGATCAGCTGGTTGATAAGCCTATTACTGGATGCAGTAAAATATCAAAAGCAAGTAGCTAATTATTGTGTTAATCAAGATCAGTCATCATTAATCACTAAATTGGCCGCTATCAATTCTTCTGATGTCTTATTAAAAAGTGCTACTGAATGGCAAAATTGTCGTTACCAATTAATGTCAGTGATGGGATTGAATCAGGAATTACGATTGATGTCTCAGTTAATTAACTGGCAGAATGCACTTTATTACCATAATTAAAAGAGTTCATTATGTTTTTAGTTGATTCACACTGTCATCTCGATTGCTTAGATTATAAGAATAAACATAAAGATATAGATGATGTTATCGCAAAAGCGGCGGCTAGCGAGGTAAAATATATTCTAGCTGTTGCGACAACGCTGCCAGGTTTTATTAGTATGAAAAAGCAGATTGGTCAGCGTAATAATGTAGCATTTTCATGTGGCATACATCCGCTTGATCTTCATAAAGGATATGATCTTGATGAACTTGCACGTTTAGCGTCAGGCAGTGAAGTTGTTGCGTTAGGTGAAACAGGTTTGGATTATCACTACCAAAGTGAGAATGCTAAATTGCAACAAACATCTTTTCGTCAACATATTCGTATAGGTTGTCAATTAAACAAACCCGTTATTATTCATACTCGAGAAGCCCAGCAAGACACATTAACAATATTGAGGGAAGAACAGGTTGGTGATTGCGGTGGGGTTTTACACTGTTTCACGGAGGATGAGAAGATGGCTAAAGCATTATTAGATTTAGGGCTTTATATCTCATTTTCCGGTATAGTGACATTTCGTAATGCCGAACAGATCCGCCAGGCTGCACGTATGGTGCCTTTAGAGCGCATTTTAATTGAAACCGATGCGCCTTACTTGGCACCTGTTCCTTATCGTGGCAAAGAAAATCAGCCCGCTTATGTACGAAATATAGCGCACTTTTTAGCCCAATTAAAAGGCCTAGATATTGAAGAAATTGCCCGAGCTACTTCGCAAAATTTTTGTGATCTTTTTCATTTAACAATTAAGCGTGATTGAACCGCTTGCATCTTCATAAAAAATAGCTTTAAAGGATGAAATTATGGCAACAGAAACGATTTTTAGTAAAATTATACGCCGTGAAATTCCCGCTGATATTATTTATCAGGATGATTTAGTAACGGCGTTTAGGGATATAGAACCACAGGCACCAGTCCATATTTTAATTATTCCTAATATTTTGATCGCTACCATAAATGATGTGAAAGCTGAGCATGAACAAACATTAGGTCATATGATCACGGTCGCGGCAAAGATCGCTAAGCAGGAAGGTATTGCTAATAATGGCTACCGTTTAATTATGAATTGTAATCAACATTCCGGTCAGGAAGTTTTCCATATTCATGTGCATTTAGTAGGAGGTCATTCTTTAGGGCCGTTGTTAGCACAAAGATAGATAAATTTTAAATCATTATTTTGTTAATTTGTCATTAAAGAGAAAAGAATAGTTTTGTTGGTTAATCTTTAATTATAAAGCAATTTATTTTGGTATTTTGGCACAGACTTTGTTATTCAGTTTACCTTGCAACTTAAGGTATACAGGAGAAGAATAAATGAGACGTATTTTTCAACTTATGGTTGTGACATTCATATTAGTTGGTTGCTCATCGATAACGAGTAAAAAAACGGCACCGGTTATTACAATTGAACCTACTGAGCAACCAATGACACCAACGTCTCCAGACACTGTACCGCAGCTACCAAAAGTAAAAACAGTAGATTGTTCAACAGCGGTTATTCCTTTAGCTAATCAATTGGTACGGGCCCCGGGGGTTGAATCAGGTAAGGTGTTATTGATTGATTTAATAAAAAATAATACCAATATGTCAATTCAATCAATACAAGCAACCGATGCTATTATTGATGCAATTAATAACCAAAATGTATTCAAATTAGTTCCGCAAGATGTTGTGGCAAATGCACGTAAAGCTTTGGGCTTATCTCAGGAAGACAGTTTAGTTACGCGCAGTAAAGCCATCGGCTTAGCACGTTATGTGCAAGCTGATTATGTGCTTTATTCGGTTATTTCGGGTAATCAACAACAGAGTGAAATTGAAATGCAGTTGATGGGAGCGCAAACTGGTGAGATCCTCTGGTCGGGAACAAATCCTATTGAATAAAAAGGAAACACTTATTACGTTGTTATTACAAAAATATCCGGCTATAACACGTAATAAGTGGCGAATTAAGGCCTTATCGGGATACAGCGGTGGAAGCTTTTATGCTGAAGCAACCGAAAATATTAAATTGATTGCACGTTTTGCCGGAAAAAAGCAGCGTTTATTAGGTATTAACCGGCAAAAAGAGCGTAAAATATTGCGCCAGTTTACTCAGTTTATGGCTGCTCCGAAGGCACTGGCTGCTAATAATGATTGGTTACTATTAGAATGGATGGAAGGTAAGGTGGTTACTGATACCGCCTATTCTTTGTTTGAATTATATCAACCATTAAGTTATATATTAGCCTCATTGTATTCACATCCGTTATCAGGTTACTCACTACAACTCAAACAACATTTAGCTGGTTACTGGTATCAAATTGATCCGCAAAGACTATCACCTTATTGGTTAAATTTACATCATTTTTTTCAACATTCTCGCCAACCGAAAACTAGCAAAAAAGTACTTGCACACCTTGATATTCATAGTGGAAATGTTCTTTTGGCTAAAGATGGTAGTTTAAAACTGTTAGATTGGGAATATGCGGCTGATTGTGATCTTGCATTTGCCCTAGCAACTTTATTTGCCACCAATGATTGGGATAAAAATGCACAAAATCAATTTTTGCAACACTATTGTCAGCAGACACACGCATATAATGATTTTTATAAATTAACTCAGCAAATTGTATTATGGCAGCCATGGGTTAATTATATGAGGATGATGTGGTATGAAGTCCGATGGATGCAGACAAAAGATCCGCAATACTTGGCATTGGCGCAACCTATTAGAACATGGCTAAATTTAGTTTGACTATATTGGATAAATATTTATGAGAAAAAATAGAGCAACAAGGTAATTTATGGGACCAATTATATTAGATCTAAAGGGATTTGAATTAGAGGCTGAAGATCGTGAAATTCTAAAGCACCCGCTGGTTGGTGGTATTATTCTTTTTACCCGCAATTATCATGATCCTGAGCAACTGAGAGAGCTTGTCTGCCAAATTTGCCGTGCAGCACATAGCTGTTTAATTATTGCAGTCGATCAAGAAGGTGGTCGTGTGCAAAGATTGTGGCAAGGATTTATCGCGCTCTACCGGCAATCCTTTGCTGTCCTTAACGATCAATATACAGCGGCTAAATTAGCGGCAGAAGCTGGCTGGTTGATGCAGCAGAAATTATTGCTATGGACATTGATATCACAGTGCTTGATATTGGATATAATTGTATTTCGATTGGTGATCGTTCTTTTCATCAAGAACTTGATATCGCTATTATGGTGGCTTAGTCTTTTATTAAAGGTATGCATGCTGCGGGAATGAAAACAATAGGTAAGCACTTCCTTGATCATGGAATGGTTAGTAGTGATTCACATAATAGAAACACCAACTAATGATTGAGCACTCATCCTGATTACTTCACATGATATGAAAATCTTTAGTTATTTGATCCAACGGCGTTTACTTGATGCTATTATGCCGGCTCATATCATCATACTAAAATTGACGAGAGGTCAGCGAGTGCTTCGACTTATTGGTTAAAATCAGTCTTGCGCCAACAGCTAGGATTTACGGGATAATTTTTTCTGATGGATCTTTCCAGGCGGGAGCGGCGGTGATGGGAGGATATCCCGATTGCGCACAGGCAGAGCTTAATGCTGTCTGTGATATATTACTTATCTGCAATAATCGTATTGGTGCAATAAATGTATTAGATAGTTTGCCAAACAAAAAATATAACCAAACGGTAGATCTTTATCATCATGCACATCAATACTCTTTAGCTGAATTGTAAAAAACACCACGCGGGCAGGCAGCGAAAATTTGGCATTAACTTTCTTGTGTGAAAAATGGCAGAGACAGATACGATCATTTATTTACATGGTTTTGATGCAAACAGTCCTGGTAGCTACGAAAAAATAATGCAATTATACAATTTATTGATCCGAATGTGCGTCTTGTCAGTTACACACACTATATCCACGATATGATATGCAACACTTACTAAAAGAAGTCGATAAAAATATTCAAGGCATTAATCAGGAGCTAATTTTAATTTGTGGTGTTGGCTTAGGTGGGGTTTGGACTGAGCGTATAGGATTTTATGTAATATAAAACAATTGATGATCAACCCCAATCTATTTCCTTACGAAAATATGATAGGAAAAATTACCAGGCCAGAGGAGTATTTATATATTATGACTAAATGTGTAGATAATTTTAGGCAAAAGAATAAAATCAATGTATGTTAATATTATCATCGCCATGATGAGATTATTGATAGTCAAAGGAGTATCAATATTTTAAAACCTTATTATCCTATAATTTTGAATGAAAAAAGTACTAATAAATTGGCAGAACTATTTACGGGTAGCTATCAATTAGTCATTGATGACCATATTTTTACTATTTTAGTTCAAAAAAAATAAATGATTATTATTACATAATATTTGATCATAAAATTGGAGAGATAAGGTTAGAGTCTATACCAAAAGAAAATTACTATGAAATATTATTATATTTTTTACTGATGTATTTTGACGATGAAATTATTATTGATAATCAAAAATATCATCGTTATGAGATGTTAGGTATTAAAAAAGATACGCAAAATAATTATCAAATTAAATTATATGAAATAGAACATAATGCAATATTAAATTATCAAAATTAATTGAACAATTACCAATTAAAGAGAATCAATTCGAAGAACAAGTTTTCGTTAAAATTGGTGAAATAGGTATTATTCTTACAATACTACAATACTACAATACTACAATACTACAATACTACAATACTACAATAATCAGTTGTATATATTTAAAATAAGAAATCAACAGCATTTTTAGTTAGAAATGTCACTGATTGGCAAAATAAAATTTTATCTTGTTAAGTTGAATGATTATCTTAGTAACTAAAGATAATATTAATTTTATAAAAATCTTAAAACAAAAACTTAATTTTACTAAAAATTATCAACAGCTATTAATAAATAGTGATATTTAAATGATTTAGCAGTTATTATGCAGCATTTAGCTGATATTGATAATTATACTAACCAGATATTTGCGGCTAGAAATTTATTCCAAAAACTACAACAAGGATTATTTCATTTTCCTAGGTATGCTGTATTAATGAATAAGCTTTCTCATCCAATGCAGCTAGTTAGTATTATACAATTAATTTTCGCAACCCAATCTACTATTATGCAGCTTAATAATGTTAATTTAGCTGATCATGAACGTAGTATACTGGAGAATAATTTGATTGTGGCCAGGGTAGCGGGCATAACAAATTTTAGTGCTTAGGCTATATGCTACCTTTATTATCTAACGTTGCTAATAGAACGCGAGAAACAGTTTGCATCGAGTAACTGCTGCTGGTATCACACTTGCTTCAGCAGGATTTGATTATTAATGGTAGTGTATCGCATACTTAATGCCGGCATCAGTATTTTTAGTATCCTCGCAATTTTTTCTGGTTCATTTTCTGTCGGGCCTATTGGTATGGCAGTGTTAGTACAGGTTTGATGTTAACTGCATTTTTTATAATTTCTATCGGCCCGTTGGGCGTATTAAGGAAAAAGTGACATTAACTACTAATGAAACGTTACAAGTCACTTTTAGCACTATACCGGGTTTACTCCCTTAATATTCAGTCAGGAATAAATTATTAAAACAACAAGCTGAGACTTCAATTAAAGTTTATCGGGAACAACAAAAAAAAGATTTCTTTAAAGAAATCTTAAAATCACATAATTTTAATTTAAGTATTTTTCTTATAGAAGTAGAATTAGCAGAAGACCCACTTTATGTTATTTATTTGATTAATAATAAAGATAATCTTTTTCAATATATCTTGAAAGTTTAAAAAATGATTTAAATATTACTACACTTTCTTTTAACCTATGGAAACAACAGATAGAGGATGTTATAGAAAATAGCAGCAGAAAATTTACTAAGGTAGAAGTAAAAAATAATTCAGCAGGATCCGAACCGATATAAAGTAGAAATAGCTAAGATAAAAATTTATATTTTTATTTCTTCGGTTGCAACGAATGAAATACTGATATTAAATCGAGAATTTGATGACTTGATTAAAAGATTATGTAATCATCAAAGATTAAATAAATATCAGTTTGATATTAATGAAAAAAAGCCATTTATTCATTTCCAAAAAAATCGACCGGCATATTTTTATAATAACTTAACAAATTATTTAACAGGAGTAAATTTTAATTTTGCTAATGGCAGAACTGGTGTTGATCGGTATGTTATTCAACGTTATAATTGGGCAGAGGATATAAAAACTTTCCCTGACTATCCCTTTTATACTAATGAGTATCCGCAACTGCAAATTTTTATTATTCCAAATAAACAAAATAATCGATTCAGATTTAATCAATGCTATGATTATAATAGTAAGATTAAAATTGATAAAGCGACGGATAATAGTGAAAGTATTGTAGAACTTGAATATCATTTAAATGATATCAGATCGTTTGAAGTATTAGAAAATGATATTTTATTATATATATTACGCTATCTGTGCCGACTGAATTGAATGAAATCGCTAGCAGTTTTATTACCGTTAAATTAAAAAATGCTTACTGTTATCATGATAACGGTAAACGCTTTTAACCCATCAATATCATTTATGTGCCCAGGATGGCTTCATACTGACACCATATATGCCCTCAATGGACAGATCCACGAGCGGATGACAGAAGCTATGTATGTTAGAAATGTCGAGCGCTATGCTCCGCTAGTGAGACTCTATTTTGTTGTCATTGATCTGGCTGAAAATAGCATTGAAACATATAAGTCATTACATCGTTTACCAAACAATATTAGACCCATGAAAAAGGCATTAGCTGCTACAGAAATGGTATTTTCAGGCGATCGGAATGATAATTATTTTTATAATATAAAAAGTGATAGCTATTTTCATATGACAAAAGGAGTTGATCATTATCATATCGATAATATGTCTATTGCTAACTTAGTTGTTATTTATATTACTTTTGATTATGCTAAAATAAATGAAGATTATACTGACAATGACAGAATAATTATTTATTTAGTTGAATATAGTGGCTATGATTTTTTCTTTGAGAATAATGAATTGGTACATAAAGATAAAAAAATGATATAGTCAGAATAAAATTTTTAAATTGACAACAATTAGCAAGCAGCAAGCGTCAATATTTTAATTAAAGAGAAAAATCAGCAAAATTTTCAAATAATTTTGTCTGAACAGGGAAACAGTATTGTGGCATTTTGTGGCATTGGAGCCTGTTCAAATGGCAACATCAGAGGATTATGTTATTGTACTGCCGCCAGATTATCGCATGAATGATAAATACTTGATGCTAATGATGGCAATGATATTGTCACTGATGTTAGTGGAAGAGGGCATATTATAAAAGGCGGAAAAGATAATGATATCATACAGTTAAGGCGGGTAACAATATTCTGCTTGATGGCGATGATATTCTCATCACTACCGGTGGAAGTGTCACTTTAGCAGTGAGAAAAGGCAACAATATTGTTTTCATTAATCAGTTTCTTAATGGTCATGTTAAAATTATTAATAATGGTGGTAAGGATACCATTATTTTGCAAGATAAAAATATTTATAACTATCAGGTTATGAGTAAAAATGGTGGTGTTTTATTTCGATCTGCTGATGCTTTATCTAGTTTATTTATTGCAGTTTATGACAAGTAAAATGTTGCTGTTAAAAGCGGAATTGGGCATAGTCAATCCTTTGATAATGAACAAATTGATGGTTTAATTGATTTAATTGCTGTGTTTAACTATAAAGATGGTTTAATTGATTTAATTGCTGTGTTTAACTATAAAGTGGAAAGTGATATTATTGATTTAATTACTTATCTGTCTACCTTTAATGTAGATGTAAATTTTAGTGTTGCAACAACTAGTTAAAGACCATTAATAATAAATAGAAATTAGATATTGAGTTTTAGTGATTATCAACAATCGAACTATTTTTTTTCACTTATTTTTATTAATAGTAAGGTTGTAAAAACAACCAGCTAAATTGATTTTAGTTAATTTAGGTATGAGCAAATAATCATCTATGATATTCTGTAGGTAAATTAAACTTTTTTTGAAAAATTATTCTATTTAAAGCTAGTTATTAAATTTATTTAAATAACAAAAAATCATTTTAGGATAAGGTAGTTATGATGACGCCAAAAACCAAGATTATCGTTGTCGGTGGTGGGGCAGGAGGATTAGAACTTGTAACTAAATTAGGGCATAAATTAGGGCGCAAGAATAGAGCTGAAATTATATTAGTTGATCACAATCAAAGCCATTTATGGAAACCTCTACTACATGAAGTCGCGGTTGGCTCTTTAGATGATGGTGTTGATGCTCTGAGTTATTTGGCTCATGCCCGTAATCACTGTTTTCATTTTCAATTAGGTCGTTTGACAGATATTAATCGTGAAAATAAAACCATTACGTTAGTAGCGATACATGATAAGGAAGGACAATTATTAGTTCCTGAACGACAGTTAAATTTTGATATTTTAGTTATGTCGTTAGGAAGTGTGTCTAATGATTTTGGTACCGCCGGTGTAAAAGAACATTGTATTTTCTTAGATAACCCTCAGCAAGCCCATCGTTTTCGTGACGAAATGTTAAATTTATTTCTCAGTTATTCGGTGCGACATAAGCCGGATGATAAGATTAATATCGCAATTGTTGGTGGTGGGGCAACCGGGGTAGAACTATCTGCTGAACTCTGTAATGCTATCGAGCAATTAACTAGTTATGGTTTTGAAGGGTTGGATAAGGAAGCACTTAATGTAACCCTTGTTGAGGCTGGTGAACGCATCTTGCCGGGTTTGCCTATACGGATCTCTACAGTCGTGCATCATGAATTAACCAAATTGGGTATTCGTGTTTTACCACAGACGATGGTAACCAGTGCGGATGCTGATGGCCTTAACACAAAATCGGGAGAAAAGATTAACGCCGATCTTATGGTTTGGGCGGCCGGTATTAAAGCTCCTGATTTTATGCAACAAATTGGGGGTTTAGAAACCAACCGAATTAATCAATTAGTTGTTAAACCAACACTACAAACGACACAAGATAATTCTATTTTTGCGATTGGTGATTGTGCCTCTTGTCCTAAAAAAAAGGGTGGATTTGTGCCTCCACGAGCACAAGCTGCGCATCAAATGGCCACTTTATGTTATAAAAATATTCTCGCATTACTCGAATATAAAGAGTTGAAAGAGTATGTCTATAAAGATCATGGTTCTTTAGTCTCATTGTCTCGTTTTAGTGCGGTTGGCAGCCTGATGGGAAATTTAGCGTGCGGTGATATGATGGTTGAAGGGAAAATCGCTCGTATAGTCTATATTTCACTTTATCGAATGCATCAGATAGCATTACACGGTTATATTAAAACCGGATTGATGATGTTAGTGGGTAGTATCAATCGTATCATTCGACCTAGATTAAAATTACACTAATTTACGTCTATCACCATTAATAGCAGCAGATTTGATATTAACCATCGCTTTTTATTTTGAATAAAATAAGAAGCGATGAATTAATTTATATTTGATGTGACTGAAAATCAGCTATTAATTGCTTAACGAAAGTGAGCCTTTCAGCATAATTGATTAATGATTTAACAAATTTCAATTTATTAGGCCCATCTAGCCGATAAATATCAGGTGAGTTTTGCAGTAACGCGATAAGAAAAGTGGCGTTTACTCTATTTTGTTCATTAAATTCAATAAATCCGCCTTTTTCGTGAGCTTCTATTCGTTTAATACCCAATGCTTGCGTATGCATTCTGATGGCAGTAGATTGTAGTAACTGTTTGCCTGCATCGGGCAGTTTACCAAAGCGATCGATCAATTCGATTTTTAACTCATCCAGCTCATTTTCATGTTTGGCGCTGACTATCCTTTTATAAAAGGATAATCTGAGATTTACGTCGGGGATATAGTCATCCGGCAGCAGTACCGGCATTCTTAACTCAATTTCAGTCTGTTGGCTGGTTAGTTCTTCTAAAGAAGGTTCCTTACCTTGCTTTAAAGCCTCAACGGTATTTTCTAGCACTTTCATATAAAGTGTAAATCCGATGGTGGTCATTTGTCCGCTTTGTTCTTCACCAAGTAACTCTCCTGCACCACGAATTTCTAGATCATGAGTAGCCAATCCAAAGCCGGAACCAAGATCTTCTAGCGCTACGATCGCTTTAAGTCGTTTTTGTGCGTCAACTGTCAGGGTTTTTGGGTGTGGTGTTAAAAGATAAGCATAAGCTTGATGATAAGAGCGGCCAACTCTGCCACGTAATTGATGTAATTGCGCTAAACCAAAATGATCTGCACGTTCAATAATGATAGTATTAGCGCTAGGAATATCGATTCCCGTCTCAATAATGGTGGTACAAATTAATACATTGAAACGCAGACGATGAAAATCGGTCATCACACGCTCCAGCTCTCTTTCACGCATTTGCCCATGACCAATTACAAAACGCGCTTCAGGTACCAGCGATTCTAAACGCTCTTTGGTTTTCTCAATATATTTTACATCATTAAATAGATAGTAAACTTGTCCACCACGTAATATTTCACGCAAAATGGCTTCCCGCACAGTTGAGTCATCATATTGACGAACAAAGGTTTTAACGGATAATCGACGAGAAGGAGGAGTGGCAATAATAGACAGATCACGCATTCCACTCACCGCCATATTGAGGGTTCGAGGAATAGGTGTTGCAGTTAATGTTAAAATATCAATATTAGCTCGCATTGATTTGATTAACTCTTTGTGGCGAACACCGAAACGATGTTCTTCATCAACAATTAATAAGCCAAGTGCTTTCCAACGGATATCATTTTTCAGTAATTTATGGGTACCAATTAAGATATCCACTTTTCCTTCAGCTGCTGTGTTGATAATCTGTTGCTGCTCTTTTGCACTGCGAAAGCGTGACAGCATTTCAATACGTACTGGCCAATCAGCAAAACGGTCGCGAAAATTATCGAAGTGTTGTTGTGCCAGTAGTGTTGTTGGCACCAACACTGCAACTTGTTGATTATTGGTTATTGCCATGAAAGCTGCTCGCATAGCTACTTCGGTTTTACCAAAGCCGACATCACCACAGACTAAGCGATCCATTGCAATTGGTTGGCACATATCACTTAAAACGGAATTAATTGCCTGTTCTTGATCGGTTGTTGTTTCGAAGGGAAAACCTTGACAAAAAAGCTGATATTGCATTTTATCGTGTTTAAAAGCAAAACCAGGCTTTATACTACGTTGAGCATGAATATCTAACAACTCGGCTGCAATATCACGAATTTTTTCGGACGCTTTTTGTTTTGCCTTAGTCCAAACATCACCACCTAATTTATGTAGTGGTGCACTTTCATCGCTAGCGCCACTATAACGACTAATTAAATTTAGGGACAAAACAGGAACATAAAGTTTATCATTGCCTGCATATGTCAGCATTAAGTACTCTGCTTGAATACCGCCAGCTTCTAAGGTAGTTAAGCCCTGATAGCGCCCAACCCCATGTTCAAGGTGAACAACTGGTTGTCCGGGCCGTAACTCCGCTAGATTGCGGATCAAAATATCGGTATTGATGGTTTTACGTTGTTCAGTATCTCGCTGAATAATCCGCTCACCCAATATATCGCTTTCACAGATAAGGGCAATTTGTTGATCTTGATTAGTAAAACCCCGTTCAGCCGCACCAACGGTAATATAAAAGCCTGGCTTATAGGCTTCATTAAGGGTTTTAATAAAAGAGGGATTTATTTTTATGCGTGTTAAAAGATCTTGTACTGTTTCACGCCGCCCGGCACTTTCTGCTGAAAAAATAATCCGACCAGTAAAATTTTTGATGAACTGATGCAGTTTATCAAGTGGTGCTTTATTTTGATGACTGATACTTAAATCGGGTAAAGCTAAGTAGGGTAGGTTAGTATTGCCTGCTTTTTTGGCAACTGGTTCAACTGAAATTTTGATACGCGGCCATGTTTTAAGGTCTTGATTAAGTTGTTCACTATTTAGCCAAAGTGTATCAGGCGGTAATAGCGGGCGCATTGGGTCAACACATCGGCTTTCATAGCGCTGATAAGTGTCAGCCCAAAATCGATCAGCAGCCGTTGCTAAATCTTGCGTGATCAACAAAGTGTTAGCTGGGAAGTAGTCAAATAAAGAGGATAATCGATGATTGAAAAAAAGTGGTTGCCAATATTCAATTCCTGCTGGCAGTACTCTTTTACTAATTTGTTGATAAATATGCTCAGGATTACGCCGTACGTCGAAATGTTCTCGCCATTGACTACGAAACAATTCAATGGCTTTGTCATCTGTTGGGAATTCGTGAGCGGGCAGTAAATTTATCTGCGCAACTTCGCTGACAGTAAGTTGGCTATCAACATCAAAGGTTCTTAAGCTATCGATTTCATCATCAAAAAAGTCAATCCGATAAGGATAGTCGCTGCCCATTGGAAAGAGATCAAGTAACGCTCCACGAGTAGCATATTCAACACGCTCGAGTACTTGTTCAACATGTCGGTAACCCGCTTTATCAAGATTGTTACGCAATTTTTCACGTGAAAGCTTGTCCCCCTTATGTATAACCAGTGCATTGCTGGTTAGAAAATCAGCAGGGCAAACTTTTTGCATTAATGTATTAACTGGAAGAATTAATAAACCTTTTGTCAAGGTCGGCAGTCGATAAAGATTGGCTAACCGTTCTGAAATAATTTCTTGATGTGGTGAAAAATTATCATAAGGTAGTGTTTCCCAATCCGAAAATATTGTCACTGAATTTTGAGAAAATTGTTGTATTTCATCACGTAATTTTAAGGCATTATGTGTATCTTGAGTGATCAAAACAACAAGACCCGGATGGCGTTGGACAATATCAGCACACTCGACAGCGGCTGCCGCGCTAATTAGACATCCCAAATGGCGAGTATCACCTTGTTGTTTGGGTAGTTGGTAATAATATTTTGCCGGCATAAGGATTAATTGATTCTCACTTGATAGAAATTGTAATACTTGTTTTATTGACACTAAAACAAACGAAAAATAGTCTAATCTGTTAAGTTAGATATAAAAAATCGTAAAACATTGGTTTAGGGTGGTTCCATTCAGTGACGCTACCCTTTATTATCGCCAAACACTTTGCTTTGGCAACAGAGGTATATAGGATTTCATGTCTCAGTTTGTTATCTTTTATATTGGTCTACGTTACATGCGTGGACGAACAGGCGACCGATTTGGTCGGTTCGTATCGAGTTTATCTACGATTGGCATTGCATTAGGTGTTATGGCATTAATTACCGTTACTGCTGTTATGAATGGTTTTGAACGTTCATTGGAGCAGAATATTTTGGCATACATGCCACAGGCTATTTTAACGACACCTAAAGGTAATATCAATTCCAGTCAATATCCAGCAAAAAATGTAACCTATCTACAGGGAATCGAGCGCATTGCCCCGATTGTGGAAAGTGATGTTGTATTGCAAAGCAGACAAAATGTGGGGGTGGCTGTAATGATAGGCGTTGATGAAGCATCGACAGAGCCTTTGTTAAATCATCTTCAAGATGTTGATTTTAAAGTATTAGCTTCCGGTGCTTACCATGTTATTTTAGGCATAAAATTGGCTGAACAACTAGAGGTAAAGCGAGGAGATCAATTGAGATTAATTGTCCCTGATGTTAGTCAACTTACACCAATGGGCAGAATACCTAGTCAGCGTTTATTCACCGTAGCTGGCGTTTTTGCCACCCAAGATGAAGCTGATAATAGAGAATTATTGGTTAATCAACAGGACGCGGCACGATTAATGCGTTATCCGATAGGCAATATTACTGGTTGGCGTCTTTATCTTAACGCACCTTTAAGCGTTGATAGCTTGAGTCAACAAACGTTACCAGCAGGTATGATATGGAAGGATTGGCGAGAACGAAAAGGAGAATTTTTTCAGGCAGTGAGAATGGAAAAAAATATGATGGGATTATTATTGAGTCTCATTATTGCTGTGGCAGCGTTTAATATTGTTACTTCACTTTCATTATTGGTCATGGAAAAACAGTCTGAAGTGGCTATTTTGCAGACATTAGGTTTAAAGAGACCCCAAATTATGGCTATTTTTATGTTACAAGGAGCAGGGGATGGGATCATAGGTACCATCATTGGAACATTATTAGGTCTATTTATCGCAAGCCAGCTTAATATAATAATGCCAATGTTTGGTTTATTGGCTAAAGGTATAGAATTACCGGTATCTATTGATCCTGGCCGTATTATATTAATTGCTTTATCTTCAATCGTTATTTCATTATTGGCTACTCTTTACCCATCTTGGCGTGCAGCTGCTGTTCAACCTGCAGAGGCTTTACGTTATGAATAATTCTCCCTTATTAGTTTGCCAAGACCTCTGTAAATGTTATCAAGATGGCAAAATTTCGACCAATGTACTTAAAAATATCTCCTTTTCTATCAATAACAGTGAAATGATGGCAATTTTGGGGAGCTCAGGTTCTGGCAAGAGTACTCTACTCCATTTATTAGGTGGATTGGATACGCCAACCAGTGGTGAAGTTATTTTCAAGGGTAAAAAGATCAGCTCATTTTCTGCCAGTACTAGAGCTGAATTACGCAATCAAGAGTTAGGATTTATTTATCAATTTCATCATCTATTACCGGATTTTACCGCGTTGGAAAATGTAATGATGCCATTATTAATTGGTGGAATGACGCGAGTGAAAGCGCAGCAGAAAGCCAATGAGATGTTAGCAGCGGTAGGATTATCGCATCGAGTTAATCATCGCTCAGCTGAATTATCTGGCGGCGAGCGTCAGCGAGTTGCGATTGCTCGTGCAATAGTTAACGAACCCGCTTTAGTACTGGCGGATGAACCGACAGGTAATTTGGACTTACACAATGCAGATGTCATTTTTGATTTATTAATTGAGTTTAATCGACAAAAAGGGACTGCATTTTTAGTTGTGACTCATGATTTGCGACTCGCCGGTCGTTTAACTCGTCAACTAGAAATGCGCGATGGTTATTTACAGGATGATCCGACCTTAATGGGAGTGCAATAATTATGGCGGAATTACCCAGAGCCTTAAAAATTGCACTTCGTTTTAGTCGAGGAAAAAAAAGGGCTGGCTTAGTTTCATTAATATCGATTATCTCAATACTGGGTATTGTGCTCGGCGTTGCAGTGTTGATTATCGGTTTAAGTGCAATGAATGGATTTGAACGTGAATTAAAAAATCGCATACTTTCAGTTGTCCCTCATGGGCAAATTGCTGCAGTCAATCAGCCTTATTTAAATTGGCTAGCTGATTTAGATAAGGTTCGACAAACCCCAGGTGTTGTTGGTGTATCACCTTATATTAATTTCACCGGCTTACTTGAAAAGGGTAGTGTATTGAAAGCTATCCAAGTTGCCGGTGTTGATTTATCGTCAGAGCGATCAGTAAGTTCATTACCTGATTTTATATTGAATGATGCATGGCAAAAATTAAAACCAGGCAATAACGAAATTATTTTAGGTCAAGGTGTCGCAGAAACATTAAAAGTTTCGCCCGGCAATCATATTACCATTATGATCCCTAATCATGATGATAAATTACGTATTCAGCAACCAAATCGAATTAGTGTCACGGTTATTGGAGTATTCAAACTAAATGGCATGTTAGATCATCAGTTGGCAATCGTGCCATTGCAAGATGCACAGCAATATTTAGCATATGGTGACGGTGTTAGCGGTTTTCAGATTAGAGTGACTGATGTTTTTGCCGCCAATAAAGTTGTTTATGATGCGGGCATAAATACTGGCCATTATGTCACTATTAAAAGTTGGATAGCGGATTATGGTTACATGTATAACGATATTCAAATGGTGAGGGGCATAATGTATCTTGCCATGATATTGGTAATTGGTGTTGCCTGTTTTAATATTGTATCTACGCTGGTGATGGCAGTGAAAGATAAAAGTACCAATATTGCGGTATTGAGAACGCTAGGTGCTAAAGATAGTTTTATTCGTGCCATTTTTTTATGGTATGGCTTAATAACGGGAATGGTTGGTTGTTTTATTGGTATGCTAGTCGGGATTTTTATATCACTAAATTTAACGACTATTATTAAATATATAGAAGATATTGTTGGTCATCCTATTTTGTCAGGTGATGTTTATTTTATCGATTTTTTACCATCTGAGATCCATATTACCGATGTAGTTTATGTCATGTTAACAACATTAATTTTAAGTTTATTAGCTAGTTGGTATCCAGCTAAACGGGCAACAAAAATAGATCCGGTGCGAATTTTAAGTGGGCAATGACAGTTGTTGTTTTTGCTGCCATTATCTAAAAAAGGCGATTTTTTGATTTAAAGTAATGTGACATTTAGCATGAAAAAGGGTACTGTTCAATGATGCGGTTTTATTGTCGGCTTAGAAAATTAGGTAAAAAGAAAGACTTACATCGACAAAGATTTCGTTGTTGCCTTTTTTACCGAGATAAACATTTGATTTATAAGATGAAAAGAAAAAATTGTCATTTTAACCGGCACCTGGATTTCAGCTGAGTCTGGAATTCGTACTTTTCGAGCAAAAGATGGTTTATGGGAAGAGTATCGGGTTGAAGATGTGGCAACACCTAAAGGTTTTGTTAGAGATTCAGAATTAGTACAACGTTTTTATAATCAGCGTCGTTATCAATTACAGCAACCGGATATAAAATCCAATGCTGCACATTATCTGTTGGCAAAATTAGAACATTTCTTGGGTGATGATTTTTTATTAGTTACGCAAAATATCGATAACTTGTATGAAAAAGCAGGTAATAGACGCATTATTCATATGCATGGTGAATTATTAAAAGCTCGCGGTTGTCAATCAGATCAGGTTATTGAATGGAAAGGTGGTTTAACAATCGATGTCCGTTGTCACTGTTGCCAATTTTCTCAACTTTTGCATCCTCATATTGTATGGTTTGGTGAAATGCCACTAGGTATGGAGGTGATTTATCAGGCTTTATCATCCGCTGATATTTTTATCGCAATTGGCACATCGAGACATGTTTATCCTGCTGTTGGTTTTGTACATAAAGCTAAACTTGCTGGCGCACATACCGTTGAATTCAGTCTTGAGCCCAGTCAGGTTGAAAGCCAGTTTGATGAAAAACATTATGGTGCTGCAACAAAAATTGTTGAAAGATATATTAACGGTTTACTTGCAGAGCTCAAACTACGATTAAGTAATAAGGCGTTTTATTAATATATGCTGTTAAAGCTGATTTGACGCAATAATTGTAATTAATTCCTTCTGCGTAATGCTGTAACAGCTCATTGATGGAGGATAAATGGATAGGTTTTTAGAGCGTGTTGGGAATATATTGCGATTAATATTGAGTCAAAGACCTATACTAAATCTGAGCCTAGCAGTTCAGGCTAGGTAAAATTAGCAAAGTTATTATTGACTGAACTGATAGAGCTAGGAATTTCTGCTAGCGAGGTGCTAGAAAACGGCTCTGTAATGGCGGAAGCTACCTGCCAATATTGAACGTTCTATCCCTGCTATTGGTTTTATTTTCATCTCGATACATCACCAGATATTGTTGGTAAGAATATTAAGCCACAATTGATTGAAAATTATCGCGGAGGTGATATCGCATTAGGTATATTGGTCACGAGGTTTTATCGCTAGTGATGTTTCTAATTCTGCATGAAATGAGAAGTAAAATAATATAGGGGTAGAAAATAAAGCTGGTATTGTTGAAATTATGACGGCGATAAATCGTCCTGAAACAGCAAAATATTCCTCATGGTGATATTTATCTTGTGTTTACACCAATGGCAAAATAGGTCGTGGAGCGAATAACACCGATTTAAAAAAATTTAATGTATTTTGTGCTTATAATTTAGTTGGTAGGGGAATCTGTGGGTTTGAATATGAAAATTTTAATATCGCAAATGTGGGGATAAAAATTATAGGTAGAGGGACGCTTAAGAAGAACTCTAAAGAGGGTATCATGGTAAATGCTTTGACATTGGTTACCTGCATTCATAATCAGCTGCCAAGCTAAGAAATAGCAAAGTATTCAATAATGGATCAAGGTTTTTATCATCTCAATTGTATTAAAGGTACAGTAGAAAAAACTGAAATGAATTATATTATCTGTGATTTTGATGATCAGAATTTTGTTAAACGTAAGCAAGTTATGTTTCACATTGCAGAAGAGCAGGGAAAAAATTTGCATCCTGATTGTTATATTGAATTGACGGTCGATGATATTTGTTACAATATAAATAAAGTTATTTGCCAGTATCCACATATCATTGAAATTGCTAAACAAGCGATGATTGACTGTAATATTAAACCTATATTGTGCAACCGATTCGAGATATTACCAATGGGGCATTATTATCCGATTATGGTATACCTTGTCCTAATATTTTTACTGGCGAATATAATTTTCATAGTAAATATGAATTTGTCTGTTTAGAAGGTATGCAGCAGGCAGTTGATGTTATTGTTCGTATTGCGATATTAGCGGCACAATATATTAAATCTGACGCAGTAGCTGTGAACTAATGATGATTAATCTGCAAGATAAAATTATGATTTAGTCAAGTCAATCATGTTTTATTACAGGTTAAATAAATAACTATCGTCAATATCAACCGTTGATATTTACCAATAGTAGATATTTTTCCATTAATTTGCTGTTTTATAGCTATTTTTATTTATTTCATATAATTCTTGTGTACATAAAATTTATGTACATATTGGTGTACATTAAATATCATAAAAATAAATACGCGGGGAGAAATAAAATGTCGGTGGCTAATTCATGGTTAAGTGCAGTAAATGTAAGCTGCAAGATAAAATGGTGACTAAATCAGACGGGATGGTTTATCGGTTCGTCTTCGGGTTACACCGAAAGGTAAAGTAATTTTCCAATACCGTTATTGCTGGCGAGGGAAAGTTGACACGATAGATATTGGGACTTACCCGGCGATAAGCTTAACAAGATGCGAGGGATAGTGCGCTTTTTTACCATGACGAACTGGAATAGTACAGAAATCCTACAGCGGTTAAGCGCATTAAGAAACAACAATCGATTGGCGCCAAAACGGTTGAGTCCGTTATTCTTGACTGGTGGGATACGTTCTTAAAAATGTATAGGTAAACGCAGCAGCGATATTACATCACTGGATTTAAGTGTAAAAACGTAACAGTGCGAACGGGTATTAAGTTAAGATGAGCTCAGGGTTATTATTTGAGTTAATTGATGTCACAGACTATAACTTCAGAAACGCCCTGATTATAAAATTATCGTTATTATTTGGCTACCGGGTAGGTGAGTTGTTAAAAGCGAAAGTTAATGATTTTGATTTCTCCAAAGGGCTATGGATAGTACTGTCGGAAAATCATAAAACAGGAAGAAAAAGTAAAAAGTGCATTATCCTCCCAATCATTCCCGTCGCTGAAAAGCTTATCAAAGCTGGTGGAGTAAAGTTACTCAAATTATTTACCATTCTCCCAATCCAGAATATCACGCCATGCAAGATTAATCTCATCCGATTTAAATTTAGGGAGTGGAAAGCCTTCACGCCTTTGTTTTCCATTACCTGCCCACTGTCTGATGGTGTGTGTTTTAGCTTCGTATCTTTTCGCCAGTTCACTTTTTTTAACGAAAGGGGACTTGTTTTCATTCATAGGATTTTTCTCCTTTGTTACACCTTTACGGCTGTTTATATATACAGTTGTTAGTTTTTTATGTTAAAATTTCGTTGTTGTGTGTTTGCTATTCACAACGTAATTTACCCTGGTGTTGGCCAGCTTTGGGCTGGCTTTTTTTTACTTTCTCTTCATCGCTTCCAGTAATAAATCCTGTCTTTCCCGTTTCGAATTGCGTCGCTCCATTACAACTTCATTGAGCGTATCTTTGACAATATATGGTGGATAAAGACAGGACGATTGTGTCTGGCCTGTGCTTGACGGGTTGGGCCAATATGTTCAATGATTTGCTGGTATTGCTCTAAATCCCACTAGTAAGAGAAAAAGACCAGAATATTACCCCCATCCTGTAAATTTAAACTGTGGCCGCAGCTTGGGGGATGAGTAAAAAATAGCGGGCTTTTTTCACCATTCCAGTCTGTGAGTGTTTGCGGGTTAGAGTCTAACTTTTCCCTTTGGGACAGGTTTTTAGCAGTCGTGCAAGGTCATGTTTCCAGTGGTACGCAAACCAGTACCGGCATCCCCCCTCATTCATTAACAATACTGTCCAATGCCTGAATTTTGGCATTGTGTATCTCTGTTCAGTCGTGGCTTTTATCGCTATAAATAGCACCGATGCAATTTGTAAGGTTTTTATTGTTTTGGCCGCGGCATTTAATGCCCCCGACAACACTATCGCCCAGTTCGAGAAACAGCTCTTTTTCCATTTCCTGATAGTGTTTTCAGGCTTTAGCGGGCACTACAACATTGATGAGATTGCAGGATTTCCGGATGCTGAACTAGCTGCTGCATTAAGGGATGTAGGCGTGCCTCACGGAGAGTACTTTAATCGAATTTGGAGTGAGAAAAGCAAAGGTTCAAACTTACTCCACTGTTTTTCTGGAAATTGAATGCGGTTAAACCAGCGGGAAGTAAAAGTCTTTTTGATGCCTGGGTTGTAACAAGTATTGTGGGTTGGTAAAATCTATCCATACAAATCCTTTAGGAAACAGTATATGCTTTATTAGATTATTTAAAGTGTCGAATATTACTTAATTTTTTATTAAATTATGTTATTGCTTAATTTTTAAATAAATACGACTGATTAAGTAAGTTATATCTTATGAAAACTATTGATGTACTAACAAATTACCTCATCTCGTTTATGGAGAAACAAGAAAATAGCATTTGGAGTATGAAAGATATTGACTCTCGTTTTATTTACGCTAATAAAGCTAAGCTTCTTTGTTCTTGTTTACCAATTAACTTCAATATAGAAGGAAAATGAAGCTATGAATGTCCTGTGTCATGGATTGAAGTTGCTGTTATATGTGACACCTATGACACAATTATTCAGAAGTCAGATAAACCGATATTTTATGTTATTAACCACAACACATAAAAAAAGATTATCCCAACCTTTTTTCGTTAGAAAAATGCCCTATTACAATCAGAATAAAATAGCTGGTATTATCTGCTATGGAAGAAAAATCCCTCCCGTATTATTGTCAAAATATTTTTTCAAACAACCGACCTCTCTTTCTTTTTTAACAAATCATCCCCCGAATAATTTATTTACGACTGAAGAACTTAATGTACTATTTTTGGCGATGAAGCTATTCACTAATCAAGAGATAGCATTGAGGTGAGGTACATATTTTTGTATCGTAGAGCAAATAATCCGACAGATAGGTAACAAGATTGATATTCATTTACGAAAATAGCTGAGAGATTACGGTATAGCTGAAGGATTTGATAATTACTTCCTACCATTTTATTAAAAGGATTACTCTAATTTAAAAGTAAGATGTAGTAGCTCAGTCGGTAGAGCAGTGGACTTTTAATCCATCGGCCTCAGGTTCTAACCCTGCACAGCACGCCACCTTACCGATGTGTCTTTGCCAGTCTCTTATTTTCTTTTCTCAAATACTTGTTCTCTTCAGCCAGTATTTGAATCATATTAATTAATGTCTTTGTTTCCTCATCCGCATAAACAGGTGGCGCTAGGTTAAGCAGATAATGGCTGTTATTATGGGGGTAGTGAGCGCAATCACCTCACCAATAAACTGATGATTTTCAATAGTAAGAGGGTGATTATTTGTTTTCATTTTTAAGTTTCCTTGGGTGATTTACTTTCTGTATATCAAAATTCCCTTAAGCTAAGTAGATTAAATATTAACCTAATTTTTAATTATGGCCTGATTTTTAACCACCTCAGGCGGTTGTGGTTCCCTGGTGTCACCCAGCTAATTCTTCTTCGTCAGCCATGCTCAGGTCGTCAAA
>JBDPYZ010000019.1:0-53463 GCA_047291315.1 Candidatus Phloeobacter fragariae | reverse complement strand
ACAACTTACCGGTAAAATCCGTGGTGAGTCCAATTTTGTAATAAATTCCCAAGTCATCAACAATTTTTGTAAACACCCGCTTTAACTGGCTTTCACCATTAACCACTTTATTAATATTTTCTGTCATTAATGTGTTTTGCAATGTTCGTATAATTAACGACTTTTTCGTCTCAGGCAATTCTTTATAATGTAAAAACGACTTGATTTTATTAATAATAATATCACCATCCATATACCCAACTTCGGTTGATGATTTTAACTCACTTTTTTCTAACGGTTTAACTTTCCCTGGAATACCAATCGTCGCAATAATCGATGCCGCCACCAAATAAACACGGTCATTTTCACCCAAACCTTTTTCATTTTGATAAATGTCATTATTTAGCTTAACTAAACAGGCTTCGATTTCTCTTTCTTTTTGACTTTTAAGATTACCCAGTTCTTCGAGGGATAGCTGTAGCGCATTAACCTTTGCAATGAACGCATCAAAGTTTTTTCCCGCTAAAAATGATAAATCGGAATACTCAGCAACTTTTTGCCCTGCGCCTAAATTACTTTTTGACACATAGTAAACGCCGATTTCGTGTTGTAACGTTCCTATATCATCAATAAAACCCGTCATCCCTATCGCGATAATATCAGTATAACTGGTATGGTGAAGCAAGGCATTGGCGTAATGTACTGCACCATTAACAGCATAGTTATTGATATTTTTAAAGGTCGGTTGATTTTTGGATGTCTGATTATCAACGATACCGTCGGCATTAAGTTTGACAAGCTTATCTTTATATCCCTTATACTCAATTAAAATAGGGTAAGCATTACCTTGTTTATCTTTTAATAAGAGTTTTACATCGGGGATATTACCCCCAACACCGCCATTTTTAGAAAAATAATCATTAAGTGCTTTATCTATCTCAGTATTTAACGGGTTTTGCTCTAATTTATAGTCCAAATGGTAAGATTTAAGCCATCCGTTAGCGAGATCAGCAATATGGGGTTCGACAGATTTTAATTTAGCCATGTTTCTTTTTCCGCATATAAATTCTAGGATATTCGGCGTACGATAGTCTATACGGCGTGTTGTCAATTTGTTACTTTAAGGAACGTGTGAACAGTACCCGCTATGTAGGATTCAGCCCTACCCATGTAAGCGGTGATATAATCCGGTCTTTTCTTCCAGTTTTTAGCTATCATCCGGCATGAAATATGATGCTGATAATGTAAGCAAATAATGTTATATCCATCGATGTCATATTTTTTTAATCCTGCTACCGCCTTATCAACGATTTCGCCTTCCTCATCACTTAGCCAGGGCCTGTCATCCTCGAATTTAGACGGGAAAACATGAGACATACCTTTGTACTCTGTTCCAATTCTGCTCATGCTCCAGTTTCCCCATGCTTTCAGTAAATCTTTTACGTGCCTACTCATCTCCCCTCCGGCAAAATATGAATTGAGGCATGGTCTAGATGCCCTGCGTTGAATGTTAGTGATGGTTTAATGTGTGGGCACTATTGTTCGCCCATTCGGAACGTAATGCCGGCCTGGTACCAGTCCGGTAAGGAAAACTCAATGCGGCCTGAAAAACCTTGCAAACGCATGACTTTCATGCGTTTGAGCTCGCTTTTCATCTGACAGTAGATTTCATCTATCTCACCTGACTTGAGTTTGATAGGTGTATTGGCCAGCATGGCTATTTGGGCAATTGTCATCTCACCGTAGGTTATCTCTGCATGAGCGGTAAACTCGTAAGGGTCTTCACTTAACTTACGATGACAACCTATGCAGTGGGAGAAACTATTACAGGGGTGATAACGGGTGGATTTGTGTCGTCTTGATTTGAAATGTGAGCAGTGTAGTTTAGCGCGTTCATGTTGAAAATGTCGGCCGCAATAATCGCATATCCAGTTTGTTCTTTCGCGGACTAATTCAGAGAACACGGCATCATGCTTATCTCTTTTAAGTGCCATTTAATTTTCCTGCTCCTGTTTTAATTTCATATACTCAGAACTTTCAGGTATTGTCACGAAATAACCTATCCCAGCTGCCCAGCATTCCACTCTTTGCATAAAAATATGCATCTCCCCTGTATCGATTTTAGATGTTCTCCTGAGCACTCTGACACGCTCTGGCTCCTGTGTGGTCACATCAATACGCTCGACTACTTCATAGCCAAGAAATGTGTGCTTAAGCATTTCCTTCACTTGCTCAGATGTGAAGTGAGCGCCGTTAGCACACAAATACTTGCTTATCTCCCCTGTCCACAGGTGAAAAAGTGAATTTTGAGAGAGTGAACGGATTTTCCTGTAAGGCTTGATGATGAGTTGATGCGGTTGTTTTGTTGCGAGGACGGCTTTGAGGGTTTGCCAGACTGATTGTTTAGTTGATTCGTGGAAGAGTAGCTTTTCTTCCATCATTTAATCTCTATCATATCTACTGCTTTAGCGGTATAACCGGTTACCTGTTTCCCCGCTATCCGTTGACGCTTTTTCGTCAAAAAATGAATATGGTCTTCATAAACATAGTAGTATTCACCATCGACGATGATGTGTTTAAAAGCTTTTACTGGTTGTTTTGTATACTGCACAAATTGGTTATTATATTTATATATCAATGTATTAGATGGACATAACGTTTTTCTTGCTTTGGATTCTTTAATTTCCTTCTCTGCACATCGATATACCCAGAATGTTTCTTTATGGCCCGTAATTTTACGTGTACGAACTTTAATATAACCAAGCCGTGCCATTAATCGACCAAACTCATTATTACTTTTTGCCAACAAAGAAAGTTCATAGGTTGATTCACATAACCAGCCATGACGAATATACTCTTTGACCAATGCATTATTGTGTTCAATATTAATCACTGTATATTTATCATGTTGTCTAGGATGTCGATAGATAACCCAATTATCGAAAGCGTCTTGCCTTTCATTCGTTAATATCTGCACTGCAAAAGTTCTTAACGCTTTTCCATTTTTACGATTCCAATGTTCAACCCATGAATCAGAGCGGTTAAGTATCAAAAGGCAGTAATCATCAACTTTATGTGAATGAACGCCACGTGAAAAAACCTTATTTTCCAATGGCCTACCTAGGCATAACGATGCTTGATATTCATAAGATTTTTTATATCCTCCTGTAAATCCGGTATCACTATCTGCCTCATGAACGGAAACACCAGAGTTAAGCCAAACTACCCCATTTCCATTATGCTTCAGTCCTAAATCGGTTAGTGTGCAGAGACCGTTATTAATAGCTGACCAGTTACCAGAAATAACCGCTTTTCGGAGATTAAAGACATCTAGGTCCTCACTTTGGGCACAAAGAAGTCCCTCACGGCGATTTGCCATGTTTTGAATATGCATATTTTGCCTATTTAATTTGGGTGGGGTTTAGCGGATGACAGGTAAAATTTTCTATTGACACCTGGGGTAATTTGTCACGCTTTCCCACACTGACGTTGTCAACCGTCCAGTGATAATTAATCTCCCCGAATTGCATTCTGAAGGTTGATGGCTCTGATAACATTTTCAGACAATCCTGTTTTGAGAGTTTCCTGTCACTATAACGTTGCCAATACACAGGTGCGCCACCATTTTTAACAATGGTTGCTTTGATAAGGTATTTCATTGGGGTTTCCTGATTAAATCGTTACGCCTTGAGCGTGGCGTCTTAAACTTTGTTGATGAGATGATTGTGAGATTTTTTCTGCTTCATGTTGATTGGTGTCGATAAAATGACCGTCCCTAAACTCCTGATAAACCGTACCCGTTTTGCCAAACCGATTTTTGGTTACGATAATTTCAGCATACTTCGCAGTGGGTGAATTTTCGTTATAAACCCCATCACGATACAGCATGATAATACTGTCTGCATCTTGCTCAACACTGCCAGAATCCCGTAAATCAGCATTGACAGGACGCTTGTTTGTCCGCCTTTCAACGTCTCTTGATAACTGGCTCAATGAGATTACGGGTGTTTTTAATGTTTTTGCGAGCCGTTTCAGGTTTGCCGAGATATGCGCTATCGCAAGATCATTTCGTTCAGCTCTGGGTTTGTCAATTAATCCGAGATAATCAACCATGATTAACGATAGCGGGGGATACTCTTTTTTCTGTCTGGTGGCAACAGAGGCTACTTGCTCAACGGTAAGTTTACTTGCATCCACTATCCATACATCTAAATCATGCAACAAACCAATCGCACCAGTTATCCTGCTCCAGTGCTCCTGCTCTAATCTTGAGGGATTTCTTAGCATTGAAACGGGAAGATTTGAGGCTTGTGCAATCTGTCTTTCAATGATTTGGCTTGAGTCCATTTCCATTGAAAAAATTAGCACACCTCGTCGCTGATTCATGTCCCTTATTTCTTGACTCGCAACACTTCTGGCAATCTTCAATGCAAATTCGGTTTTCCCCATACCGGGTCTGGCAGCGACAATCACTAAATCCACCGGATTAATACCCCCTGTTATCTCATCCAGTTCACCTATCCCTGTTTTTAAGGTATTTGACTGCTCCCCGTTTTGTAGACGATTTTCCAGTAAGTCTGTGTAATCGCTAATGAGTTCTTTCAGGTTTACAGGCTTGATTTCTTCATTCGAAGTTCGAAATTTTGTTGCTTTCGACAAAAAATCATCGATAGCCTGAGTGGCTGACTGGATAGTGCCATTGGCAACAACATCCTTGACCGAATTTATCATCGTCAAAAATTCCCGTCGTTGATAATTCTCAGCAACCATTTTCGCATAACCTTTCAGATTGGCTGCACTTGGGCACTCTTTAGCCATCGACATCACCTGAATGAAATTACCCTCTCCCATCTGTTCAGCCACCATCACCATATCAATCATGCTTCTGGTTTTAGCCTGGCACTGAATTACTTTGTAGATTTCACGACAGAAATGAGAGGAAAAAGCATTTGACTCAAGCCTAGACAACACATCATTGGCATCTGGCGTCAAACCTGAAATCAGCAAGCCGCCTATTACGCTTGCCTCGAGTTGGTAGTTGACCATTTTAATACCCCCTATCGGCAAATTTTCCTTCACGAACGCCAGTCAGCGTGGTTTCTCTCAGCAGATAATCAATATCCGCTGTCCAGCCTGTATTGTTTTCACCAAAGTAAAACGGTTTTGCCATGCCAACAAACGCTCTCACGTAGGCTCGCCAGCCTTCCAGGTTTGGATTAGCCAGCAGAGCAACAATTTTCTTAAGACGGGTTTTACGCTTGGCATTGGCTTCAACAGCATGAGGTAATCTGTCACCCACTTCCTCGTTGTAGGCAACCAGATAATCGTTGTACTTCATGGTGTGGGGTTTTCGCTTTTCAGGTTTAGCCAATTCTTCCCCTTTCACCTCGTGAGGGGTAAGGGGTGTATTATTATATTTATTTTCTTTTGTAATAGTTTCTTTTGTGTGTCCCTGTTTTGGTGACAACGCTGTCACGCTTTTGGTGACAATTTTTGTCACTGTTTTGGTGACATTTCTTAATTTGTCACTATTTTGGTGACATTCTTGAATTTTCCACTCAGAAATTATTTTATTTAACCCAATCTTATTACCTGATTTAATTAAGATATTCATCGAAATTAACTCATTCTTTGCTTTGTTTACTTTTTGTCTTGGTAATTTTGTGATCTCAGATAATTGACTATCAGAAATGCGATCCATTTTTTTCTGAAAACCATATGTTTTTCGACAAACAGCATGCGCTACTTTTGCCTGATTTCTGGTTAAATCGGCACCAATGAGTGCCTCATACAGTTCATTCGCTATTCGTGTATATCCATCTTCAATCTCAGCCACGGCATTCTCCCTGACTTCGTTTTTAACTCTGTAATCATCAAGACTGGTGACTGTTGCTGCCATTTTTATCTCCTTGTAACTTCCTGAATTCTGATACTAACCGACGGGCAAAATATTTATTTTTTGATGCAGCAACCAATAACCCATCAGGACTATCTGGGTACAACCTTTCTTCATGGTTTTTATTGATAAACCGGCGTTTTTTTGGCATAATGACCTCGTTGAAATTGAAAGAAAAAAGGGAAATTCGGCGTTTCCCTTCTCCTTGAAATACTAACTAAACTCAAAGTTCGATATGATATTTGCAAGCTCCATTGTTTTTTAACTCTGGAGCTTCTTTTTTTGGCCATCTTAAGTGCTCCAACATATCAATCAGCTTGCGTATTTCTTCTCCTGATATATTCGTAATAACAACCTCCTGTGTCGATGAATCAGGCACACTCACCACATGCCTTGGCAAGCCGTATTCTGAAACGACCTGACAGGCTAATTTAAATATTCTGGTTTTATCCCGACTCGCTGTTGAGGGGTGTATCCCTAGTGATTTGGCAAACCCGTTATTACCGCCTTCCGAAGCCATCTTCTGGTAGAAGTAAGATTCTAAATTCTCAGGTTTGCAGGTGATTTTGATAGTATTTGAATATTCCATGGTTATAATCCTTAAGTAATAAAATTCCCTACCTCGATATTTCTATGAGGTTGTGGTGGCTCTAACGCTTATTCAGAGCGAGTCAAAATGTTAAAGAACGGTGTTACTTAGATGGCATTTTGCTTATCAGCAGGGATACCGTCTGTTGGGTTTGGGTAAAGATCTGGACGAAGTTCATGGGGAAGAACCCCTGTAGCATAATGTATGGGAAGTACCCGTTTTGCAGGAACTATTCCTTGGTACTTAATTCTCCAACTGCTAACAGCCATTCCTGAAACTCCGATCATTGCTCCAAGCTTTCTAACAGATCCTGCTTTTTTTATGGCAACTTCAAGTGCTGTCATATCAAACTCCTTATTAGGCAACTATAGTAAAGCATAGGCTTACATATTAAGTCAATCTTTAATTTATTGATAATATAAAGTTAAAGTTTACAATGCTGTTTATGAATACAAGAAAAATATCAGAGTCTCCTTTAGTTCAGAGACTGACAGAATTAAATGATAGAGGCATGTCTAAATCTGAAATGGCTAAAATAGCCGGAGTAAGCAGGCAAGCCGTAAACGCATGGTTCGTAAAGGGGAATATAAGTAGAAATTCAGCTATATCAATAGCTGAAGCTGCTGGCGTTTCCCTAGAATGGTTATACGGCGAAGAAGTTGATGAGCGACAGGGATTGCGCCAAAACGAAAAAGAGCTATTGTATATTTTTAATCAGTTACCTCTAAAGGATCAAGAAACTATGATTTCCGCTTTTAAATTGAGACTTAAAGAATTAGATAAATTTGTCGAAGAATATATTAAACGTAGAAATAAAGACGAAAGTAATAGATTAAACGAACCAAATTAAAAAATATTCTACCCTTCCTTCAAAGCAGCCGCCATATTTTGGCGGTTTTTTTGTTTCTAAAATAGAATAACTAAATTTTAAATTGACATATATAGTAAATCTATGCTTTACTATATTCATCAACTCACTGTAACAGGTAAACACCAGACAATATACTTCGAGTTATCTAAAACTTTGCCAAACGTTGCTAAGTAGCCAGCCTGAGGCGTATGAACATGAAGGCAAGTGTAGTCATCAGTAATTAAGTAATCTCGCTCTTTAACATATTGGAATCAAGCTCTGAATAAGCGTTAGAGCAACACCACAAAGTGAGTTTTGGGGTGTGTGAATATAACAAAACAGTCAAATATCGTTTCTACACCAGGGAATAAATAGACTGTGAGTACAAACCGGAAACATTCGGCGCACACCACTAAAACTTATTTAGGAGGTCACAAAATGACAACCATTATCTTTAAACCTAAAAAAGACAATGCTAAATCTCGTCGCCTGGCAAAACAAATGGCATTCTGGGATAGAAAACGCGCTGAATACGAAGCGAAACCTAAGCCCCGTTCTACAGAACAAATACTTGATTCCATATTTAACAAGCAAGATGAGACCGTTAATACTATTGCATCACTCACTCTCAATCTAAAAGACAAAAAGCCTCAGCCTTCATTTGATAACTGTTGCTTACCTAATACTTATCTCTATTCTGTAAGAAAATACTCAAACACAAGCAAATCAAATATCATACATACGAAATAATTTGATAGTCTTTGCAGCAATACTATCCTAAACTTAATCCTAAGTTTTAGATAATAGTTATCCCTCCCGATGGGCTGGGTATTTAAAAATCTCCCAATTTCAGGGAGGCCAAGTTGTTAAAGAGCGCTATTACTTAGATAGTATCTTGCTTATCCGCAGGAATACCGTCTATTTGGTTTGGGTAAATATCAGGGTTTAATTCATGAGGAGTAACCTTCCAGTTACCTAAGTAACAAAGTTTTATCACTCTATTACTTGGTACCTGATTATTTATGATCCAATTTGCTACTGATTGAACCGATTTGAGATTGAACTTACGTGCAACCATTGACATTGATCCAACAGCTTTAACGGCTTTATCAGTAATGTTTTTATATTGAACAACCATTTCATTGATTCTCCTTTAAATCGCCATAAATATACTACATAAAGTAGATTTCATCAACTACTTAAAATAGAAATGACCAGAATGCTTTTATCAAATAAACTTCTACCTATGGTAGAGAAGAATATGAAACACTTATATTTCGCAGATAGACTTAATCAATTGATGAAGGATAAAGATATAACCATCAAAGAATTAAGTCAGATCAGTGGCGTTACTTATGAAATGGCTCGACGTTATACTCTTGGGTCTGCAAAGCCGCGTGATGAAAAAATGATAAAAATTGCCAATTTATTGGGGGTGTCCGCAGCATGGTTGGATTACGGAATTGAAAACGAAGTTACAAAAATATTAGGTATGCCAAAACCTAAAAAACTAACACTAGAACAAGCTGAAATGCTGAGAATATTTAGTTCATTCCCTGAGAAGGAACGTAAAGAATGGCTTGAAATTATGAAGAAACAAAAAATGGAAGCTGATGAATTTATAAAACGCTGGACAAAAGAGCAAATTAATAAAGATTAGTCTTTTGTAGCATTTCATAACATAATTCTGCTATTTTACAAAGAGTAGGCAGAAATTAGCAAAAAGCAAATTCAAAGGGTGATTTTCATTTTAGATAATATATTAAATGTTTCTGTGACTATAATCTAAAATAATTTCGCCTATTTTTCTCATTTAATACTCAATTCTACTATTGATAATCCAGATTTAAAAATAGACAAATTATTCCTCCCTAACTGCCCATCTTATTAGCTTTTACCCTTGAACAGCTTAACTACTCTTTATTTTGAATAAATCCTATTTAACCGTTATTACTACTTTTAGTTTGGCTATTTATAGTATTGACACTCTCTACTTTAAGTAGTATATTTACCCTATCAACTCACTGTAACAGGCAAAAGCCAGACAATAATACTACGAGTTATCTTAAGCCTAGCCAGACGTTGCCAAGTAGCCAGCCTGAGGCATATGAACATGAAGGCAAGAGACGACAATTAAGCAGTACCGCTCTTTAAGACCATATCGCTGAAAAAGCGAACAACCTACAACAGTAGGTTTTAGGGTGTGTGAAAAACACAAATCATCGTTGAGTCTCGTTTCTATACCACCAGGGAAATTTTAACTTTGATACCTATCCGGTTATCTCCGGCACACACCACCAAAACCCATTGTTAGGAGGTAAATATGTGTAACTTTCACGGTTATAATAATGCTCGTAGTCGCAGAAACGAGCACAGAAGAGCCAAGCAAGCAGCCTATAATCGTAATAAAGAACTCAATCTAGCATTGAAAGCTGCGTTAAATCCAGTCAAAACCTCTAAGCAACAAACAATATCAAGCACTAAACGCCCTATCCTTTCACTGAAAAGAAAAGGAAAAGTATTACATCGTGTTAAAACAGCATTACTGTATAGCCGAGTTAAAGTTTATGACTCATTTGATAATTGCTGTCTGCCAAAAGCGGCTTTGTATAGCTCCACACTTTTTAACAGTAAACCTAAATCCAGTTTTGGAGTAACCGCTAATGTTAAAAGGTGTTAAAAATGATTTTGACAGTAGATAAAAATTAAACCTAACGGTAATAACAATACCTCAATCGTCGAGTTAGACGAAAACGCATCCGTTATTATCATGCCAACGAGAATTTAATTACCATATTTGACATCCTCCCCGTCCTTCAAAGCTTGGAAACACCCTCTTGTGTGTCAAATTACTTTAACCCATAGTCAGTTTCAGGGTGTGTGAATGCGGCTATGCGCTCGCGGGACAGTCACCGCTATATAGTAATCTAACTTTTAGCTAGATATAGTAGTTTGATTGTATTTACCCGTCCGTCATGACTGTAATCGGACACTGGGAGGCACCCAGCACACATCACTAAAACTTATTTGTATTTAGGAGGAATATACATCATGAAACTAGACAATCCACTCATTGTAACGGCAAAACACCCAAATATGGGAAATTTGGTTGGGGTGACTAATGGCAGTCGTAATTTGAGCGATGCGAAATACTTAAGCAGCATTGATATTCGTGATGACGACGACATGGAAACAAAAACTTTCAAAGAAATTATACAGTGCTTAACAAAAGAAAATAAGCGTCTTAAAAAAGATAATTTAAGACTGATGAAGATATACTGGGAAATTGGCGGGCTGTGCAGGATTTGAACCTGCAACACAGGGATTAGAAAAATTTTAGTATTGCCGTTGCCGCACTAATAGTCACAACGATTACACCACCAAGTTTTAAAAGTAGTCCAGTAGCAATATGTTCGACATCTTTACGGACTAGTGCTATCTCAGCCGATAAGTCTTTACGGACATCAGCAATATTGCGATTTACCTCAACAATATCCGCTTTTGTCGCTACATCAGCAACCTCATGTGACTTACGTACGATAAGTGAAATAGCTCTAGCCTGTTCTCTCGAAATACCAGCACTTTCTAGTTCTTCTGATGCCTGTAGTGTATCAAATGCAACCTGACCCATAGCGAATCCTCCTGTTTTGGTAAGTATAACGGGTTTAGGGCTCAATCTGCAAAATCTTTCACATTTATAACTTAATTCGTTTAATTACGGAGAAATATTTTTATGTCTAAATTAGTTATTATTGAAAATACCGTTGTTCGTCAAGACGCTTTCGGGCGTTATTGTCTTAATGATTTACATAAAGCCGCTGGCGAACTGGAAAAAGACAGACCTAAATATTGGCTTGCCAATGATAAGACTCAGGAATTAGTTGCTCAATTCGTGAGCGATGGTGGAATTCCCCCATCGGTTATTAAAGGAGGTACAGAGCAGGGAACCTACGTTGCGAAAGAACTAGTTTACGCATACGCCATGTGGATTAGTGCAGCTTTCCATCTCAAAGTAATTCGTACTTTTGGTGAAGTTATTTCTACACCTACACAACCGCTAACCGAAAAAGTACACGCTGGCTTAGCCATGATCGCTTTTTACAAGCAGGAGCTGCGGATCGCCCCTTCTGGTCTACTTGGTGCAATGAAGAAACTACAATCGTCCCTTGGTATGCCTGATATATTGCCAGCTTACGCTGTTGATGCGCCAGAGGGGAGCTTAACAGGTTCAAGTGAAGTGACGCATTCTTTCACGGAGCTTTTATTGCTTCATGGCAAACCCTATACGGCACAATCTGGTTATCGGCGGCTACAACTGCTAGGACTTGCTGAGCGTAAATCGCGTCCCAGTAGTAAACATCCTGATAAGGAAAAACTGTTCTGGTCATTGACAGAAAAAGGATTGCAGTTTGGTAAAAATCTGACTGACCCTAACAATCCCCGTCAGACTCAACCTCACTTCTACGATAACCAGTTTCCTAGATTGTTAGGTGTAATGATGAACGGGATTGCAGCATAATAAAACATTGACGAAAGAAGAAATCATGCGCTATAGTTTACTTGCATCTGATAAATCAGGTGCCGGGTTTGACACCCCGCTGAGTTAACCGCGACAGACTGACACGCCGCGAGCGTGTTTTTTAATGTCGTAATCTAGCTATACCTTTCAATGGTGAGCTGGATAGGGCAGCTGAAAAGCTGGCCGGTTGGTTAACTCCGGTAGTGTCAACCCTGTTCAGTTCACCACCAACGAGTTTGACACCTCTAGGTAGTGATTAATTTAAGTTAACCATCGGAGGTCAAATTATGACTACCGCACAAGCTATTTCCTTTTCTTTTCAAGAAACTCATAATGTACGTATTCAGATAATCAACGGTGAACCTTGGTTTTGCCTGAAAGATGTATGTGAAATTTTATCTATTATTGTTGCAAGTCCTGAACGTTTCCGAATGGATAATAAAGGGCTTACAAAACATGTAACCTCCACAAAAGGCGGAAACCAACAATTAACTTTTGTCAATGAACCTAACCTTTATCGTGTGATTTTCCGTAGTAATAAGCCAGAAGCAAAACAATTTCAGGATTGGGTATTTAATGAAGTCCTCCCCTCGATTCGCAAAACAGGTAAATATGAGCATCCCAAATACCACCCTGAAGCGCACGAAAAGTTCAGCAACAAAGATACCCAACATCTCGCCCGTATCATTGCACTCATGACACAAAACTTTCGTTTCAGGGACGCATGGAATAATGCTATCTGGTATGCATTAAGGGAAGTTACTGGCATTCCTTCACCTTACCCGATGGAAGTACGGCTAGTCCCTTCTATCGCTACGGAATGTGAGGGCATCTGGCAGGTGACAGAGCATCTGCAAGGTGTGATAGCCGATGCAGAAAAAACAGCGATTAAACGGATTATCCGCAAACGTGAAAATGCCGACAAAGTTATCGCTGAGATTGAAACTTTGTTATCTCAGGCTACACAGGATAATCAGCTAATACTAAACGGTGCGCTATCAAACTGGCATAAAGCTGAACTCACCCATTTTCTCCAACGTAACTAAATAATCCTAACGCCCCTTTTTACAGGGGCAATCATTAATCAATTAACTTTGAGGGATATCCTTATGTCAAATTTAATCAACATCGAAACAAAAAACATCAACGGCGCATTAATCCAGACCGTTAATGCACGTGATTTACATGCGTTTTTGGAAATCGGGAAAGATTTTACCACATGGATAAAAGACAGAATTAAGCAATATGGATTTATTGAAAATCAGGACTACATAATTGTAGAAAATTTGAGCTCCCCAATTTCGGGGAGCGCGAATTCTAGACAGCAAATGCTTAAAGAATACGCAATTTCCCTCGATATGGCAAAAGAACTTTCAATGGTTGAACGTAACGAAAAAGGTAAACAGGCCAGACTGTATTTTATTGAATGTGAAAGACAGGCAAAAACGGCTACCCATGTTATTCCACAAACACTTCCTGAAGCGCTAAGGCTTGCCGCTGAAATGGCCGAAAAGGTTCAACACTTATCGTTAGTTAATAAAGAACAGCAAACCGAAATCGATAGTTTGAAAAACCTGTTCCAGGTGGGCATGTCACCTGTCCAGTTTTGCAAACAGCTTAATGGCGTAAACATTAATCAAGTCAACCTTTTTCTACAGGAGCGTCATTTTCTCTACGATGCAGAAAAGGATATCTACAAGTCTCATCTATGGCGTGTCCATGCTTATGCACGAGATAAATATCTAACCGAATCATCCTACATTGTGACAACCGATTTCGGACAACGTCAGTGTTACAAAATCGTTCTGTTAAAAAATGGGGCTTCATGGCTATATCGACAATACCTAAAGAGTAGGCTACCGATGAAGAAAGACTGGAACGGTGAATTCACCCACGACAAATATAGTCAGGTGGCATAAGGGGGAACCATGAACAAAGACAACATCCTACTCACACTCTCAAGACAGGCAGCAAAGTTAGCGATTAATACCTATTTTATTGAAAACATCAAACTTTCAGAAATCTAACCATTATCAACCGCCATTAACTAAAGGGCATCCAACATGAACTTACTCACTAGTAAACTTCAAATGACTTCGTTAGAAATTGCTGAACTCGTTAACAAACGTCACGATAACGTAAAACGGACTATTGAAACATTGGCTAAGAGTGAGATTATTCAACTTCCTCAATCTGAGAAAGTTGAGAATAAACAATCAAATAGCCCAAATCGCTTCACTGACGTTTATGTATTTCAGGGAGAACAAGGAAAACGAGACAGCATCATTGTGGTTGCTCAACTCTGCCCTGAATTTACAGCAAGATTAGTCGACAGATGGCAACAGCTAGAGCAAGAGAAATTACTCGGATTTAATCCTAATGATGAAATTGCTGTATTGGAAAACTTATTACAGGAAAAGAAACACAATAAAGAACTCACTCATAAAATAACAGAAATGAAACCGGATGTAGCCGCCTTGGAACGCATCGCTAAATCCGATGGTGCTATGTGTGTAACAGATACGGCCAAGCAGCTACAACTACGTCCCAAAGAGCTATTTGATTTCCTGAGTGAAAATAAATGGATTTACAGACGATTGGGTAGTCCCTGGATTGGTTATCAGGATAAAATTCAACAGGGACTGATTGAACACAAAGTGACAACGATTACCCGAACTGATGGCATTAATGAAATTAAAACACAGGTTCGCATCACGCCTAAAGGGCTTGCCAAATTAGCAAAACTGTTAAATCCAGAAATCGCAGCTTAATCAACCTTCTTTTTTAACTTTTCAATTAATAAAGAGATAAAAACATGAACCAGCTTAAACAGCAGGAGATTCGCTATCGTTTAAATAGTGACAGCTTCTCTAAAAAAGGAGCCCTAAAAATTATCCCCACCTTGCTAATAATTTTGTTGGCAAGCCTCGTTTTACTGTTAGCAAGATAGGAGGCCACATGAATCCTTACGCAATGCAAGATTACTGGTACGAACAACAACAAGAAGTTGCTTATTGGGAAGACAGGCTGGATGAACAAATCAACGAGCTTGTACAGCCTGTCTATGACTGCCTTCCTTCCTCAGTCATGAAGAAACTCAATAATGAGGATTGGGACGATATCTGGAAGGCAATGTTTAGCCATTTCAAAAGTGAGCACATACATCTGTACGAAGCTCTTCAAGCACCTAAGAGGAAATATCTATGAGCGGCGCAGAGCATACCGAAAAAGAAAAAAGTTTTCAACAACAAGTTTGGGAAACGCTTTCTGCAATTAACGTTAACGAAAAGATAGAAAAGAAAAACGGCCGCTCTTATCTTTCATGGGCTTGGGCGTGGGGCGTATTAATGGCGCACTACCCAGAATCCTATTATGTCATTGATGACGTCAGCTATAACAATGATGGCAGTGCCATGGTGTCATTAACGCTCACAATCAAACAGAGTGATAACGAATTTTCCCGCAAAATGTGGCTGCCCATTATGGATTACAGAAATCAGGCCATTTCTAATCCTAACTCGGTTGACATCAATAAAACCCTCATGCGCTGTTTGACGAAAGCCATTTCGATGTTTGGACTAGGGTTTTACATCTATGCGGGTGAAGATTTGCCTGAACCAGAAAAAATTGTGATACAGAAAGAAAAAGCACAGCAAAAAACCCATTATGAGCAGTTAATCAAGGAATTAAAAACGGCGGCACAAGACGGGGTTGAATCAATGAAATCGTATTGGCAACAGTTAACACCAGAGGAAACGGAAATCATTGGTGAAAAAAACAAGATGGATATTTATCACAACATCGCAATGAAAAATGAGGCTAATCATGAAACAAAGAACAGACGAGTGGTTTCAGGTAAGACTGGGGAAGGTCACCGCCAGCAATTTACACAAAGTGTTATCCAAAGGCAAGGGAACAACACAACGAAACTACCTCATGCAGTTAGTCTGTGAAACCCTTACCGGACAAAGGGAAGAAATAAAAACCAATAATGCCATTGAACGGGGTATCGCTCTTGAGCCTAAAGCCAGAGAACGATACTGCCTCAATGAGTTTGATGTCACTGTCACTGAAACCGGTTTTGTTCCGCATCCCACCATCGAAGGCTTCGGTGCTAGTCCTGACGGTTTAGTTAATGATGATGGACTTATCGAAATAAAATGTCCCAACACCACCACCCATATCGAAACCATTATCACAGGTAAACCCAAGTACGAATATCTGTTACAAATGCATGGGCAAATGATGTGTACAGGCAGAAACTGGTGCGATTTTATCAGCTATGATGACAGACTCCCACCTAATCTTGCCTACTATAAAATCCGGATTATCAAGGATGACAAACTGGTTAACGAAATTGAACAGACCGTTCAAACATTTATTAACAAACTCAAAGCAGAAATCGAAAGAGTAAACTTTTGTCAACAAAAGGAAAACAACACATGAACCACAACGTTATCTTTACCTATACAGAAGAATCCGCCCTTACCGCTTATCAGGGCGGTTTTATTAGTGAGACAGGCGCATATATCATCACTATCACCGAGGCTAAATTGACCCACAGTGATAATGGTGCTGAATTCATTGAATTCTCAGGTGAATCAGATGATGGCAGAAAAGTTAACTATCTGAGTATTTGCTGCAAGAAAAATGACGGTACAGTCAACCCTTTCGGTCAGAATATGGTTAATGCCATCATGGGATGTATCGGAATTCAGTACGTAACCTCCGTGACACACAACAATCATCTGGTTGCCCCAGAATTTCATGGCAACAAAGTAGGCCTTGTTTTACAGAAAGTCCTGAGAACCAAGAAAAACGGCAATGAAAGTTACAGTTTTGACATCCGTATGCCATTTGTTGCTAACACAGAACAAACACTTTTGGAGAAAGTTGAAAATAAACCCGCTCAGGCAGTTAAAAACCTATTAAACAGTTTGAAAGACAAAGATGAACGTAAGCCAATAAATACATCAATTAATACTCAGCAACAAAACCCTGAATTCAACCCTTTCCCGTAACAGGATAAACCATCATGTGGATTTTAATCTTAGCCATGTACGCCAGTCCCTACACATCGAAGGACTTTGCCAGCGTCCATACACAGGAGTTCGACACCGAAACACAATGTCAAATAACCGCAACACAATTTAAACAGGAATTCGAAACCTTCAAGGATATTAACGCCAAAGCGATTTGTGTTAAGAAGTAGTTACCCAGAGGTTCAACCATGAAACTTAACATTATTAAATTTTTAATAACGACATTATTAGTTATCAGTGCAGCATTTGTCTTTGAGTTGATTGCTGGCCATATTGCTCATACCGATACAACATCACACGGAATATTCTCGGTGATCAAATGGGGTCATGAGGGATTGAGTGAATTACATTTATACGGGGGAATGCTGGATGGTATCCTTATACTGCTAAGCACTATATCATTGATTAGTATTATAATACTTTGGCATAAGCTAAAAAAGTAGTTAACACCGTAACGTGATTATCCCACCTGATCAATATCACTTAACAAACATCAATACTCATTCATCAATTTCATTATTGAGAGATTTTTACATGCAAAATTTAATCAACATCGAAATAAAAAACATCAACGGCGAATTAATCCAGACGGTTAATGCTCGTGATTTACATGAGTTTTTAGGAAGTAAGCAAAAATTTGCTGATTGGACGAAAAAACGAATTTCAGATTATGGATTCGTTGAAAATAAAGACTTTATTCGCCTTCATAAAAAAATGAAAGCCAACAACGCCACTGTAATTGATTATCACATTTCTCTCGATATGGCAAAAGAGCTATCAATGGTTGAGCGCAATGAGAAAGGGAAACAGGCAAGACAGTATTTTATTGAATGCGAAAGACGGATTTTACAACCGTCATTACCGGGTAATTACATCGAAGCATTAGAAGCCCTGGTTATCTCTGAAAAGGAAAAAGCGGTTATTACTGACCAAAGAGATGAAGCACTTCGGACAAAATCACAAATCAGTCGCTTTCGTGAAGCGTCTGCACTGGGTAAACTCAGCGCTGCTACCCGTAAAAACCGGACACTCACTGAACGGTTGGGAGAAAGCGTTAAACATGCCACCATCACAGCAGTAAAGAATGCCACAGGAAAAGAATACAAATTTTCCCCACTTCGTAGATGGTGTCGTGAGAATCAGGTGGAAGCGACCGAAGTACCGGATATTCGTTATGGTCAGGTTAAGTCATGGCCTGCTGAATCATGGCTACATGTATACGGTATCAGTCTACAATCGTTATTTGCTAACAGTAAAAGTCTTCACTAGAAATTATTCAATAACCGGATAAATCCTATGAATAACATCCATGAATACAAAACAACGTTACATCATGTAAAAGCAGGGATGCAGGTTATTTATCATGGTGAAATGATGAAAATAATCAGGTTACGGGAGAAAAAATTAACAAACAAAGGATTGATATATCAATTTGATACCGAAGGAGAAAGTGGAACACTAACCGGAAATGGTGGCAATAAAATCACTGTGTTAGAAAAAATAGACGACTTGCATAAAAGTAAAAGCTGGTATGTTTAACCCTTAACAGGAGATGAAGTGAAGTATGACCTGATACTCGCAGACCCACCCTGGCAATACCATAACAAAGCATCAAACGGCGCAGCACACAATCACTACAGCACCACTGACTTTTACTCCCTCACTAGACTATCCATAGAAACAATCGTTAATGATAACTCGGTACTCTGCATGTGGTACACGGGTAACTTTGCGCTTGAAGCTATCCGATTAGCTGAAGCATGGGGATTTAAGGTGAAAACCATGAAAGGATTTACCTGGGTCAAGTTGAATAAGTTAGCCAAAGTTCGGATCTCTAAAGCTATCAAAAAAGCAGAGCTGTCTGATGCTGACGACTTTCTGGCATTACTCAATGCTGAAACACGCATGAATGGTGGTAATTATACCCGCAGTAATTCAGAAGATTGTTTAATTGCCATCAGGGGGAAAGGACTAGAACGCAAGGATGCTTCCATCAAACAAGTTATCTACGCCTGTCTCGGTGAGCATAGCCAAAAACCAAAAGAAGTCCATTACCGATTAGAGAAGCTCTACGGTGATGTTAAACGTATTGAGCTTTTTGCTCGTGACAAAGTACAGGGATGGGATCTGTGGGGCAATGAAGCACCTGAGAATAGTGTGAGTTTTTAAATGAGGATAAATAAACATGATTACTTTAGCGGAATGGAACGCTCGAAGGGACAGACCACGCCGGATGGATACCGTTAGAATTTGGGCAAGAAATGGACTTATACAGCCACCACCCATTAAAGACGGCAGAGAGTACCTTGTCGAAGAATACGCCGTCAAGGTCAACAGTATTAACGATATTAGCCATCAGAGTTTGTTGCTACGAAGGATAGGTCATGACCAGAATCAGAAAGATAAAAAATCGGGATTTACCCTCTAACTTATACAAAAGAAATGGCTACTATTCATATAGAGACCCACGCACACGGAAGGAATACGGTTTAGGGAGAAACAAAGCCTATGCAATTAGCGAGGCGATCAGTGCTAATCAGTTATTACTTAATGACGACAAGGTAAAACCACTTACAGAAAGGATTGATGGACAAGGATCTTTCTATTTCCATGAATTTTTAGATAGATATGAAGAAATATTGAAAACAAGAGGATTAAGAGAAAAAACATTAAAAGATCATAAACAAAAAATAGGTGTAATTAGAAAGGGATTTTTAGATACGCCTATACAAAACATAACAACGAAAAACATTGCTGACTTTCTTCATCCCTTTATTCACGAAGGAAAAAAAGCAACAGCAAAATTATTGAGAGGGTCATTAATCGATTGCTTTAGAGAAGCATTAGCTAGTGGTTTAGTGCAATTAAACCCTGCTGAGCTAACAAAAAACCCAAAAGCTAAAATTCAAAGAGAAAGATTATCTCTCAATGATTTTAACACTATTTTTAACTTGATTAACGATGATAATCACTGGTTAACTCATGCAATGAAACTGGCTTTAGTTACAGGTCAGAGGGTATCTGATATTTCAAAAATGAAATGGGAAGATATTCATGATGGGAAATTATGGATAGTTCAACAAAAAACCGAAACTAAAGTAGCTATTCCACTTGATGTTGAAATTGAGTCTATAAAATTAGGTGATATTTTTAAAAACATTAATCATGATGCTGACTTTGTTATTACAAAAAATAAAAAACAAATTACAGCAGTAAGAATATACGCCGAATTTACAAAATTTAGGGATAAAACGAAATTAGTATGGGAAGGATGTCCTCCATCTTTTCATGAAATTAGAAGCTTATCAGCTAGACTCTATACAGAAAAAAATGGAAGTGAATTTACTCGTAAATTGTTAGGACATAAATCAGCAGAAATGACAGCTAAATATCAAGATGATAGGAATAATAGTTGGATTGAAATTTAAAATTTATAGTGAATGAATAGTGAATTATAGTGATAATTAATTTTTATCTATTTGATATATAAGTATTTTAGTTTTATAAAACTTCATATTGATAAGCGCCAATGATATCCCCTGTGGATAAAGTAAGTTTTGAGTCACTATCATAAGCTTGGTTTATAATGCGGGTTCTGCCTTAAAGATTTAATCCAATCAATTAGTTTTTTATATGGTTCTTCCATATTTATTTCATTCATATATACTTCATATTTAATAATAATTATTTTAAACACATAAAAATAATCTAATAAAAAGATTTAAATAAAATAATCACTATGTAATTGCTATAAAAATTCAATACGCTGTTCACCAACATCATAAATTATATTTAGTTTTATTGAATAAAAATAACTGATTCAAGTAGTATTTAATTAATTACACTTGTTACTATTTTAGTATTTCTAACCAGCTAATTTTTAATAAACCAAGCGTAAAAAATATAATAACATAATTTTAGTTAATTAATACTTTGCCATAACGAACAAAGCCGGGTTTTACAACCTGAACTGGCATCTCATGTTTTTTTTATTTGCACAACCACTTGCATTCCAATATTCAATAGCACTCGTGCTAAAGCAATACTTAACTAACGTCGGCGAAAATGTACCACTGGTAATGCTCCCTTAACACAACTTACCTACTGAATCAATAAAACGAACCGGTAAATCAGCTTGCAATGTTTATCTATCCCGCATCACTAAACCAACCAATTTTTCTGTGCCTACCTGACGTTGTCTTTCCAACGCATCTCGTCCAATAAAATAGCGCTCTTCTGGCTGCCAGGCAATTGTCCATTCCATATTAGCAGCCAGTGGTAACAACAATTCACTCATTTCATACCCATAAAAATTCATTCCATTTTATAGACAAAAAGTATCACGCGCCGCCAATCTCGCAGGCTTAATATCTAAATCAAGTAATTTTGCAAAAAATTGACGGTCTGCTCTTTCAGAAGTGCTATCTCATAACCTAATTAGCCGGTATAACCTACAGTAGAAATAAACCAGTATCGATTCATTTACCATAGAAAAGTGGCATATCAATAACCTCGGTTTTTTTGTTGTTCATTAAGCAGAGATTGCACGTTCAGTTGTGCATCTTGACCCTGTATAGCAATGAATGCCAGATCATCACGTACCTGCACATCAATTAGGTAATTTTTAATATATTCATTAATCCAAGCTAAATCTTTTGCCAGGTGACAGAATTAGCAATTAAGCGATATTAGTCATCATCAAAATAGCAGAAACTAAATTATCGATCACTCCTCCAGAAGCATTTAACATACCAGTATAGAGCGCTTCACCAGGTTGCTTCCGTTTTGCTACATCATTGGCTAATAAATAAAGTAAAAAACCTCAGCACAGTTCACTGTGTAGATCAATAATTGTCAGATAAGAAATAAAATATCAAACATGCTGCAGTACGAACAGCATGGTGTTCATCAATTTGAGAACCATAATGCAATAATGGCACCACCCAACTATGAAAATCAATCATAGTTCATTACACGCCAAATGCTGATCATATAATGAAGTCTGTTTTACCGTCATTGCTCTGTATTCCTCATTAATAGGTATAGACAAATTAAGTTGTTAAATCAAAATACCTATGGATAGAGTAAAACATTGATCTTAAAAACAGAGTCGCGATACTTGCAAAAATAATAAACAAAGTTGCTGAATTAAATTAATTGAAATGACTATTTTAAGCTGACAGAGTTATTCCCCGTAAAACAATAGATGAAGAGGTTGTGCCAATAAGTTACACTGTTTCTGATTCTGAGGAATTTGTCGTGACTTTTGCTAACCATTCAGGCATATCATGTGATCCTAACGCATAACTTAGCAACTTAGGTTTTATGCCTGGCAGTCTATTAATTAACAGTAATCCAACATCACGAACCATTTTTTTGATTGGATTATTGCCATCAAATAATTGGTGCAACCCCTGCATACTAGCCAACATCAGGACAGTACTATGTTTACGTTTACGTTCATAACTTTGTAAATAAAGATACCGCCCGATATCTTTACCTGCTGTATTCAAACGCCGCAATTGTCCAATCAACTCTGCAACATCCATAAAGCCTAAATTTACCCCTTGCCCCGCTAAAGGGTGTATTGTGTGAGCTGCATCCCCTAATAAAACGATACGTTGACCGGCAAAATTTCGCGCATATTGGCCAACAAGTGGAAAAATCTGACGTTCACTAATTAACTGACAAAAACCGAGTCGCATATCCAAAGCTACGCTTAACTCTTTTTCAAATTCAGGTACCTCTAAATCCAGGCGTCTACGTGCTTGCGTTGCCGACAATGACCAAACAATTGAGCAAAGATGAGGATCATGTAATGGTAAAAAAGCTAAAATGCTATCGTTATGAAAAGATTGACGAGCAGTATGCATATGGGGCATCTCAGTTCGAATGGTGGCTACTAATGCCGTATGTTCATAGTCCCAGAAGCTAAGGGGAATATCCGCTTTTTTCCTTAGCCATGATTTAGCACCATCCGCACCAACTACTAACCTTGCCGTCAACATCTGCTTATTATCAAAAGTCATAAAGACTTCATTCTCACCCCAAACAACTTTTTTCAATCTATTGTCTGTTAATAAGGTAATATCTGTACTTGATTGAGCCTGTTGCCACAAAGATCCACGAATAATCGAATTTTCAATGATATGTCCAAGACCAGGTAAATAATGATCCTTAGCATCAAATTGAATATGACCAACGCTATCCTGTTGCCAAACCTCCATTTGCTGATAACTACCAACTCGCTTTTGCACAATTGTTTGCCAAACACCTAAATAATTGAGTAATTTTTGACTAGCTGCATTAATAGCAGATACTCTGAGTGCGGGAGGTTCTTGCGGATCAAATTGATGTTGTGGAGGTGAATTTTCAATAACGGCAATTCTCATATCGCAGCCCTGTAAGCCGCAGGCCAGCGCAACACCAACCATACCACCACCCACAATAACCACATCAAACGATTGCATAAATAAAATATTCCTTACTTAAAGGGTTAGTATCGGCCTATTGCTTGACGGGCTAAAATGTCACGCATAAGTGGTAGTGTTTTCATTGCCATTAAGCCAACATTACGGCCAATAGCAAAAACCAGATGATTATTTGAAAATAAATGAACCAGATTATCCGTTAGCTTTATGGTGTTTTGGCGATCATCACTAGTCTGCATTTGATACTGCATAAGAACCGAATAAGCACCCATATCACCACCATGATTGGCTACTTCACTAATTATATTGGCAAGTATCATTACATCACGCATACCCAGATTAAAACCTTGACCGGCAATAGGGTGTAAAGTTTGTGCTGCATTGCCAACCAAAACCAATCGATGACTAATTAATCTTTTCGCTTGAGAAAGCAATAACGGAAAGCAGTAACGCTCACTAACTGCCCGAATTTCACCTAACCGCCAGCCAAACCATTTTTGCAGTTCTACCATAAATTGGTCATCACCCCACTGCATAATATGTTGCTGTTTTTCTAATGGGTGACACCAAACCAGTGAACTACGTCCTTTAGACATAGGTAACATTGCCAACGGGCCATATTGAGTAAAACGTTCAAAAGCTTGTCCTTGTGGCGCTTCGCTAGTCAAAACATTGGTAATGACTGCACATTGTTGGTAAGACTCTCGCTGCCATTCAATTTGGCAGGTTTTACCTATCATGGAATAGCTACCATCAGCAGCAACTAATAACTGTCCAGCTAATATTTCACCACTGGCTAATTTAACTGATACATGATCAATAGTACGCTCAACAGCGATCACTTCAGCAGGGCAATATAATTCAACACTCGGAACTTTTATAACCTGCTCAAATAAGTAATTTCCCATATCATGCAATTCAACAACATAACCGAGTGCAGGAAGAGAATAATCTTCCGCTCTCATATTAACCACACCAGCATGACCATACTCAGAAACATGAATGTCAGTAATTGGCGTCACATACTTTTTTAAACCAGACCATATACTAATTTGATTAAACTGTTGGCAGGTACCATAAGCCAGTGCAATAGTTCTAGCATCCAAACCAGGATGAGCCTTATTAGGTAACCTCGCTTCAATTAATGAAATCTGAATCTTTCCCTGACTTAAGGCGGAAATAGCAAGTGCTAATGATGCACCCGTCATACCACCACCAACAATAATCACTTTCATCGTTTCAAATACCTCTACCTACTTTACTGCTGCCATCAGTGTCTCTATCGCGTCAGGATCTTTAATAATAGCGGCTGTAAGGTTTTCATTACCCTCTTCAGTGATCACAATATCATCTTCAATACGGATACCAATTCCTCGATAAGCTTCAGGCACATTAGCATCCGGGGCAATATAAAGCCCGGGTTCAACGGTCAGTACCATACCAGGCTCTAATAAACGATCTCGGTTGGTACCATAATCACCAACATCATGGACATCAAGTCCTAACCAATGACTTAAACCATGCATAAAAAAAAGCAAATGCGCTTTATTTTCGATAAGTTTATCGACCTCACCTTGCAAAAGACCTAACTTAACTAAACCTTCGATCTTAATTTTTATAACCGCTGTCATCACTTGATGAATCGTGACGCCTGGTCGGTATAAGGTTAAAGCGGTATTTAATGCCGCTAATACAATGTCATAAATTTCACGCTGCGGTTGACTAAATTTACCATTGACTGGAAAGGTACGAGTGATATCACTGGCATAACCTTGATATTCTGCGCCGGCATCAACTAAGACTAAATCACCCGCTTTCATCACAGCATCATTGTCTGTGTAATGCAGAATACAGGCATGTTCTCCACTGCCTACAATGGTAGTATAAGCTGGCGCTTTTGCGCCTTGACTGGCAAACTGATGCTCAATTTCTGCTGCCAGTTGATATTCATACATGCCAGGCTGGCAGGCTTTCATCGCTCTAATATGCGCACCGGCAGAAATCTTGATAGCCTGACGTATCAGAGTAAGCTCTTCGGGTAATTTAAATAACCGCATTTCGTGAAGCATTGGCCGCCAGTCAATCTGAGTAGATGGGACTTTTAATTTTTGCCGACTACCTTGCCTTAACCGATTAAGTGCTACAACAACGATCTGATCCGCATAGGCAAATTCGCCTTGAGCATGATAAACAACGGCTAAACCATTTAATAATTGATAAAATTGTTCATCAATTTCAGTAAACGGTAATGCCTTATCCACGCCCAATTTTGCAATCGCTGCTTGCTGCCCTAAACGACGACCAAACCAGGTTTCCATTGCTTTATCGCGCAGACGATTAAAAAGTATAGTATAATTGGAGGTTTCATTATATTTAATGATAACCAATACCGCTTCTGGTTCACTAAAGCCAGTTAAATAGAGAAAATCACTATGTTGCCGATAAGAATATTCACAATCTGCATTTCGCTGAGCAGACGGAGCGGCAAAAAAAATAGCCGCACTGGCAGATGCCATTTTTTTTAATAACCTATGACGACGAGATATAAATGGTTGTTGAGTCATGCCTTCTTCCCTAAGCGATCACGCAATAAAATAGGTTAGAATATTACGCCTATAAATGTAATGTTGGTTTATCGTTTTTTGCTTTTACTCGCCGATCTTTTACCTCCATAAAGGTAATAAAGCAGAGCTGAACCCCAACCTTAACATACTCAATGATCTCTTCCAAAACCTGTTCTAACTCATTTTAGTCTTCATTTTTATCATAACCCAACATACCAATATTGCTTAAATCCGTAACCGTAAAAAGTGCTTTTAATTCTTTTTTTTCCATCAACTTAAGTTGTGTAACACCCAAGCCTAATAAAAAATAGCTAAAGCATCCGCACGCTCAAACACCTTACCATCTTCAGGTAACAACAAATTAAAAATGAAATCATTATTATCTAAAGATGCAAATGTAAAGTCATAAAATTCACGTAGTGGGTTAGTTAATATCAGTGAGAAAGTTAAGCTATCATTGGTTAGCTCATAAATTGGCTTTTTCCAGTTATAATCATTACTACCCCCACAAATTAGGCCCGCAATTAAACCATGCATTTCTGCGACTGTTAAAGCAACATTCTACTGTTGCAATAGTAGCTCAAGAGTTTGATAATTAGGTAAAGATTTCTTTATTGGCATGTCTGCTCAGTTACGTTAATAATATTGATATGTAATATACTACCATCAAGGACGGTTGCTATACTAGATAAGTGCACAAATTGCACATATATTACTCAGACTTATTCTAATAGCATTAATAGAATTATGGGCAGCGAAATTTTACCATCATATTTCCGTCTCCCCACATAATCAGGAAGGTATAATGTCTTCACAACCTGTTGATATTCAAATTTTAGGACGAACATTAAGGGTTAATTGCCCCAAAGAACAACAAGATGCCTTAAAATCTTCTGCGACTGAGCTTGAGCAACGGCTAAAAGATCTAAAAAATCGAACTGGTGTCACAAATACCGAACAACTTATTTTTATCGTAGCTTTAAACATTTGTCATGAACTTGCGCAAGAAAAAATCAAAACACAGGACTACACTGATAATATGGAACAAAAAATCCGCGTATTGCAACATACGATTGAACAAGCATTGCAAGAGCAAGCGCGCATTACTGGACGAACAATCACTCCGTTAGAATAAAAGCGATGAACAACACAACATTAGTACCAAAATAGAGTAAGAATAGGTTGATTTCTGTATTTACTTTCATTCAATAGAGATATAGGATATGGTTTAGAATTCTCTGAGGTGCTCGTCAGCAGGTGAGTCCCCTGAGCCGATATTTCAAACATTTAGAATGTGGATATCTGTATTATGGTGTGCATGCCTGGGCAGCTAGGGAAAGAAAACCTAGCCACTAGGAAGCCTAAAGTTAACGATGCTACGTTCACCTTGAACCTCGGGTTCAAGGGTTACAGCCAGCAACGGCATCTTGGAGTTCTCCTCTTAGTTTTTAGCTCAAGCGTATCCTTCTTTGCAAAACACCAAGTATGTATTTATATTTTTGCATATGAATCTATTGTTAGAAGTAATTGTTCACTACTTTAGCAAAGTTTTATTATGGCGATAGGAAATTAAAGGATAAATAACGAAATTGACAATTACCAACAGAAATTAATTAATGTTGTTGAATGCCATGAATTAACATTATCTGCAACCACAATACCGACTGTAGATATAATAAAAATGACTTCCTTATACAATCGTAAATTTGATTAACGATCAAAAGTCACTCTAATTTTTTATAATAACTAACTAAAATAACTTTTATTGTTTAAACCATTAATCCAATCGCATTAACATCCATGGCCTTTTTCTTATTCATAATATGCAAAAGCTTATTTTCATCAGAAATTGGTAAAATAGAGAAACAGCCAAAATCACATTTATCATTACCCAGATAGATTTTTTTCTATCAGAACCGCTAGCAACTTCTCAAAATTATTTTTTATATATTAATTAATGTAATCAAGAGAAATATGATCAATAAAAATAAGTTTATTTTCGTTAAATAACCTACCATGGTTTGTTAAACTTAATTCGATCAGGTTATGTTCTTTATCATAATCTAAAAATTTTATTGACACTTTATCCTTTAATTTAATTGTCTCTTCTGATTCGATTCGCTTATTCAATATGGTTAAATCAACTTTTTCTTATAAAATTGTTATCTTTAATAATCACCCTTGTTATCGTTCTTCATATAAACACTTAGATAAAATTTATAATCATTATCAGATTTATCTATCTCCATAGCATAAGTTAAACAATCAATAAAATTTTTACATTCATCCACATTATCAAAATAATAAACACCTAAATTAGGATCAAAAAACGAAAACGTTTCATTCCCAGTTAGTTTATCCACTTCAGAAGCAAACATCATCGTATGAGCACAAAAAATATATCAGCAAACAAAAAATCAACAGCAAAAGTCAATTCATTAATTTTTTCAACAAAATAATTTATCGTAACACCTGCTTGATAATAGATTCCTTCTGGGAAAATATAATACTACATCTGAATACCACGATTAAATAAGGTAAATTTCTGATCAAACGTGTAATTGCTCAGCATTTCTTTTTTAGCTGATATAAATTCGTTAAGAATGCTATTTTTAGATCAAATATCTGCTATTAACCATTTAATTTTCCAACAGGAAAAAAGATCATCATACTATTTATAATATTGTAAATTTTCATTATATTATGCTTAATAGCACTATGATAGATCCTATAAAAAAAATATAAAGATCTTTATCATTTAATGAACTATCCCTATCAGTATTAGAAACATCGTCTAACTTAAGCAAATTAAAATTACTAAGGTGACTAAGACCATTCATAAAGTAATGCCAATAAACCGTTTCATTTAATACTTCATTCAATTTTGTATCAGTGTGAATTTTTGTTGATTCAAATTTTATTTTATTATAAATAATCTAGATTAGGATCTATCTTTTTATTAGCAGTTTCCCCTAATTTTTTAAACGATTCAAGAAATAACTCACCTTTAAGGAATCCTACGGAACAACTTGACACATATAGATCATAGACAAACTTTGAAATACCCCGATTAAATGGACCATTTATCTATTTCTCATTACTTCTCATATAAAATTTTTCACTTAATAATTTACTTCTTTCACTATGAGGGAATAAAATTTTTTTTCCTTGAGAAAAGAAAAAATCGGGTACTGGTACTGTTTTAACTTGCATATCTGAATTACATTTTAGATTAAAAAATAATAAGTCTTGCAATATTACAAACCTTAAGAATAGAATTCATACGAAAAGTGGCTGTTATTTTGTAAAAAATCTAAATAGGGCTATTATTTAATAATAGAGAATATATCAGCAATATAATTATGGTAAATATTTTATATAAACATCAGCAAACAATTCGGCAACAAATAAGATTCAAGCGGCAGCAACTTAGCAAAACTGAACAAATTATTGCCGCTGATCAAATATTAAAAACTGTTTTACAACATCACTGTATTTCCAGTGCTAACCATATTACCCTATTTCTTCCTTTCGATGGTGAGCTCAATACACGCCCATTAATCGAATATCTGTGGGCAAAAAATAAAAAAATTTACCTGCCTGTTTTGCACCCCTTTAGTCGCCATCAGCTACTGTTTTTACACTATCACCCAGATACTCAACTGATAAAAAATCGCTTTAATATTGCTGAACCTGCTCTTAATCTGATGGATATCTTACCAATAAAGCAATTAGATATTCTATTTGTACCCTTAGTCGCATTTGATAAACAGGGGTATAGATTAGGCATGGGAGGGGGATTTTATGATAGGCTACTCGCCAATTGGCAAAAAAAACACTTCTATCCGATTGGACTAGCTCATGATTGCCAATTGGTTGATAAAATTCCTGTCGCGCCATGGGATATTCCATTACCGGAAATTATTACACCAGCGAAAAGGTGGCGTTGGTAAATAATTTAATAATAATTAACCAATGTTATATTAAGATCATCATATGTTTTATCATTAAATTGTTTTTATCAGCTGTTTTTTCCTCTCAATAATATTCTGTTGCTGAATAACAATTATTATGCCCATAATAATTACGATAAACATCGTAATAGCCGTTACTTTTATTTAAATATATTATATTTATCTAAATCTTGTTTATGCTGTTGGACAAAATTCTTTATTTCATCGGCAAACTGGCTATCGATAGTTATTTTTTTATTGAAAATTTTTTATTTTTAATAATTTACAGCTGAATGGTTTGTGTTTTTTCATCTATAGAAATAAATTTTATTGCCATTTTATCGTCAATTTTTACTTGCTGTCGATTATCAATAAGCTTAGCTAATTCAATAGTTTATATTTCATTATGGTTAACTGAAAAACAATTTAATTTTTTTTCTGGTCATTTTGTTGATTAGCAATATTTTTCTTTTTAATAAAATTCCCCATAATAAAAGTAAAATTTCCATCTGCTTGTCTTTCCACTGCATAGATAGAAGCAAGCTGATTAAAAAACTTCGTTAATTTTTATTTATCGGTAGAATAAAAATAAAATTAAATATATATTATAAATCAATGAGTTAAACAACATTAATTAGTCTATATTTTTTATTATATACACAGATATGTACAAATTATTTTTCTTGGCTGTGTACTGCTTTTGATTAAACACCAAGAAAAATAACCTCTAGCTCTCACAAAGCCACTAATACGCATGGAAGAGTTTGAGGTTAACATTTTTCTACACTGCTAATATAACGCTTATTCCGGTTCTGGAGGCCAGTCAATATCAGGTGCAGTTGAGATATCCTTCCGATGAAGACTTAATCTATAAAATTTCCAATTTCTTAATTGGATTTTTTCTTCATCCGTTGCCATATCTAAATCAACCGCATCCTGCAATGGTTGTATGATTTCTGAGGCGCTATCAATTTGATAGTGTTTTTCATATTTTGCAGACTGGATAGCGTCTTTTTTCTCGTATTTTTTGTCAGTGACCCACTTCTCTCCGTCCCAGTAATCAAACCGCGTTTTAGGCTCTAAAAAGGTGAAACCGGCTTTAAGATCGCCGATATACGCGATGGTGGAGGGAGCGCGATTAGTGATATCATATACCGTCTTTCCTCTGTGGTCTGTCAAATATAACCATTTTTTGCCATCTTTGCTCCGAACAATGGCAATTTCATCATTATCAGGTATTTTAGGTGCTTCCAGCGTAGAGCCCGCTGCGATACCTGATCCATCCCTGGAATAGACCCATAGTGTACGCGTGTATTCTCTTGTTAAATCAGAATAGCGGTAAACTTGAAGATACCCTGTCAATATCACAAAACCTCTTTCGTCTATTCTCGCTTTAACCGCCTTCTCCGGAATATCATTGGTGATGTCTAAACTGTATTTCATTATGCAGCCCTCACAATATATAAAAATGCGACATTTCGCGGACGGTTTTCCTCGGCCGTTGGCACGACACGAGAAATATCAAAAGAAGAAGTTAAACCCCAAGTATCCCAAGCCCCATTCCCCCTTAAATATGTATGGAAATAACCGTCTTCTGTTACAAAAAGATTGTCCTTAAGATATGGCGCATTTCCGCACTTCACATATTGTATGCGTCCAGTGATATTTCGGATAGCGTCCCCCTGAGTGGTTAATATTGTTCTTCCTACATCAACATTATCTCTACCGTTGGAAAATCCCCGGATAAATTCACCACGCAATTCAGGCAGTCTGCCAGAAGGATAAACCTGTGCTAATTTGGGACATTCGACTTTGTTGAATTCTCGACCGTCGCACATGAGATAGCCTTTTGGTACTGTCGCTTGCGGCCAGGGAATTGGGACACCGACCGGATAATAAATATCTGGTTCTTTAATGCTACTTGCATCCGCCTTGTCTTTAAGTGACTTTTCTATGTTTTTAAGTGACTTTTCTATTTCATCAATAGCACTTGCACCTACTTTTCCCGCTATTACTTTCTTTAATTCCTCAACACTACTTGCATCGGCCTTACCTTCCAGTGCTTTCTTTATTTCCTCAACACTTAGGTCCGTCTTCCCCGCAGCTAATTCCTGTAGCCCTTTAAGCGATTCTAATTTAACCGTTTTCCCACTCGGTAACGTGAGTTCAACGACACCATTATCTCCCATCCACGTATCCATATTTTGCAGAAAGTACAGGATGTAACTATTTGCAGCGACGAGTGCCCTGGCTGCATCACTATTGTTGTTAGGTTCAGTAAGATTAATCGTATAAGAGGTGTCAGTAGCACTAAATGTTGCGGCTTCCGCTAAAACCAGTTCTGTACCACTGTTAACGGCTTTAATCATGTAGGGATAGTTCATATCGCCATTTTTGATAAGCATTAACATCCCCGCTGATACCAGTGGGTTATTACTGTTCCATTTTGTGCCCGTGCCTTTGACAATAGCTGACCCTGACACTATTGTTACGGTGCCTGTGTTGTATAACATGATGACTTCCTAAAAGTTTACTTCCATCTCGGATAAGCGTCTGGCGCATAGGCCAGAAGTGCCCCAAAATTATTAACGTAACCCCAATCTTTACGCCCATAGCCAGGACATGTCCATTTAGTGATTGCTACAATGCCATCACTTGAAACGCTGTGTCCCCAAATTTCCGCTACGGCTTCATTAGCGGGTTGATATACCGTATTAATATAAACTAAAGCCATTTGGTCTATATGTCCTTCATTTGGGAAAGGCCCAGTTAAGACATCAGCTATTTTTAAGGGTAAATTGTTGGAGGTATAAAATAATCCCCCTTTTTCATTGTAAATTTTCAAATAAGCTTTTTCATTCGCATCAGATAGAAGTTGAGGTCGGTAGATATAAACATTCGTCGTATTATGTCCGCGAACAGCAAAGGTATCGCCTTTTTTTAACGCATCAGTATAGGTTAGATAATTACCTTCCATACGTGCGTTTCTATGGAAAACAAGATATTGATTTAAAATATCGGGATGTTTTACCTTGTATACCAGGTTTTTAAATCCTCCTACGTTAAGATCTGGCGTGCCTTCTTTACTGCAATCGATTAATCGTTCCAGAACATAAGTTAATGAAGAAAAAAGGCCAAGTTCAGAACCATTGATTTTGATCGTGGGTTTCATATTTAAATACCATAGCGTGTCAATTTAAATACATGAATGACGGGAATTGTTGAAGACCTGGTGAAAAAATCGGTATATTCCCAAGTGACGGTATTACCCTTGATTTCAACGTTTTCAATAGTCGGATAACGATTGTTACCCAATTCAATATCGATACGGGGGATCGCAATGATTTTCCCGCCCCCTTCAAGAAAACGTGAATCAAACTGGAAACCCGTCTTTTTGAAATCAACCTGTTCTGAATGAATAACATAGCCAAATGATTGTAAAATGTTGTCTATCTCGCCTCCAGCATGATAGATCTTAAAAACGGGGAGAAAGAATTTCATATTCACTCCAAAGCAATTTCAATTCTAACTTGTCCGTCTGCATCAAAAAGACGTAACCCAGTGCCATCAAATGTAAACCTGCTACCTTTGGCATTCGAATTCATTTCAAACCTGTTATTTTTCACATCCAGGATAAAACCCGATTTCGCGGGCTCATAGTGTTCAGACTGAACTTTATCAACAACGATGACGCTATTTAGCCAGGCTTTATTAATAAGGGCTTCATTGATATAAGCGCGGCCCTCTTGCATATACATAAACAGCGCCATTTTGCCATTAACCGGATTGTAAAACGCAAATTGTTGCGCGTTAAATCCCATCGTCGAAGTCACTTTTCCCTTTTTTAATTCAGCACCAATAACCAGCCCTGTGTCGTAAGAAACTCCATCATAAACAATCTTGACGAGATTCGTAAAAGTTGCAGAGGCCTCGCCCTTCTTCAGGTCATACTTTGCCTGTAGCGAGTTTTGTGCTGCCACCCAGGACTTATCCGCTGTCGCTCTGACCTGATGAACTGACTCCGCTAAAGCTCTGGTTTCTGTAACGACATAATTATCAACCCTGACAATTTCAGCCTTCATCTTGCCGTTTTCACGTACAAAGTGCTGAAAGTTTCCGTTAAGGCCTTTGGCATCTTCCAGGATTGCTTCGTTACTGCTGTCTATGCTTGATTTAAGCTGCTTAATCGCTTCTGTGTCGTTAACTTTTTTATCAATCTCATCTAAAATATCCGCTGGAAGACTCTCAGGTATGCCAGATGCCTCGACAAACGCTGATTTGCCATAACTATTTATCGTACGAATATAGAAGGAATATTCATGGCCCACCTTAAGGTTTTCCTGTGTCCAGAACTGCCCTTGCCCTACCTTGGTTGCGTAATTTATCACTGCATTTTCTGAGGTATCCGCCAGCATTTTTTCACTAAACCAGAATTCAAAGGTACTGCCATAGGCTGCGGAGTCACCCAGTCTTGGTGCGGCGGTCAATGAAAACATCCCAACAGCGATATCAACATTAACGGGTGGGGGTGGCGCTTCAATTAAAAAATCCTGTATTATGGGCTGTGAAATCGCCCCCGCCGCGTTAACCGCTCTGACTTCAACACGATAAATCCCTCTTGGCAAACCCGCAATATCAACTCTTTCACCGGGCACCTGAATGGTTTGGATCGTTTTTCCGTTTTCCAGGATATTGATGGCATTGTGCCGTACATCTGCTGCTGTGTTTTTCCAGCTCAAATAACCTTGTACGACATCACCCATATTAATCGGCATAAAGGCAAGATTAATCGGTGGGGCAACGCCGCCCGTTGGCAGCACGGTAAAAGGCGGTCTTTCAAACGGCTCACCCATAATATCTTCGTAGATATGAGCCCCGTCTTCCTCTAATAAAATTTCCACGCCTTCCTGTGGATGGAATTTCCATTCTGCCACTCGAAATTCAAGTGCTTTTATCCCCAGATTAGGTAAATCAAGTAATACCACATCGCCAGGACGATAAGCGTAGCCATCTAAATTTAAGGTTAACTGGACACGTCTACCCGCCCGTTTCTTTCGTAAATACAGATTAGCTAACCGTTTCGCCTGATAGGGACTGCTGACAAAGCGATAATCGATATTTTCCTTAATCTCCAGCCCATCTTCTTCTACCCATTTATCAATAACAATTGGACTAAAATCCGTTTTAGTATATTTCTGCTCCGCATCAATAAACGTACCGTAAAGGGCATTCGTCGCATCACTTAGCGGTAACTCTGGCGTAATATTCACGGTATCAATGATTTGGTGTGGTTCAATTCTAAGCGTCGCCGGCCCACGATAAGCCCACATTAATATGCCGTGTTGACCCGCAATGTATGTCGGCTCGGCACCAATACAACGGTGCATATGTTCAAGGACCGATGCGGGCGACTCTGATAAATCATAGGCACCATTTAACGTATAACGTGGCTCAGATTTACCCTCTGGTGTAGTAACCGATTCATCACATAAATCCGCTGCAATTTTAAAGGCGTTGAAATCTATATCACTATCTGGCACCTTCAAATAACTACGGTAATAGTCTAAAATGACCAGCGCACCGTTATTGCTCCAGGTGGTTTTATTGGACCGAGGGTCAAAAATCTCTTTTCCCCAGACTTCCACTTTGATATTGGGTATACCGTGCGGATATTTTTCTGCATCGTAAGTCAGGGTAAATCTGAGCCACGCCAGACCTTTCCCAATCATATCCTTTTTCCAGCCTGGCGCTTCCTTTAACAAAAAAGGGTCGGGATCGATTCGGTCGTTATGTAGCTCGTAACTCGCTGTATTACCAAACGAGCCGATTAACTCATCATTAAACCAGATATTACCAATGCGGCTGATTTTGTGTGCAGCCAGAGCAATGGTCAAATGCAGTGTTTCATTAATACCTTTACGCCCTTTTTTTGTTTCGGCAAAAAAGAGCAAGCCTGAACACACGGTTTTACCAACAATGACCACTTCTGAAGCAACTGACGAGCGTAATATCTGTTTTCGTTCAGCCTGATCACGATAGCCATCAAGTGGCTTTTCCTGAAACAGTAATGAACCCGCGGCCTGAACGGCAAGCCCTGCGGCAATTAACGCAAGACCCCAACCGCCCGTTAGCACTGTTCCTGTTATCATCAGTGCTACGCTAGCAATGTTTGTAGCTGTCTTGCCCATTACTCAGTTCTCCATGCCATGATAGGAATTTTATCAACCGGTCTTGCCCCTACCCCGGTTACTACCCAAATCCTGTTTGCCCATAAGACACCCAGTGTTAACCCTTCATCGCCATCAAACATCACCACATCGCCACGCCCTACCTGTTTAACCGGAATAGTGTTGAAAAAACGGCACACTCCTTGTTGCAAATCGCCAAAATCATTTTTTAATACCCGTAATGCACCCGCTTTTGAACGATAACGCCCTCTAATTTCTAAACACGGATCAAAGTCACAAACGGCAATCACGCAGTTAGCCGTAAACAGGCAACAGTCATGTTCGCCCCATGAAAAAGGGCGACTCATCGCCGCCCTTAGGGTATCTGGTAGTCTGGTTGCCCAGTTTCGATGTCGCATTATACCTCTGTGAAAATCGTTATTTATACACCAAAGCGGGCGCATCTTTCTTACCGCCCCAGTAAATTGCCCGCTCGGCCATTTGCGTCACATACCTGAACACACGGTCATTTTTCCGCTTACGCCACGACTCATCCGTAAATCTGTCCGGTAAACCGATTGACCAGCGTTCAAACCGGTTTGATACGGTAACCGCAACCACATTTTCTTCGCCCGTCGTTACACCGATAGTTGAAATTTGACCGGCAAATATAATCTCAGCAACTTCCGGTTTTCCTGCTTTGTTAATAGCAACCAGCATTAATCGTACATTTCGACCCCTGCTACGCTCATTCATCACATCGCCAATCAGCAGAGAGTCAAAGCCAGAGAGAGATAATATCAATTGCTGCGGGCTGGTGTTATTTTGTTCCTTAACCTGTTCAACTTTACCAAACTGCCCAACCCCCTGATAAAGTTCACCCGCAATAACTAAATCACCCACTCCAGTATGCGCACGCGTCACACCGGATTTTAAATCCAGGCTAGCGGCGATAACAAGCTCATGACTGTCATTTATCGCTTTTACCATTTTATTTGAGAACGGATGGTAGAGCATCAGTAAAGCGCCTCCTCAAATGCCAGCGTAACCGAAGAAAATACGCCAGGACGATACTGAAAATTTCCCTGGTCATTGGTGGTGAGTTTAAAAATACCAAAGGGAGAAAGGGTTTCCAGTTTATCATTAACTGTTGGCGAATAACGCAGCATAGGTGAAATAGGAATTGTCGCGTTTCCATTAACATCACTTGTAACGTTATCTATGGCCATTTTAAGCTCATTGTTAACCGTCAGATAATCGCCTTTTCGCAGCACAATTGAATCGGCATCCCAACCCCGTGTTTGAAGTATCCCGCCTGTTTGATTAGCAACACTAATTGCGGGTTTACCTCTGCCCGTTAAGCCTTTTCGTATCCAGTTATGGATTTTTATCCGACCGCTTTCACCATCAAGTTCCGCCGTGAGGGCTTCAAGCGCTCGCGACTTATTCTCGGTCAGATTGTTAAAGGTTAAGGTACACCGCCAGCGACTTCCCGGAAAACGCACCGTCTGAAGACTTCCGGTAAACATCGAGGTGAATGTTTTACTGTTACTGACCAGCTGCCAGTGCATTGATGAGGGCCCAATATTATTCGGCCATTCCATTACCGCCATGATTAGCCTCCCAGTAGTCTTCGTATCCGTCCATTGGTCGTAAAATCACGCTGTATTCGCGCAAGGGCATCATCAGCACCCAGCCTTGCCCCCCGCATGACCGCTTCCTCCAGCACTTTATCGCCATTGCCGATTACATTTATCTCCTGATGGATATGAATATCAGTAATACCCCGTGTCTCCGATGAACAGCCTGCAGACCTGACGCCCAGTGAACCATCAGAACCTCGCGCTAACGGCATAATCGCTTCTGGACCTGCTTCACCCATTAACCCCATTCCTTTCGCAAAAGGGAAAAAAGTCGGAGAATTGACGACGGTATTACGATGGGCACTTAAACCCGGCGAATTGTAAACACCACCTTGCGCATTACCAAACAGGAAGCCCCCAAATGAAGTCCCTTTTGTACCCCTTTCAAGCGATCTAAAAATCATCATTTTAACGGTCATGCGGGTAATATCATTCACCACCGACTGCGCAAAATCAGCAAAATTGAACTTTCCCGTCGTAACAAAATCCGCTAAGGTATTTGACATACCCTCGAAGGCGTTTTTTGTCGCATTTCTAACATTTTCAAACATATTAGTCGCTTCATTTTCAAAATCCTTAAATCCCTGCTGAAATCCCCCTTTTATATCTTTTCTTTTTGCGGCTTCTTCACCTTTTTTATTGGCTTCTTCAATACTTTTCACAATAAGGTCATTCAGTGTTTTTTGGTCTTCAAGCTGCTTCTCGATAACAGCATTACTTTTTAACTGTGCTTTAATCTGTTCTCGGGACGCCAGTATACTTTGCTGCTGGGCGCTTAACGTCTGACCTTTCCACGATGCCAGCTCAATTTCAAAAGCAATGAGCTGCTTTTGGGAAACGGTCATCTTATCGGTATATCGTAACTGCGCCTGCAATGAAATAGTTTCTTTTTCTAATTGCGCTAATCGCTGTTGACCGTAATCCATTCGGGTAGCAGGTTTTTTAACCGCAGCTTCTGTTGCCGCTTTAATGTACTGCTTTTGCTTTTTTATCGCTTCTGCCTGTTGCTCAGTGAGCTCATTGGCCGTTTTTTGTTGTGCTTTCTGCTGTTCCTTTCGCTGGTCAAGATAAGCCTTGTGATAAGTATTCCCAAACGCAAGCCCCAGTATCATCGATTTCTCGGCTTCAAGATTCAGTTTACGCAGGGGTTCAGAAGCCAGCTTCGCTTTAGTCTCAAGCGCTTCAAGCGCAGATTGCCATAATAGCGTGCCCGCAGTGGCTTTATTGCCGGCTTTAACGTAAGCCACAACCTGATCAACCACGGTTTTATTAAGCACAACACCCACATCCGTCAGGCTTTTCATCGCGTTGATCGCATCCGTTTCCACAAGGGCAAAAGCGCTCGTAATATCCTTCACCTTGAAGCCCGCTTCACCGGCTTTCATCGTGACCTGTGCAAGCTGCTGCGCTATTGAGCCCACAAATCCCGCATTTGCGACTGCAGTAACAGCTTCAAACGCCGCTTTTGTTCCACCCATTTCGTCCGCGATTTTTCGATAATGTTCCGCTGTCGCGATACCCACTAAACCTGTGTGCGCGATGGCTTCATTAAAACTTTTTGTTTGCGCTTCGGTTTCCTTAAACTTTGAGTGCAGATAAAATACAGCACCCGCCGCCGCCATTAATCCAGCATTGACTGGACCGCCCATCAGGTTAACCAGATTATGGAAGCCGCTAGCTACGCCTCCCGTGATGCGCTGCAATTTAGTTAATTCTGTATTTGCAACAGCAAGTTGCTGCCTGGCCACGACTAACTGTTTTGTGCCCGTCACTTCCGCTGTCTGTGCCGCCGTCAGTTTCGCCGACGCCGACGCCGCTTTTTGACTTGCGGCCACCTCGGCAAGATTAGCCTCAGCAATCGCTCTGGCATTGGCCGCATGTTGTGCCGCATGAGTCTTTTCAATGGCGGCCACGTTAAGCCCATGTTGCTCACTAACCGCCCGCAGCTTTTCAAGATGTTCATCTGACAAAAAGGCCTGTTCACGTTGTGCCATCGCCTGCGCTTTCATTGCCTGAGCCGTTTTAAGTCCCTGCTGTGCCCTGACTTTATCTGCTTTAGCCGCCTCAACAGCAGCTTGCGCATAATCTACTGCGCTCTGCGCTGCCTCTTTAACCACCCGCTGTTGAATATCAAAGGAGGGATCATTGGCCGCCCCAAAAAGACGTTCAAAGGCGGGAACCAAAGCCTTAGAAATCGTGCTGGCGGCAACATTACTGCCAGAAACCAGTTCAGTCAGAACATGATGCAGTTGACCAAAGCCTTTAGCTGCCTGACCGCTCGATTGCTGTGCCTGTGTGGCCATTTGCTTAATGGCGCCCGCACTCGCATTGGAACTTATTTCAACCTGCCGCGTCAGTTTACGGGATCCCTTCTCGGCCACGTTGTAAGCATCGATTATCTGTGATTTGAAACTGGCGGCATTCAGATGTAATGCCACCGCTAAACTTGCTACATCAGCCATTTAAAATCCTCATGATAGCATTACATTGCCTGTTATCATCATCATGTTCAATCCATTTAGGCGTGGTTTTGCCGACTTTTTCGACTTCCGTCTCTAACAGAAAAAACGCCTGCCAGTACGTTAATATCTCAGCCGGTAACGAAGCAATTTTGCGCGGATCGGGCTCACCCCACCTGTCGGCAAGCTGAAAAACAAAGTGTAAGCGGGATGAGTCTGTTAGTTTTTTTTAGCTGTGTCCAGATTGCCATAGCTGAACTGTTGAACACATTTAAGCGCTTCAATCAGTGAGAAGGTGGATTTGGTAGCAATTAATTCCTCTGCAGTAGGTAATTCTCCCGCAGGTAAAGCTTGTCCGGCTTTATCGGATAGCGCTTGCAAAATAAGCTTTGCCCCCGCAAGGCTGGCCTGGGTATTAGAACCATTCTCCTGTGCCTGCTTTAACGCCTGCTCGTATTCGTCAAGTTCCGCAATCGTTAAGCGACGAAGATGAACTTCAGTATCAAAGATAACCTGTTTTTCAACATGGACATCCGGGGCCAATAGACGTGATTTTAATGATGACATTTAGTTTCCTGTTTTTTTCCGCAGCGTTAACATATTTCGACATTTCAGCGGACAAAGTTTTAATCCGACTGTCAATTTCTCCCAAAATTTTAAGGAGTACATCAAAACCATCATTAACTCGCCATTCCCCAGACCAGATTATTCTGTTTACCTTTGACGGTGATCTGAATCGCTTCACTTGCGGGCGCATTAAGATCATTCATCTCCCAACCTGACAATGCCAGAATCATGGTTGCCGTCCGTTTGTTTTTCAGCTCAATATAAAACTGAACGGTTTCCCGGTTCTGTGCCGCATTTAAAAAAGCGGTAAAATCTGCATTTTTCGGATTGTCAACAAAACCCAGTGTCTTTTCAGGGCCTTCCGGCAAATCCGATATGTATTGTTTGTGGCTATCCAGCAATGTAGTACAATCTATAAAGCTACCGGTTAACCCTGTTGCACCTACGGCTCTACAATTGGTCAGCGGTTTCATTTTGTCAACGGGATCACCCGGTTGACCAAATTTAACCACGGTACCAGTAGGCAACATGGCGTATTCGGGTGATGTTTTGTCTGGCATGGGTATACTCCTGTTAATTAACGGATGTTTTCAATGCTCGCCCGGATTTGTTCCGCCAGTGTATTGAGTACAAACTGACGGTTAAAATCGAGAGCTGGACGGATAAAGGGGTGCGGGATTTGTTTTACCGTACCAAATTCCTGCGCACGCGCTTTCATTACATGTTTTTTTGAAGGGCCCACCCTAACGGTCATGACGGTTTGCGTATTCTCTTCATTCATTCTGTCTGTTGTACGTATTTTTATACTCTCCCGCATATGTTCACGCTGACTTGTCACATCAAATCCCACATGCGCTTTCATATCGTCAAGCACTGGTTTCATCACTTCACGGCCCGCTTTTCGCAGAATTTTAGTTGTTATTTCCTCTCCCAGTTTGTTCAATTCGTACTCCAGTTCCCTTAAGCCTTTCACCTCAAGGCGTATTCTCATTTTGCATCCTCCGCATAGGTCAGAATAAAATCCCGTCCAATCCGGTATATTTTCCGGTTAGCGGTCTGCTCGGTCATATCCTGCCAGAAATTATCACGTTCAACGTGTTGTACCGGATAATCACCTAAGTAACCGTGTTCAATATTTTCCCATTCATCCCGGATTTTATCGCTCAATGACAGGGCTTTTCGATAATCGTCCATGAGCTGAACCGTGATCTGAAATCGCGCCTGTACCAGTCTGGTTTTTGCCAGACCAGTCATGATTTTCGGATCACTAATACGCTGATAAATTACACCCTCAAGATTGATTACGGGAAGTTGAAGGGGAAAAGCGTCCAATCCCGTAATCCGCCTTAAATCTTTCTCAATATCCTCTTCTATCATGTCTCACATCCGCTTCAGTTGTGATAAGCAGTCGATCAGGCTGATTTCTGTCAACCGAACGCACGGTAAATCGCCGTTGTCGATAGTCTATCAACCAGTCGATATCAACATCCGTTCGTGGCCTAAGTGTGAAACGCGTTTTTTCGATAACCTGTTGTTGATCAGCCGTACGGATTTTATTATTCGAAATCGCTTCGACTTTTGCCCAGACATCAGCCACTTTTTCAATCATCACTTTTTCAGTGCCAAGTGGCTGGCGAATGATTTTAGGTCGACATAACGTGATACGTTTTGTTAAATCCCCTGCTTTCATACAATCACCGGTTTGTGTAGTGAATTAATGAGGGCTTTGACCGGATAGGGTAACTCGCCTTTTGGGTACAATCCTTTATCGGCCCCGTCAGGATCGCGGTACAGGATACCGGTCAGAATCATGACCGCGCTTTTGACGCGATAAAAATCAGGAGAGTCTGTTATTTTCTCTTTATCATTTTTTTGTAGCCAGTCATTGACAAAATCCAGTACGGCCGCCGTTGAACTGTTAATCTTTAATTGCAGGTCAGCATCTAAAACATCGTGATCAATACGCAAATGTGACTTGATTTCTTCCAGCGTCACGACTTCTATCATCTTATATCCCTCCCATCACGACCCCGTTTCACGATTAAAGTCCACCCTTTTGAGCTATGTTCTCCAGGCTTGTCTTTGGTCGCTTCATCACAGTGCCAGAGTGAACCTCCCCAGGTGACAATATCCCCGTTTTGATACGTTGATCCAACGCGATAAACACCACAATAAATCATCGCCGGAATAACATGCTTATGGGTTTTAACCTCTCCGTTGGTCATCTCCGTGTGCAGCAATACTGTTCGGGCGTCTTTCATTTCAGTACGTAAGTCATAATATCCGTTAAAAATACATTCCCAACCGTGCATACCGGTAGTTTGCTGAAAAGCCCGCCAGACGCCACCCTTGCATATAGCAAACGTCCCGCGCGAATAGCTTTTTGATTCATCAATACCCGGGAGAAATTCAATCTGTAATGCGTCTTTTCCGTCTTCAGGTTTTGGCATCAACGGCAAGAGTTTTCGGGCAACTTCTTCCGGATCAGCATCCTTACCATCTTTGGGCTTGGGAAAAGCATCAAATATCGTCTGAATACCCTGTTTTATCAACGGTTCAACTTCCTTCAGTGTTACACTCTTCCCGTCTTCAGGTTTTGGTAATTTATCGACAGCATCGGCAATTAAGGTGTTAATATCAGACTGTTCAGGTACCGGTAACGATTGCACTATGTTGGCTAATTTTTCGTTTATCGATATCTCAATATCCGATAGCGAGATTTGATTAACCGGTTTTATTTCCTCAAGAACGGTTGTTTTTATCTTTTCCGCTAAAACCTGCTCATCGAGGCGATTTTTTTCCTGATTTTCTTCCGCTATCGCTTTTTTCAGGTTCAATATTTTTTCATCATGGTCTTTTTTAAGACTATCAATTTCACGGTTAAACGTATTTTCAAGCCGGATTAACTCTTCTTTAACGGTTTCGCCAATTAACTTTACCAGCGACAATTCTCTTTCGTTCATGGTGAAAACATTCCTTTGAGAATAGATTTATAGGTGCGCTGCTCACTCTCTATTAATGCTTTTGGTTTCTTCTCTGCGCTCTCCGTGGCGTATTTTTTAGGTTTCAGGTTGTTATCACGTCGCGAAAGCGCCGCTAAACTATAGTTTTGCTGCTGCGCATACGGTGTATCACCTCCCTCAACAGGCGGTAAATTTTCTTTTTTTCTGGCTTCATTCGGTGCAAACCACCCCCCTTTTATCGCATCGTTGTAGGCTTTAAACCGGGTAGAGGTGTCCATCCTTAACAGCGCATTTAAATCAAACTCAATCCTGCGCCCCTCGCCAAGTTCTAATCCTTCGGCCAGTAACGTTTCAATCGCTTCAATGTGGGTCTGCACGCATTGGGAATAATACTGCTGGTCAAGCGCTTCAACATTGTTGTACGACGGCACTTCACCTAACCCTATCTTGAATAACGGGACATGATAGACGGAACAGCAAATCTCCGCGGTTAACCCGAGTTGCTCTGCAGCCTGGGCATCAACAGGGCTAACGATGCTCGGGTTGTATCTCGCTCCTTCTGGCAATATCGCTGTTCTGCCGACATTTTTGCCACCATAACTGGTTTCCCAGTCCGCCCGCAATGTACAAAGGGTCTCTGGACTGATGTCGCCAGGGAGTTCAATTACTCCACTGGGTTTCCCGCCATTAATGAATAATCTGGTGGACTGTTTCATGATTGCCCTACCCTGGGCGGACGCCATCGCACACGCGTAAATAGGCGGTACGCCGATTAAAGGATGATACAGACAGTTAAACCGGTCATGGATCATTTCACAGGCAGGGATTGTCACCGAATCCTTGATACCCGCCACATTGTCTATCGAAAGTTTATAAAAAACTTCACCCTCATCACTGACAAGCGGGGTTATCCGGCCAGGATCTAGAACATGAAGTGACTTGACTTTTCCCGATTGCGTTCTTCGCTTGAAAATATAAGCATTTCCGGTAGAAAGTTTTGAATTTAGCCAGTTTTCAAAAAACTGATGACGGTTCTGTAATTTATTTGGCCGGATGAGAACAGGCTCTGTCTTTTTCACATCAAGCCAGATACCCGTACTATCCCGTTTTTTTAATCGCAACGGCAATTTTGAAATATCAGAGGCAATTAATGTAATACAGGCAAAAACAGGATGAAAAGCGAGGACATCCTCCCGGCTTAACTTGACATCGGTATCTTGTTGCCAGGCGCCCGGAAATAATTCTCGTATCAACGTAACCCCTCCTCCTACGCTGCTGGAGAACCAACGACGCACAAGGCGGCCTGTTTTTTTCATCATCAACATAATTTTTCCGTTGCGATTAATGCATAAAAAAAGGGCAAAATGCCCTTGACTCATGGTTTTTATTGCCGTTAATACAACTTTTTGCTTTTACTCGCCTTTATAGTTGTATTATCCGCGGTTAGGACTTTAGGCTGGCTGGCTTTATCGTTGTCTTGTAATTCACTTTGGACACATATGCTACAGCCTCCGCACGACGTTTTTTCCAGTTGATGAATCGCTCCGCGCGGATCGCTACGCTGTTGGTTTGAAACATGGAAACCAGTTGTGCCCCTGTAGCAGTTTTACTGTTATTGGTTGGAGCATCCTCCATCTGTAATGATGCTTCACGACTTGCATCAATAACGACCTGCCCGTCGTCAGCCAGATAAATATCTGAAGAATTCACCAGAATAAGCTTATCGTCCACATATTGCGAAACAATGGCGGGTAAACCCTGGAAAGTGCCACCTAATAAAGTTAATTCAGGATACATTTTTTGGCCTAATGGGTTTTTCATTTTTGACAATGTCAGTGCTGTCATCGATGACATAATCCACACGCCATTTGTTGGTGTGAGATTGGCTTTAATGAATGCTTCAAACAGTAATTCAACATCTGCCTCAGGGTCGCCCGTTGAGGTTATGGCTGTGACCGCGTTGGTGATGGAGGCCGGCGATACATCTGCTACTTCTGCTTTTGCAGGATCGATAAAATCGGTATCAATCCGCTCAATGATAGCAGCCGCTAAAGCATTACGAACCAGCGTATCTGCAGCAGGATTACTAAATCGTACCAATTCATCGGTTAAAACAGCAATATTCGCCACTTTGGCAAACCCGAGTTTTACCGATTCAAAATCAAATTTTGTCAGCGGTTTTGGTGCGCCCTGCCCAACCCAGTAACCCTTACCTCCGCTTACCTGACCGGATACCCGAATGTTGAAAGGAACATTGAACAAAGAAGGGATATTTCCGCTGCCAAATTGACCAATAATTGTTTTAGGGCGCAGGAATTCAATAAAATCACCGGCGAAATTCTGATATTCAACCAGTGCACCCGCCCATTTGAGATCGGTTGTTGTACCCGCACTTACGGCCGATTTTAATACATTCTGGAGTCGGGGTTGTTCAGGGTATTTTGATTTGGCAATTTCTAACGCCTGATTAACATTACCTTTTGCTGACGCCAGGCATTTTACATAACGGGCAAATTCAATGCCGGGAGCTAATTGTTCATCGGCTTTCACAACCCCTGCTCGACTGCGCGCCGCATCCAAAAAAGATTTTTCAGTGCTAATGGGTTTGGCCGTTTTGATCTGAGTCTCTTCCATCTCGCGCAATCGGGATAAATGCGCATCCACCGATTTTATTTCAGCGGTCAGGTTATCATAGTTTTCAGATTCCTCCGCGTCCAAAGTGCGGCCCTCTTCAGCAGCCTTGTTCATGATATCTAAACGGCCGGCATCGTTGGCAGCACGTTTCGCTTCGAACGATTTGATCTGTTCGCTAGTGGTCATTTTATTTACCTCTTGGGTTGAATTAATGTCTGCTGAAACGCCAGCTTTAGATTGTTTTAAATGGATAACTTGCCTTGTGCCAGACGCGGCGGGCGATTTAGATAATGATTTGATAGTCTGAATACTACAGTCGCTGTTCGCGGGTATCGTTACGGCGGAGAGTTCTAACCACTGCCATTTGGTGAAGTTAACACCGCCATCGTCAATAAAAGCGTATTCTATCGGCTTAAATCCGATGGACAGACCTTTTACCAGTCCCAATTTTATTGATGCCCACGCTTCCTCAAGCCTTTCGGCTAACTGTAAAGGGTAGGCGACCTTAATCAGTTTTGCCTTTACCTCAATGCCATTGCCAGTGACTTTTGCCGCTGTCACTTCACCAATAGGCTCTTCCGCGTTGTGCTGCCACAAAAGCGGAACAGGCAGGGTAAACACACCACCTTCCGGACTGATGATATCCCCTTCGTTATCCGCAGAGGGGGTAGTCGCCAGCCCGGTGATTTCCCTTTTTTCCTCATTGACCCATTTAATCGTCAACAGACTATAGGAACGTTGATTTTGCATGAAAACTCCGATAAAAAAACCGCTATTTTGCGGCGTTCAGATAAAATAAACCTTGTATTCTTTCTGGGTAGGTTCCGGGTTTAACGCCATCAGGGAAATCGCATTAAACAGCGCCATTAACGGATCAATTTTAGATCGGCCGCTAACCTGTTTGGTGATCAATATCGCATTGCCTCTGGGTTCGACACGGGCATTACTGACACACCAGTTCATTAATGACTGTTCGGCGTGAACAAGCGCGCCTTCCGCTAATTTCCGCTCTGTTGTCTGTATCGCACCCCCTAAACGCCAACCCTGAGATATCCCAACAATTTTATCCTGATCTATGCCACGCTGAACTATTTCATCCAGTAGCCCGCCGATACCCGCCGGATCGATGCCGATTTTATCGAGTAATCTGGCCTTATCAATCCGCTCAATGATATCAGCAAGTGTTTTGGTATCATCCCCAACGTGTTTAACCAGCGTGAAATCGCCCTCTTTTTCAAAATCAAGCAATGTTGACGCTTCACTTTTTCGACGCTCAAGAACGGACGTATGTCCCCATGCATGGACCCAGGACAACCATTGACGGGTTTGTTTGCAACGGCCAACCACCGTTAATCCGAGTAAATCGTCAAGCCCACCACCGTCAATCCCTACCGTAACCACCTCCGATCGTTCAAGCAGGGTGTCAAATGTCACTGACCTGTCAGCCTGTTGTGCCCAAAAATCCGCCCCAGCCCAGCGATCAGATCGTAACGCCAATCCGATTTCAACATTCGCGTGTTTGGCTAAAAAACCGCGAAATGAGGCCTCACCGCTTTCTTTTGCTTTACGATATTCGCGAAACAAAAAGGCCTCATCAACGGAATACCCCAGATTGGGATTAACCATGGCGATATTTTCGAGCAATAAATGCTCACTCTTTTCGACCATATCAGGGGGATGTTCAAAAATAACCGGTAAAAAATGAGGGTCATCAATTTTTTCATCACGCACATCACGGGCATACTGTAATTTTTGCCTGAACACACCCGAAGGGGGATCATTTGACTGGGTCGTCAGATAAATAACAAAACCTTCAGGACGGGAAGCCAGTCCACCCATCGCCTCCCGTAACATATCTTCAGCCTTGTCCTGTTTGCCAAACAGCCATAGTTCATCAATCAGTGTCCCGACAGATTTAATACCGGAGACCGTATTGGGATCCGCAGCGACAACTTTTAATGTCGTGTTGGTATTACGATGCGTGATCGTCCGGATATGCGTCTGTACCTGTAGAAGGTCATCCAGATCCTTCTCATGCCTGACCATATCTCTGGCGGGATTAAACGCATTGTTTGCGACCTCTACCGTCGGGGCAATAATGGTATAGCCCGCCGCTTGTCGCCAGTTAAGTAACAGGGCGGTCATCATGATCCCCGCCGCCAATGTACTTTTGGAATTTTTCTTCGGTATTAGTATAAATACTTCGGTGATGTGCCTTCTGCCTGTTTTGACATTGTAAGAACCAAAAAGGGCAGAAACTAAATCAAAAACCCATTTGGCACAGGATCCACCGAAAGTTGGGCTGCCTGGTGCATCAACAATCTTAAGCTGTTTGAAAATACGCAATGCTTGCTGCGCCTGCTCAGGATAAATCGGCGGCGGGATAATCGATTTACCCTGTTTTATCCGCGCTGCCCAATCAGGACAAGCGGTTGACCACTGTTCCATAATTTGGCCCTTGCTCTCTCTCTTAAGTGATTAGTTGCCTGATTTTTTACCACTTCAGACGGCAGTGGTTTTGCGATTTACCACAACACACAAAACAGGTTATTATGTACTCACCACAACACATAGAACAAAAAGGAATGAATATGTGCATTTTTTATCTTGCTCAACGTGAGCATGAAGAAAAGCATATACCTAAAATACCAAGACCCATCCCTAAAACCGATAAAAGTAGGTGACATAATGAACCGTCAGGATATGATTTTTGATATTAATTATTCGTATTATTTAGAAACTATGTTTAGCACGTTCACAGGACGTATAGACAAATTAATAGCCATCATTTTGTTTATTCTTGGCGGTTCAGTTTTTACACCTTTTTCAAATTTATTTTTGTTCGGTTCACTCGTTTCATTGCTTTCTGCTATCCAGTATTTTTACGCCTTCTCTAAACATTCATGTTATTCAAATGCCCAGGCTAAAAAATACCTGACCTTAATTCGTAATGCGCCACAGTTAAGTGACGCTGAATTACATCAGAAAATTAACGAACTGGAAAAGGCAGATACTAAACCGTATGGCATTTTTGCTAATGCAGCCTACAAAAGAGCGAGAATCAGATTAGGCTTAAATAATGAAAACAGTAAGCTGACGTTCATTGAATCTTTATTTGCCTTTTTTGCCGGTGATTTACCTAAATCCTGAAACAGATCTCCTTGAACCTTCTAGTGTTTCATCGACGGGGTAGGTAAAGCTTCAAATCGATTGATCACCTGCGCTTTTTCTGCCTTGAGCTGTTTTTTCCCGGGATCATCAAGCTTTCTGTGAACATAGGGCGCCAGTTTAGCGGCCGCTTCTAATGCCAGCTTCGGATCGGTAGTAATGTGGTTTGTCATGATTAACGTCATGACCTTGACAGGATCTTCCAGTCCACCCGCTGACGCGTTATCTGTCACCGCATGAGAATAAGAAAGGTTAACTTCCTCGGTTAGCCTTTTGAGGTAGTTAATCACCTCAGGGGCCCTGGCTAATTGACTGCCTTTAACCTTTGCCGTCTTTTCACTATAACCCGCGGCAATAGCGGCTTCACGTTGATTTTTTCCTGTGTGCAAAGCCGCTGCAAATTTCTTTTTTCGTGTCGTTAACATATTAACTTTCCATGCACGGTTAATTTTTTCAAAATGGGAATTTTTTCCCTGAATGAGGGATGCGAGGTTTCCAGAAAGAGAGCCGTTAACTTTTCTGACCTCCCCCCCCTGTTTATAAATATTCAGCCACCTTTCAAATCCGTTTTTGTTTTTCGTTGATGACAACCCTCTTCACCTATACATAAAATTTGGCAGTTTTCTTTTGTGTCAGAACCACCCTTGAACAAGGGAATGATATGATCAAGTTCAAATCCTGACGGATAATCGACCAGGTTGCCACATACCGCACAGTACGGATTATCTTTCCAGATACCGAATCGACGCGTCTGTAATTGAGAACCGGTGATACGACGATTACTGACATGATAAGGTTTAATCTCTGTAGTATTTAATGTTCTTATTCTTGGCTTTAACATTTTCATTTTCATGTTAATTCGCTTAATTATTAAATGACAGATTTCACTTTTTCCGCTAATTTACAATCATGCTTTTTAACATGAATATAAGGAGCATCAACCGTCATCTCATTAGTCACAATGAAAGATGCCGTAACATGAGGAATTTCCTGAGGTTTACTATCCACAACAGTAGATTCCTGATTAGAAAGTATCTTACCATCGACCGTCAGCGCATAACCTTTGAACATGCCACCCACAAACAGTTTCGAGAGCTTTACCTGCATGTCTCTTTCATCGTTCATTTGATTCTCTCTTGCCTCGTTGTATTTTAATGTGGTCCTGAAGCCCCAGTATCTGGGCGGTGACCGTAGCAATCTGTTCTCGTAAGGTGTAATAAGCCTGTTCAGCGTCTGGTGTAAGTCGGGCGGTGGAGCCATCATCCACGCTGGCGGAGGAAGAAGCGCCGGACTCTTTGGGGCAGGTGGCATTGACCCGCAGCCGCTTAAAACCCCGAGCAACATCCAGCCTGAGTGCCTCAATCGTCTGTCTCGCATGGGTTAATTCCTGATAATGTTTTTTGTCCATCTCGGCCAGCTGGTCAAGCTGAATACGTTGGGTCTGTATATGATGTTCGGTTTTTTCCGCCTGTTGCCGGGCATGCGCCGCTTTCATCTGCCAGAGGGTGGACTCTGCGCGATAATGCATCAGACCAATCGACAGGGCTGTTATCACGGCCAGCAGGACAATCAGTGATCCGCGCATCATGATAAAAACCTCTCCCGTTCCGCCGCTCGCCGTCTGACCAGTCCAGTCAGTTTTTCCCCGTCAGCATAGACCCAGCGGTTAAATTCATCGGCCGCGCCCGCATAATCATCCGTATTAAGTTTGTTTAACAGGGTCGAGGTAGTAAATTCTTCCTCACCGATGTTAAAGACCAGTGATACCAGCGCATCAAACTGTGCCTGCGTCAACGTGACCGCCACAAGCTGGTTAATTACTTCCTCTGTCTGCCGGATTTCATCCTTTAAAAACCTTTCCGCCTGTGACTGACTGATAGTCATCCCCGCTGTTACACCCTGCGTATGACCATAGCCAATCGTCCAGCGTCCTGCCGGACAGCGATAAGCCCGCAGGCGACACCCCTCAAACTGTTTAATCCGACTTATTCCCTCGTCGCTGGTTGTCATCTTTTTTAGTCCCTGTTTTCTGCTTTTTAATGGATAACCAGGTCCCCCTGAGCGGCAGTGAAGCCGTTAATGTCTCCCCTAGAAAATCGGTGCCAATGTAACCGATAAAAACACTGGCCAGATAGACCAGACGCGAACTTAATCCTAAAAACTCCAGCAGGTCACGCGCAAACCACGCAATAATCGCGCATATCGTGGCATCAATTAGCGTCTTGCGCCATTTTTTCTCCTGATATCTGCCGCGCAGCCACGCCATCAGAAACGCCAACGTCGCACCTACACCCTGCTCTTTAATCGAAGCAAGGAAAGCACAAACGCTCTCACATGGCCCGGTTAGTCTGTCCATTAATGTTTTTCCCATACCTTTTCACCCGTCACAAACGGATTGTGCACACCGGTAATTGCAGCAATACGCCGGTCGCGTTCCTGTTCGCGCGCATCCGGTGGATATTGCCTGTCCCACTGCATCAAAATCGCTTGTTGTTCAGGGGAGATCACAAAACCATACCGGTCTGACATATAAAACCAGACACGGGAGACTAGCCCCTTGACTTCATCGCGCGGTTCAAAAACCCGCTGTTTAAAATCCGGACGGCTCTGACACTGCCCGTAAACAAAAGGAACAGGCCCTGCTTCCCCAAACGGCATATTTCCACGGTCGTTATTCACTTCACCTGACTCCGGTGCCAGATTGTGCAAATCGCCTTCCGCTTTTCGAAATTCGGGGTCTTCTTGACGGCAGACTTTTCGGCCGCCTTTTTCTTTACAGCCAAACGCCTGACCGAATACCGACGCCGGCACGATATGCTCCCACTCAATCCGCTGTGCACGATGACGGTGAACTTCCCGTCTGACCGCCTGACCACAACTTTCAAGGTCAATTCGACCCCCGTTTTTTCCTGTCCACTGCCAGTCACAGCCACAATAGAGGGTGCCACCTGCACCCTGATTGAGGTCGTTGTAAACGGCCTGACGGGAGACCCATTTCGCTTCACTGAAACTCTTCGGGGTATTAACCGACTTAGCCGCCTGAGCGGGTGTGCTTAACACACTCAACAAGCACAGGATACCGATTACCCAATGTTGTCTGATAATCATCGTATCTCCTTGAAGGTATTACATTGTTTTGGGTCACCGCTATCAAAACCCCGTTTAAACCAGTTATGACGCTGTGCCGATGTCCCGTGAGTGAACGTCTCCGGTACTACCCGTCCAAGACCTTCCTTTTGGAGACGGTCATCACCAATCGCCTCGGCCGCACCCAACGCGTTATCCAAATCCCCCGGCTCCAGTATCCCTTCACGCTGCATATAATGGCCCCATACCCCCGCATAGCAGTCCGCCTGCAATTCCAGCTTCACCGATAACTTATTGGCCTCTTTCGATGACATATTCGCCTGTGCCAAGTCCACTTTCTTCAGGACACCCAGCAGGTTCTGAACATGATGACCCACTTCATGGGCTATCACATAGCCAAAGGCAAATTCACCGTCTGCCCCCAGTCTGTCTTTCATCTCGTCATAAAATGACAGGTCAATATATATCGTGCTATCAGCAGGACAATAAAATGGCCCTATCAGGGTGTACCCCGTGCCACAGTCCGTCTGGGTCTCTCCGCGGTACATCACCAGTTTCGGTAGCAGGTAACCACCGTCAGACTCAAACTTAGAATCAGGCTTAGACTTATGCTCATAAAATATCTTGGTCCAGACATCTTCGGTTGACGCCAGTATCACCGAAGTAAACCGGCCCGCTTCCGATGCCTGAAGAGATGTGGCAAAAGCCCAGCGATAGCCCCCCAGTAACAGCAGGAGGATAACCACGACCCACCCCCACCAACGCCAGCGGGAAAACGCAAAACCTTCCGCTAATAGCGGTTTGTATTTTGGTTTCCTTTTCTTTGCCTTTTTCTTCCGTCGTCGCCGAACTTTTGTCAGGTTGTCATTCTCTTCATGTGCTTTTGGGTTGTACTCTTCCTGTGCTTCCGGACTATCGCGCCGGTCTTCCACCTGCTCACTTTCCCGTCTCT
>JBDPYZ010000018.1:0-54599 GCA_047291315.1 Candidatus Phloeobacter fragariae | reverse complement strand
AAAAACGGCAGGGCAGTTACAGGATTTAGCCAAAAAATTATCAGTCAGGGGCATTATTCAACATGCCATAGCAGATTCTTTAGCAAGAGTTGTTGGCAGTGGGACATTTAAAGGGAAAGAACTTGAAATAGTCGCCAAAGCTTCAGCAAAAATGAAACAGTCGGTTGGCAAAGATGTTGACGAAACCATAAAGGAATTTGAAAAACTAAAGAAAGATCCGCTTGGTGCCCTTGAAGCCCTTGATGACAAAATGCATTTTTTGACCGCTGCTCAATATGAATATATCAATTCTCTTATCATGCGAGGAGAGAAAGAGAAGGCGGCGACGGAAGCCATATTTTACGGTAACGCTTTCCGATGCGGTCGCCAAAACGGTTGTAGAAAATCTGGTGCCATGGAAAAGCCGCAAATGTATTGGAGTCAATTCGTTTACTACGATATTTTGACAGCTGTACTTGATAAGCTGCTGTGTTACTACGCTCGAAGAATCCTTTACAAAAAGGCGCAGAAAAGTTAAAAGCAGATATGTTTCGGCAAATGACACAATACCTGGCGGGCCGGCTGGTCGAAGAAGAGAGCAGACGATGAAATAGCCGGATTGACCGCGGTTAAAAATATAACTGAACTTCTTAATCATGTGAATAATGAACGCATGAAACAGGAAGAAAAGCGCATTGAAAAAATATAAAACGCGGACAAAATATGAAAAAGAGTATGCAACAGAAGCGGAAAAAGTCGAAGCGCAAATAAAAGAATCAATAAAGTAATTGCTAAAGGAGCAATATCAGCGGCTAAAAGAGATAGATGGCATGGGGCTGAACATGGAAAACTGAATAAATCTAAAACACTTGATTATAAAGTGGATGATGGCACCCGAGTCAGTGAGTCAATTAATGAAGCTTTGTTAGCCCTGCAAACGCAACTTATAATTTCTTAGAGAACACTTCGAGATGTTACCGCTGTAATCAGTGCTGAAAGACGCAAACTCTGGGAGATGGAAGCTAAATTTACAAATTATTGAGGGTATTGGGTCAAAACGTCAGCTGACGAATACCAGTGAGCAGGCACTGATGGTGCAAAAAGAGACGATATTATCGTCGCAGCGAGTTAGCGCTTGAAGTGGGGGATAAAGTCGAAGTGCAAAAACGCTTGAATGACGAACGGGATAAACAACAAAAACGGGTTGTTGAAATTGAAGCCAGAACTCAGGCGATGATGAAAAGTGCCGATTGTCGGACAGAAAATATCAACAAAAGATAGCACTGGTGCGGAAACACTGAACAGAAAGAAGCGTTAAAAATACTTCAATGAAGAGTACTGTTAAGGGAAAACTGGCAAAAAGGTATCATGGAAAGGCTTTTCTGAATTTCAGAACAGGCTGCTAATGCTTACGCCAATGTGGCAAATATCACCCAGTTTGCTTTTGACGGAATGAGCCACTGGCTGTCTGATTTTCTGCTAATAGGTAAAGCCAACTTCGCTGACTTTACAAAATCGGTGCTTGAAATGATGGTGAAGATGATGACGCAAATGGCGATGCTTCAGGCAATGAAAGCCGCTTTTGGTGGGCAAACAGGAGGATTTGGAGGAGCATTAGCAGGTATTTTAGGCTTCTCATCATTGGCAGTGGTGGTAAATATGACCCTAAAGGGTTTGTCCATGGTGGAGAATTTGTGTTCACCAAAGAAGCCACCCAGCGGCTAGGTATTGCTAATCTTTATCGCCTGATGGATGCGTGTAAGGGTGGTTATGCATCAGGCGGGTATGTTGGCACCGCTTCAACACCCATGTATGGCATGCAACCTGTGGCAAACGGTGTCAATGTCAATCTGGGCGGCATTCATATTGATGGCCAACCGCAGCAATCCAGCCCTTTAAATGTGGATATGCGGACAGCGGAACAGTCATTAACGCAGAAAATCAAGTCTGTTTTAGTGGTGGAGAGTCGTGATGGTGGCGATTTGCATAAAATTATCAAAGCCGTCAATGGACGGGGTTATTGAGTAATGTAATCATGATGATGTTGTGATATATTCCTTAACGGATGAAAGGAGTTTTTGGACTTACATATATAAAATATATTAGTATCAATTAAAGGAATAGAAATGAAAAAAGTATTAATCAGGTCGACGCTAGCTAGCGTTTTTGCGTTTATGTCTGCTAATTCCTATGCAGTTGGCGAAAGTACTCTCTCATTGGATTATGTTCAAAATCATATAAGGGGCATGGATGAGAAGCCAAAAGGATTTAATATTAAGTATCGCTATGAAATTGATAATCATTGGGGAGCTATTGGTTCATTTGCCTATACGAATAAAGAATTTAATGACTCTAATAGTAACGCAGATTTTCATTACTACTCATTAAATGCAGGTCCAGTTTATCGTTTTAATGAATATATTAGTGCCTATGGTTTAATTGGCATGGCTAGGGAAACGTTTGAAATAAAAGAATCAAATGTGGCATTCATGGGATTGGCTTATGGGGTAGGTTTACAATTTAATCCGGCTAAAAATATCGCTATTGATGCTTCTTATGAATATTCGGAGATGAAAGAAATGAAAATAAATACATGGATGATTGGATTCGGTTATCGATTCTAAGTTAACTGCCTCAGAATCTAACTTTCATTAATTTTGATTTAATCTGACAGTTACTGGCAATTTTTATGGTGACTGTCAGTTAAATTTAAAACATCAAAAGTAGTTTCATTAATTATATGTGCTGCCCGCCAGAATTTGTACAATTAACCTCCTTCTTTCTATTTATAGATCCCTGAAGCATCCTGGTATCCTTCCTGTTCTGAACGACGTGGGTTTTACGGCATATTTGATAAAAGATAACAGGGTTCATCATGCCAGTGAAATTTCAGCGGATGAGCATGTGTTATCACTCGATTCCTTCATAGAGCTTGCTCATCGGGCAGGGTATTTAGTTATCCGCAAAGATAAATTGTTATCACTGTCCAATGAATGGTGATACGTAATTTGGAATAAAGTAATCATCGTATGATTTACAGGCCACGTCTCAGGTGGCTTTTTTTATGGAGTCAACTCAATGGACGAATTTACATGGCGAACACAAATCCAGGACAGTCCCACGGGAGAATTCAGGCACAGAATCAAAGAAGTTGAATTTGGTGAAGGTTATAAACAAGTATCGGCTGAAGGTATTCATCCCGAAACGCAATCATGGCCCTTCTCGTATTTAGGCAAAAAAGACCAGGTGATACCCATCTTTGATTTTATTCGTCACCATACGGTGAAGTCCTTTATCTGGGTGCCGCCTTTTGGCGTGAAGGGGTTGTATCGGGTGAAAGCAGATTCGATTCGCATGACCCCTTTTGCCGGTGTTGTGATGAAAATATCGGCGACGTTTGAGGAGGCTTTCTCAGCATGACTATGGTTTCTGATGTGCAACAATTAGCACCGGGTGAAAAAATCCAGTTAGTGGACGTTGATGGCAGTGCCTTTGGTGGTCCGGTATTGCGCTTTCATGCTTACAATTTTCGCCATACACCCGAAGAGATTGAACAGGCAGAAGGCGAATTAAAGCCTAAACCTATCTGGTGGCAAGGTAACGAATATGGCGCATGGCCTTATGAGATTTCAGGGCTGTCAAAAAGCGGTGAGGGAAGTCCAGCCAGACCGATATTAAAGGTGGGGAATATGGACAGTCTGATATCGTCACTCTGTTTACAGTTTGATGATATGGTTCAGGCGAAAGTGACCATTTTTGAGACTTTTTCGCATTATCTAGATAGTAAAAATTTCCCTGACGATAATCTAACGGCTAATCCGGATGAGTGCTTTAAACAGGTATTTTATGTTGACCGAAAAAGTCACGAAGTGGCGGGCAGTTTTGTGGAATTTGAACTCTCTTGCCCTTTCGATTTACAAGGCGTCATGTTGCCAGTGCGCCAGATACATAATCTATGTTACTGGTGCATGCGTGGCGGGTATCGCTCAGGTAATGGATGCGCCTACAACGGAAATCGATATTTTGATGAGAAAGGAAATCCGGTTGATGACCCTGCATTAGATGTTTGCGGTGGGCTGCTGAGTGATTGTAAAAAGCGGTTTGGGGAAAATGCCCCATTAGATTTTGGTGGATTCCCAGCAGCAGGGTTAATACGATGATAACAAAAGGTCTCACTGAAGCGATATTTAGCCATGTTAAAATGGAATTTCCGCAGGAAGCCTGTGGGATTATTTGTCAAAAAAGCCGTGTAAAACACTATTTTCCTTGCCGTAATCTTGCTTCAAATCCGACTGAACACTTTGAATTATCACCGGAAGACTATACCAATGCCGAAGACTGGGGAACGCCTATTGCTATCGTGCATTCTCATTGTGGCGACGGCGTGACGACGCAACCGAGTGGAATTGATTATTTGCAGTGTGATGCCAGTGAATTACCGTGGATAATTGTGTCTTGGCCAGAGGGTGATTTGCGCACTATTCAACCAATAAGTGAGCGTGAATTAACGGGTCGAGCGTTTGTTTTGGGTTACTCGGACTGCTGGACACTGATTGTTGATTATTTTCGGCAAGAACACGATATTACGTTAAATAACTATAGTGTGACTTATCCATGGTGGGAACAAGGCGAAAACCGTTATATGGATAACTATCTAAAAGAAGGCTTTGTCGAAATTAATGATACTCCTAAAGTCGGTGACGTGGTCATTATGCAGGTTCAGGCTGATGTACCAAATCATGCAGGTGTTTTGCTGGATAACAGCATGCTTTTACATCATTTATACGGACAACTAAGCCGTGTCACTCCCTATAGTGATTACTGGCGTGACCGGACCGTCAAAATTGTCAGAAGGAAAGCGTGGATATGAATGAACTAAGCACTGTTCGGTTATATGGAAAACTGGGCGTAAAGTTTGGCCGTGTCCATCAATTAGCGGTTAGCTCACCGAGAGAAGCGATTAAAGCGTTGTGTGTGCTTTATTCAGGCTTTGAACGTTATCTGGCTGATGCGCATTTGAAGGGAATTGAGTTTGCTGTCTTCAAGGGGAAAAGGAATATTGGCGAAGATGAATTTCACCTGAACACAAAAGAGGATATTCGAATAGCGCCGATAATTAAGGGCAGCAAACCAGGTGGCTTCTTTCAGACGATGTTAGGGGTGGCCATGATAGGCGCGGCAATGATGTTAGGTCCTGCCGGATGGGCAGCATTTGGGGCAGCTGGCTTCATGGGCGGGGCATTAGCTATGGGTGGTGCTTCAATGGCATTAGGCGGTATAGCGCAAATGTTGTCACCTCAGCCGCCCGGCGCTTCAATCCGTCAGGATGCGGATAATAAACCCTCTTATGCATTTGGCGGTGCGGTAAATACCACCGCTCAAGGCAATCCGGTGCCGTTACTGTATACACTGGATAGAAAAGAGATAGGTGGGGCAATCATATCAGCAGGGATTTACACCGAAGACCAAAGATAGTATCAATCATTGACATTAAGTTGCTAAGGCGACTTTTTTTATGGGTAAAATATGGCAAATCTTATTTTTGGGGCGAAAGGCGGTGAAGATGGTGGGCATAAACCTGTAGAGTCACCCGATAGCCTTTTGTCGGAATCAACCGCAAAATTACTCTTTGCTATTTCTGAGGGTGAAATAGTTGGCGGATTAGATGCTACCCGTGTTTTTCTGGATGGTACGCCGATTGGCAATCCTGACGGCAGTAAAAATTTTGAGGGCGTGACGTGGGAGTTCCGTCCAGGCAGCGAGCAACAGGAATATATCAAAGGCATTCCGACAGTTGATAACGAAATCAGTATCAACAGGGAGTTAAAAGATGATCAGCCTTATGTCAGGTCGATAAATAATATCCAGCTATCGGCTATTCGGTTACGTTTCTCTGTGCCTCAACTCCTTGAACAACATGATAATGGTGATACATCAGGTTACTGTATTGATTATGCCATTGACCTGTCGACGGATGGAAGTGGCTACAAAGAAGTGCTGCATGCTGCCTTTGATGGAAAAACAACCAGTGAATATCAGCGTACGCACCGTATCGATTTACCCGTTGCCCAGACAGGCTGGCAATTGCGAGTTCGTCGCTTGACCTCGAATAAAAATACGGCTCGCATTGCAGATAAAGTGAATATCTCCACCATTACTGAAGTGATTGACGCTAAACTCAGGTACCCTAATACGGCATTACTATTTATTACGTTTAACGCCCGGCAGTTTAATAATCGTATTCCGAAAGTCAGTCTTCGTCCAAAAGGTGGGTTACGGGTAAAGGTACCCTCAAACTATGATCCGGTTAATCGAAATTATATTGGCGTATGGAATGGCGCCTTCAAACTGGCCGCGACGAATAATCCCGCCTGGATTTTTTATGATTTAGTCCTGAATAATCGCTACGGTTGTGGTGAGAGAATTAATGCCACCCAGATTGATAAATGGGATTTGTACCAGATAGCACAATATTGTGATGAAAAAATCCCTGACGGTCAGGGTGGTTCAGGTAAAGAACCTCGCTTTTTATGTGATATTTACATTCAATCTCAGGGATCGGCTTATCAGGTGTTGCGGGATATTGCAGGCATTTTTAGAGGCATGACCTACTGGGCTGATAATTCAATCAAAGCGGTGGCGGATATGCCATCGGATGTATTCCGGATTTTCACTCAGGCTAACATAGTCGGCGGTAAGCCTGAGTACTCAGGTGGCAGCCAGGAAAATCGTTATACACAAGTGCTAGTTTCTTATTCGGATGCAGATAACCACAGCCATGATGCAATTGAGGCCGTGTCTGATAACAAATTGCAGCGCCGCTATGGTGTTCGTAAAACCGATATTTCTGCGATTGGATGTACTCGGCAATCAGAAGCTAACCGTCGAGGGCGTTGGTTATTGTTAACCAATGCGTATGACCGAATGATTACTTTTTCGACAGGGTTAGAAGGTGCTGTCCCTTCACCGGGGCATATTATTGGCGTGGCGGATGCGGATCTGGCGGGGCGTGTTATTGGTGGGCGAGTTTCAGCTGTGGATGACAGGAAAGTCACCCTCGACAGAAAGGCTGACATTAAACCCGGTGACCGGCTCATCATTAATTTACCTGATGGAGAATCAGAAGGGAGAACGGTACAAACGGTAAACGGTAAGATGATTACGGTGACGACGGCTTATTCCCAACCGGTAGAGAAAAATGCGGTGTGGACGGTGGATGCGAATGATTTGGCCATTCAGTTCTATCGGGTCATTAGCATATCGGATAATGCGGATAATACTTACACAATCACAGGAGCTTTTTATAATCCGAATAAGTATGCGCATATTGATTCGGGAGCCCGAATTGATAAAAGACCCGTCACCGTCATTCCGCCTGGCGTTCAGGTGCCGCCAAAAAACGTACGTATTTCTGCATATATCCAAATTAATCAAGGCATTGCCATCACAACATTAAGCGTCGATTGGGACGCTTCTGAGAATGCTATTGCTTATGAAGCACAATGGCGAAGAGGAAATAACAACTGGGTATCCGTTCTACGGACTTCAACATTGGGATTTGAGGTGCAGGGAATTTATGCTGGACGTTATCAGGTGCGGGTAAGAGCCGTTAATTCGTTTGATATTTCATCAATATGGTCGAATGCGCCTGAGACAGTGTTGAAAGGGAAAGAAGGTGAACTGCCCATACCTATTAATTTCCGAGCGTCCACGTTAGTCTTTGGTATTAAGCTGAATTGGGGATTTCGTGAAAACACGGAAGACACGTTAAAAACAGAGATACAGTATAGCAAAACCAATGATGGTGAAGGCTTGATGTTATTGGCTGATATCCCTTATCCGTTAAAGACACATGAAATGTCAGGTTTGGCAGCGGGAGTGGTTTTTTATTTTCGAGCAAGACTGGTTGACAAATCGGGTAATCAGTCGCCGTGGACAGAATTTGTTCTGGGTGAATCCGCATTTGATGCTAGTAGTATTATTGACGAAATTTCAGAAAAAGTTAACGACACAGAAGCGATTAAGCAGCTTAAATCAGGCATCGACAGCAGTAACGAAGCGACACTTGAAAATGCAAAAGGTCTTAACGGAAACTTTCAGCACTTTGTACGTGAAAACGGCAAGATGAAGGCTGAAATTGTCAGGGTTGATAATTATGTCGTTACAGAAACCAAAGCTTTAGCAGAATCCATACATCAGGTCAGAGCAACGGCTGATAATTCCTTGGCAGCAGCGAATAAGTCTTGGGCGGCAGCACAAAACTCGCTACAGGCGAAGTATGACCTGAAGAAGGGTGAAGCTTCTGCAACTTTTACTAATCTGGTCAATATCCACTACGACGGTGTTGACTATGATGCGGGCATGGTGATGGGCGCTGAATTAAAAAATGGAAAAGTCAGTACTCAAATTGGCTTTAGCGCACGAACGTTCATCATCTACAACCCAGTTAATGGCAAAAAAGTGCCGATGTTTACTATTCAAAATGGGCAAGCCTCTATTAATAACGTTCTTATCAATAAAGCAGCCATTGAAAATGTGATAGTTGGTATGGATATTCGTTCTAAAAATTATATTCCTGGACAGCAAGGGACACGTATTGACATGATAAGTGGTATTTTTGAAGTAAATGGAACTTCATCGACTTATCGAACCCAGTTGACAAATAAAGGCTTTTATGTGTATTCAGGAAATACGCCTATTATTGAGCTAGGTGAATTCATATGATGGGATTAAGAATAACTAACCCTGATGGTTCATCTTTTATATTTAACGAACATACCGCGCCAGCAACAAACCTGTGGACAAGAGCTGTCGGAGGTGGACAGTGGACATGTCCAAATGCCATACCACAAGGTTACAAATTCATTATTGCTCGTGCAGGGGCGTTAGCGAAAGTGCGATTTGTACAACGGGGTGACGCGATGGTAGCGTCAGGAGCAGAGTCGTCAATCTCATATTCTGAAACCAATCGCTTAGTGACAGTTCATCACTTGCACGGTCTAGGGTTGGAACCAGTCCAAATCATTGCATATCCTGATTATAGTGAAATACCTGCTGTAGGAAAGGCAGGGTTAAAGATAGCCGGTAGTACGGTTTTTATAAACACCTTGCCGATTACAGGGTACGCATATGCTTTCCACAAGAAGATTATGACTATAGATGGAATTTTTAATCCATCCACTGTCGGAGCAGGGTTGACGTTAGATAACGCCATCTTTTTTTTCTATTCGACAAACGCAAGCAATTACATTAACCGAGAGCCTATCAGGGATAGCTCGGGAAGTGCGATTGGATATAGAATAGCAAACATAAGACGGGATTCACACAAATGGGCAAGATCGCAATACTATGTTATCGCTTTTAGAACAGCTAAAGAGGGCGAACTAGATACAGGGACGAATGGATTAAAATTACGTAATATAGCGGGTAAAGTGACATTTAATTCTCAGTTTAATGTTCTGACCAGACCTGTTTTAGTACCAGGTACTGAGTTTAGCGTAGGACAAGGAAAGACGATTGCAGGTATACGCAGACCGATGTATACACCGCAGAGAGTTGGTGATTATTTTTGGCACACTGACGGGGGTTATTTTGATTATCTCAACATTTGCCAGTATAGCGCAACAAGTTTAGGGCTTTCTCGTTACAGATATTATTACAATTCAGCATATATTGGGGAAACGACGACGGCATTGTCACCTTTTCCGGTATTGGTTTTAGATGCTGAAGATTATTTTAAATTCTAATCAAAGAATTCTTCTATTTTATCTAAACGGAAAATAAACATGATATACACCACAGCACCGTAATAATAGTGTCAGGGTCAGCTATTATCAAAGGCACGGGTACAAAATGGAACAGTAATAATCCACTGGTATCAGTGGGTATGTTAATGCTTATTAAAAATGGTGATATGAACTATCCCTACATGATTAAAGCCGTTAACAGTGATACAGAACTGGTTTTAGCGGAAGCAGCAACATTTAGCGCTACTGACACAACCTATACAATTAATCTTACTGAACCTAACAACAATAGTGATGCAGCCAGAGCACTGGTTGCTGCAAATACTTACATCCTGTACTTTCTGCAAAATATGGATACGTGGATGGGGGATAATGGTGTCGTTGAACTTACGTTACCGAGTGGGAAAACGGTTAAATTAGAATCGCTTAAAGCGCTACAGGAATTAGCTGCAGGGAAGACGGAAATAAGAAGTGTTGAGAAAAGAAAAAAGCATTGGAAGGTAAGGCAGATGCAAGTAGTGTTAAGGAAATCAGTAAGAATTTAGCCAATAAATTTGATAAGAAGAATATTGCAGGAGAGTCTGGGAGTGCTACTGGCAAAGTGATGAGTCAGAAAACCTGTACGGATACTTTTGTCAAGAAAAGCTCAACAGACACAATTAAGTGCCATCGGTTGATAGCTAAAGACAGTGAGGGAAATGGTGCTGTTATCGTCTCTAGCGCGCATGGCAATGAATGGTGGGTGCAGGCCGATAATAAGACTAAATCGGGGGTGGTTGTGGAATAAAGATTTTTGTTATATCTATTTTCCCTATAAAAATGGCACGCTGGCGATACAAGAGGATACTAAATGGACGGGAAATCTGTCTTTAAATGGTTGGCTGAAAGAGCCCGGTACTGGCGTGATCATTCAGTGTGGGCATATACCCCATAATGTATGGTTTGTTACTTTTTCAGTTAGCTTTCCTAGTACAGTAGCTTCGATCAGCAGCGAATGTATCAATCAAGATACAAAACTTCGTCCACACGCATCTGCTATATATGATTTTTCTCTCATTGGCTTTGATCTTACATGGGGTGCATTAGTTGGTAGTTCCCCCTATGCTGGTAAATATACTAGGTGGTTAGCAATAGGATGGTAATAATGGAAAAGGATAATGTTTATTATTTTAGTGCAACAAAATTATGTTGGTTAGCTGAATCATTGAAAGAGAGTTATATAAATGCTGGGACGTGGGACGATAAAGCTAAACCCGTTCCTTTAGCGTGTATCAAGAGTATGCGTTTTGTTCACCACCCGCAGGGATAATGTTAGGTGCTAGTGAAAGTATTGATCCGGTTTGGCTTGATATCTCTCCTAAGACAAAGAATGAATTAATTGCAGAGGCTGAGAATGAGAATGAAAAAATTGCATTAATGCAGAATGCAACAGATCTTATTTCACCCTTACAGGATGCGGTTGATTTGGACATGGCGATAGAAGAAGAGAAGCAAAAATTTACTAGATGGAAGAAACATCGTGTATTACTTAATCGCATCGATACGTCAACCGCACCGGATATTGACTGGACGAAAAAACCGGAATAAGCGTTTTCTGTTAGACAAGCTGCCCCTTCTTGGGGCATTAAATCAACCTCAACCTTCAATTTTTGAACAGGTTACTCATTTCATCTTTATTTAACGAATTAACATCTTTTTCGAGAAAATCGCTTAAAATTTATTTGAGGAAGTTTTAGAGAGTGTTTCGATTCTTCAAAGACTTGTTCCAATTCGTCATTTTGGCAGGTCTTTTTTTAGAATATATTTGTTAACGAAAAAGCTGCTTCTATTCCTAAGCGTCTTGAGGCTTCAAAGCCTAGCTTGACCTAATTCAATAGGAAGATGTGTTCTTGCCCGATGCCAATCAAAGCGTTTGATTTCGTCCTTACGCAAAATACGAATTTACTTTGCGTCATAGGTCATTTAACAACTTATTTCAAAGCTTTACCTGCTTTAAAATTCGGTACGTTCGCAGAAATTTTGGTAGCCCCTATAAGGCTTCCCGCATAGTAACCCATACTTTTCAGGTTATCCTACGAAGCTTCGCTTAAGCCGACTAGTAGAGATAAGGAGTCTTTATTTGCCTTACTGTACACACATACGGGTCATCAACGCTGATACGGGCTTATGCAAACCCTGTAACCCCGGCTTCAGTTCTTTACCGTATAAATTACCCAAAAATCACTTGCTAGCTGGCGATGAGTCATATAGTCATATGGCATGAAAAAATATCCCTTATCTCCGACGCCGTCTCCCCATGAATTACGAATGCGGAACAGCTGCGTACGGTCATCATATCCCACACACAGGACGGCATGTCCCCCCGATTGGTTTGTCATCCTGCCCCGGCAAGGGAATATGCGTGGCAGGTGGCTGTTTATTGTTAAGCCAGCTATCGTAAATGGTAAAACCGAACACAAACGGATATCCGTCGGCAAGGCGGGTTTTTAGGTGAGTGATATCCTGATGAATACGCTCATAGCGGGTAATGACATACTTGACTGCATTCTGATAGCAGGATGCAGTGGTTTTTTTTTCGCCAAGGAGGTTGCAGGAAACTCCCCGCCGTCTTGTACTGGCGGCGCATCGTCATACGGCCACTCGTTTTCCGGACAAACACCGGCTTTATGCAGCACTTTTATTCCGTCGCGCAGCATTGCCCCGGCGTCATAATCTACGCTGCCTGCAATAACTCGCTCATTGTAATAAATGAACAGTCTGGAAGGAGTAAAATTCGGTGGTTCTTTATGTGCAAGTCTTTCATACTGAACAGCTCCGGCTAGGGCATTTGCCGTACATGAGCCTATTCTACCTTGGTCATAGACGGGGAAAGAGGGTGTTAGGTCGACCGCGGGCGGCAGCCGGTGTATGAGAGCTTCATTCGGAAGGTAATGAATATCGCGAATATCTGGGATATATCCCAGCCTGGATTTAGTTCTTTTCGTGAGCTTTTTCACAGGCACCTTTCTCGTATTAGTCATATAGCTGAAGCCAGATAAATTTATATAACGATCATAACGTCAGATTAGGGTTTTTAAGCTATATATTAATAGTATTCCTATCAAATTAGGCAACTCCAGCTATATGTATAAGGTTCACATAATTCAGTTGTATGTATCACTATTTCTTTAAATAGTCTGCTTAATATAGAGTAAAAACTATATTTATGCTAATGGGAAGTTCGAAAAAAAAAACTACTAATTTTTTGTAAATAATTATGAATATAAAATAAATGTGTGTGTTTTGATAAAGCACGTAGTAGCTCAGGTTTTATCTGATAGTTACAGGTTATTTATACAGTGCCTATCAGTGTTAATTTTTTGTGTTCTGTAATTTTTAATCTTTAAACAGGTTGCTCATTTCAGTATCAGTCAAACCAGTAAATTTCATCACAGATTGCCTGTCCTTCCCACTTTCGAGCATTTGTCGCGCTATCTCAAGTTGAGCTTCCAGTTTCGCTTTCTTGCATACCTTTTTGAATTACAGCCTGCTTACCTTGTTGTATGCCTTTTGGGATTCCGCTCTCTTCAATTTGTTGAGCAATCATCATCAGGGCTCCTTTGTGTTTCTCTGACTGTTTGGCTATCTCGGTGATAAATTCCATTGGCTTTTTTGCGTTACCTTCCTGAATGAGATAGTTGAACATAGTGATAATTTAATTATCAGTATAATATTATATGACAACAACGTTACAATTTTATTCAATAATTCCGTCATATCGCGTCGACAAATGTGCTTTTGTATTAAAGTTAACAAAGTCATTCGCTTGTGCTGCATGATTTCACCATAATCTAAGGTAGTGAAATCAGCTAATTTAAAGGGATTGGTATAGATACTTTCTGCTAATTTCCTGTCCTCAAAACAGTCTAACCAGTTTGTGTTATACGGGGAGGAATTTTATTCACTACAGTAAAACAAAATCGGAAACACTAATGGGAACGTTTTATTTCCTGCTTCCAGATGCTTTTTCATGGCTGCTATGCTATAGCGCATGAGTCGCCATGCCATCAATTTATCGGGTGTTGATTGGTCTCAATTAGCAAATAGAGATAACCTTGCCCGTTTGGTATTATATCACTCTGATAGCTTTTCATCTCGCTACCGATGAATGAGCAGGATTCCACTTTGAGGCTGTCAAAATCACACAGTGCTTTAATTTCATCAGGTAACCAGATATCAAAGAAATATTTCGCCGTCGCTTTCTCACTTAAAAACTGATTGAATACCGAGTCGTGTGGTGTCGGAGGTAAATTTTTTAGTCATTCAGATTAATAACCCTTTTTTATTTAATTGGCCCTTAATATGGGCATTATATTAGCAGCGTTGAATGAAATGGGTCAATTCTGCTTTGTATCAGCACTGATAGTGCGTCGTTAAGCATTAGCTGATTATCCTGTGCAGCCTGAGATGACAAGCTATCAATTTCTGAGATTACTCTATCAGATTTTTCACGTTTGCGAATGATTCATTTAATCGCTGTTTTTTCTGCATCCACTATCACATCTTGCAGATGCTTTGTCACCTGCCAGATACGCTCACATTCCGAGGCAATAGAGGGTACAAACCATATTTCCATCGGATAAGGTGAAGGAATGCTGGTCACTTCTCTTAACGCATACCAGATAGCATTATTCCATGTTCACGTGAAACGAAAGTTTTGGATCATGAGTGAAATAATACGTGCGAGGTTCTGTGTATCCTTGTTGCTGAACTTTTCGTGTGCTTCGGGGTGATATTTTGGATGCTCATATTTGCCCGTTTTGCGGACAGATGGAAGGACTTCATTTGTTACCCATTTGCGAAAATGATGAGGGAGCATTCCTTGTTTTACTGCATCACGGCAACATAATGCTAAAGTGTACATGCCTGATTCGGATATCAAGGAAATACGCTGAGAGCCTATTCAGGATTGACTTTCGGTTAAATCGACAGTCGTCTTTTCATCAGAATACAACTTATATAAAGCATCCGTGACATTGGTTATTTTTTAGTGCTGAGCAAACATTTGTAGCAACGAACTAAAGCTCACCGTCAACGATAGATGTGCGGATTTGATTATTTTCAAAAACGAAGGGTATTAATTGGCTAGTCATTGAAGGCTTCCTGTGGATTCGTATATATTACGCACCGATGATGAGGTCTCAAGCTCATATGGGCTCATGCATTGAAAAGAGTTTAGGCTACCTGAGAATCCAAACTGGCCAACCTTAACGGTTGCTCCATCCAGCACACCATAGAATTTTTGGTTAGATTACGAGATTAAAACATACGCTCGGGGCGTGCATATGTCCAGGACTCTTAAATGGGGTCTCAATCCCGACACCTGATTTATCAGATACAAATAAACTATAACGCATGATTTCTTCTTACGTCAATGAGTATTTGGAATGTCAATGTTTTATCTGAAGTTAAACGAATGGTTAGGGTGGTTTTGGAATTGAAAAAGATGGTAAATTTGAACTGATATTTCAGCCAAAATTAGGTAAAATTAGAACTTATTATGAGCTATAAGTGATTGATTTATAGTGAGTGAAATCGCTTATTTTTGCGTGTAAATACGTATATTAAATGATCTATTTATTTGTAATTTATTGATATATAAAAATTTTATTTTTATTTGGTTACTATGATGGCAATAGTCCTATAAAATTAAAATACTTATATATCAAATAGATATGTATTAATTGTCACTATAATTCACTATTCACTCACTATAAATTTTCAATCTCAATCCAACTATCATTTCTATTATCCTGATATTTTGCGGTCATTTTTGCTGATTTATGGCCTAACAATTTACGAGTAAACTCACTGCCCATTTTCTCAGTGTAAAGCCTAGCTGATAAGCTTCTAATTTCATGAAATGATGGAGGCGAACCTTCCCATGTTAATTTCGTTTTATTCCTAAATTTTGTAAATGAGGCTGAAATTTTTACTGCTGTAACTTGTTTCTTATTTTTTGTAATAATGAAATCAGCTTCATGATTAATTTTTTTCAGAATATTTTTTAATTTTATAGATTCAATTCCAATATCAAGTGGAATAGCTATTTTAGTTTCGGTTTTTTGTTGAACAATCCATAACTTATTATCATGAATATTTTCCCATTTCAATTTAGCAATATCAGATATTCTCTGTCCTGTAACTAAAGCTAAGTTCATTGCTTTGGTTAACCAATAATTATCATCATCAATTAAATTCAAAATAGCGACGAAGTCATTGAGAGAAAGTCTTGATCTCTGAATTTTCGTTTTTGGGTTTTTTGTCAAGTCAGCAGGGTTTAATTGCATTAAGCCACTTGCTAATGCTTCTCTAAAACAATCAATTAATGATCCTCTCAATAATTTTGCTGTTGTTGTTTTTCCTTCATGAATAAACGGATGAAGAAAATCAGCAATATTTTTTGTTGTTATATTTTCAATGGGTGCATCGATAATCCTTTTTTTAATTACGCTAATCCTGTGTTTATAATCCTTTAGTGTTTTTTCTTTTAATCCTCTTGTTTTTAATATCTCTTTATATCTATCTAAAAATTCATGAAAAGAGATAGAACCATGTCCTTCAATTTTTTCTGTCAACGATTTTGTGTTTTCTTTATTGATTAATAACTGATTCGCATTAATTGCTTCATTGATAGCATAGGCTTTGTTACGTCCTAAACCGTATTCCTTACGTGTGCGAGGGTCTCTGTAAGTATAATAGCCTTTACGCTCGTAGAGGTTAGAGGGCAAATCTCTGTTTTTGCGACTTCTGATTCTGGGCATGACCTATCCTTTGTAACAAATTACTATTGCTAATTTCTCTAATACTGTTGATTTTGATGGCGTATTCTTCGACAAGGTACTCTCTGCCGTCTTTAATGGGTGGTGGTTGTATAAGTCCATTTCTTGCCCAGTTTCTGACGGTATCCATTCTGCGTGGTCTGTCCCTTCGAGCGTTCCATTCCGCTAAAGTAATCATGTTTATTTATCCTCATTCAAAAACTCACACTCTTCTCAGGTGCTTCATTGCCCCACCGAAACCAATGACGAAGCACGAATGGTGATATTCGTTCTTTATTAGGTTAGGAATATGATTTCGTGGGGAGGGTATTAGGGATTGCGTGCTGCGCCGTTTGATTCTTTGTTATGGTATTGCCAGGGGGGTTTGCGAGACTTACATTAATTTTCATCCTTTTCTAAAGCTGGATAAAGTTTATATTTAAGCAACTCAATCTCGTTGTTCTCTTGATGCTTTCCATGCTAACCAGGCAATATCTGTATGACAATCTCGATAATTCATACCATTATTAGTTTTTTCTAATACTGATATATTGTACATATCATCAAGTTCAAGCTTCAGCCATTTCTCAAACTCTTCTCGTATTTTATTTTTCATCACCTAAACATACCAGCTTTTACTTTCATGCAAGTCGTCTATTTTTTCTAACCCAGTGATTTTATTGCCACCATTTCCGGTTAGTGTTCCGTTTTCTCCTTCGGTATTAAATTGATATATCAATCCTTTGTTTGTTAATTTTTTCTCCCGTAATTTGATTATTTTCATCATCTCTCCATGATAAATAACCTGCATGCCTGCTTTTACATGATGTAACGTTGTTCTTTATTCATGGATGTTATGCATACAATTACTCCTGATACTGATTAGATGAATGTTAATGTTGACTATTAAGTTCAATTTGTTACTTTAAACCATTTTTTTATAAGGTCTTTGCTGGTGTTGGCCAGCCTTGCGCTGGTCTTTTTTTATTGTCGTGATTCACTAATAAGAACAGATAATTTGCCAAGTTATCTTGGTATAATGCGCACCTGTTCAGTTAACTCTTCTGGGCCATCATTTGTGGCAACGATGGTCACCTTATGCTCAATTAAATCCTGTTTGATTTTATCCTGATAACCGACCCAACTTTTTCCTCTAATACGGCGATAAATCCAGTCATGGTCTTGTAACCATGAAAAAAGTGCTTTAGGTTTCATTTGGAGTGATTTAGCCGTATCAGTAATGCATAGTGAGCCTTCTGAGTAGCTGATACGTTTCAGTGCTTCGACTTGCGGTTTCATCTCATCAACGCTGTGTTCCAAGTGCAATGATTTTTTTTGTATAATTGAGTAGTAATCCTCGCACTGCTGATGAGTCATTTAATATCTCAACTGGATTAATAGATTCTAATGCCTTCTTTTCACATTTAATAAAGTATATTATCTTGCCTGTTTCATTGCGTTCCCCAATATGGGGGATCTCAAATTTTCAACAACAATAAAATTATCTCCCTCTATAAATCCATATTGTTTAATTCTATCTTTAATCCATGTTGTAAAATCTTCACAAATTTTCCAAAAACGCATGTAAATCACGTGCATTAACCGTCTGGATCAATTCACCATTGATAGTTTTTGTTTCGATGTTAATTAAATTTTGCATACAGAAGTTCCTTAAAGTTAATTGATGAAGGAGTATTGATGTTGATTAAGTGGAATAGGTCACTAGGAATAATAACGTTCTGGTGTTAATCACTTTCTTAGCGTATGGCTAAATATTGCTATATAAATCAATGCTATACAAGGTATCATTACGACTAGTCTAACGATTTATTGACCGACTAAATGTAATTCCCTTAATTCCTCATGATCCCGTTTGATCTGCGAGGATATTGCGGGTTGTGTTGTATCGGCATGGGCAATATGGTCGGCTATCAACTCAAAGGCAAATGTCGTAATGATAACTAATAATGTCGTGATTAATAATTTAATGATGTTAAGTTTCATAGCTGAATCTCGGGGTAATTACTTCTTAACACAAATCGCTTTGGCGTTAATATCCTTGAAGGTTTCGAATTCCTGTTTAAATTGTTTTGCGGCTATTTGACATAGGGTTTCAGTGTCGAATCCCTGTGTATGAAGGCTGGCCACGTTACTTTAAGTGTAAGGACTGGCGTATGGCAAAGATTAGTATCTACATGATGGTTTCTCCTGTTATGGGAAAGGGTTGAATTCAGTGTTTTGTTGCTGAGTATTAATTGATGTATTTATTGGCTTACGTTCATCTTTGTCTTTCAAATAGTTTAATAGGTTTTTAACTGTCTGAGCGGGTTTATTTTCAACTTTCTCCAAAAGTGTTTGTTCTGTGTTAGCAACAAATGGCATACGGATGTCAAAACTGTAACTTTCATTGCCGTTTTTCTTGGTTCTCAGGACTTTCTGTAAAACAAGGCCTACTTTCTTGCCATGAAATTCTGGGGCAACCAGATGATTGTTGTGTGTCACGGAGGTTACGTACTGAATTCCGATACATCCCATGATGGCATTAACCATATTCTGACCGAAAGGGTTGACTGTACCGTCATTTTTCTTGCAGCAAATACTCAGATAGTTAACTTTTCTGCCATCATCTGATTCACCTGAGAATTCAATGAATTCAGCACCATTATCACTGTGGGTCAATTTAGCCTCGGTGATAGTGATGATATATGCGCCTGTCTCACTAATAAAACCGCCCTGATAAGCGGTAAGGGCGGATTCTTCTGTATAGGTAAAGATAACGTTGTGGTTCATGTGTTGTTTTCCTTTTGTTGACAAAAGTTTACTCTTTCGATTTCTGCTTTGAGTTTGTTAATAAATGTTTGAACGGTCTGTTCAATTTCGTTAACCAGTTTGTCATCCTTGATAATCCGGATTTTATAGTAGGCAAGATTAGGTGGGAGTCTGTCATCATAGCTGATAAAATCGCACCAGTTTCTGCCTGTACACATCATTTGCCCATGCATTTGTAACAGATATTCGTACTTGGGTTTACCTGTGATAATGGTTTCGATATGGGTGGTGGTGTTGGGACATTTTATTTCGATAAGTCCATCATCATTAACTAAACCGTCAGGACTAGCACCGAAGCCTTCGATGGTGGGATGCGGAACAAAACCGGTTTCAGTGACAGTGACATCAAACTCATTGAGGCAGTATCGTTCTCTGGCTTTAGGTTCAAGAGTGATACCCCGTTCAATGGCATTATTGGTTTTTATTTCTTCCCTTTGTCCGGTAAGGGTTTCACAGACTAACTGCATGAGGTAGTTTCGTTGTGTTGTTCCCTTGCCTTTGGATAACACTTTGTGTAAATTGCTGGCGGTGACCTTCCCCAGTCTTACCTGAAACCACTCGTCTGTTCTTTGTTTCATGATTAGCCTCATTTTTCATTGCGATGTTGTGATAAATGTCCATCTTGTTTTTTTCGCCAATGATTTCCGTTTCCTCTGGTGTTAACTGTTGCCAATACGATTTCATTGATTCAACCCCGTCTTGTGCCGCCGTTTTTAATTCCTTGATTAACTGCTCATAATGGGTTTTTTGCTGTGCTTTTTCTTTCTGTATCACAATTTTTTCTGGTTCAGGCAAATCTTCACCCGCATAGATATAAAACCCTAGTCCAAACATCGAAATGGCTTTCGTCAAACAGCGCATGAGGGTTTTATTGATGTCAACCGAGTTAGGATTAGAAATGGCCTGATTTCTGTAATCCATAATGGGCAGCCACATTTTGCGGGAAAATTCGTTATCACTCTGTTTGATTGTGAGCGTTAATGACACCATGGCACTGCCATCATTGTTATAGCTGACGTCATCAATGACATAATAGGATTCTGGGTAGTGCGCCATTAATACGCCCCACGCCCAAGCCCATGAAAGATAAGAGAGGCCGTTTTTCTTTTCTATCTTTTCGTTAACGTTAATCGCAGAAAGCGTTTCCCAAACTTGTTGTTGAAAACTTTTTTCTTTTTCGGTGTGCTCTGCGCTGCTCATAGATATTTCCTCTTAGGTGCTTGAAGAGCTTCGTACAGATGTATGTGCTCACTTTTCAAATGGTTAAACAGCGCCTTCCAGATATCGTCCCAATCCTCATTATTGAGTTTCCTCATGATTGAGGAAGGAAGGCAGTCATAGACAGGCTGGACAAGTTCGCTGATTTGTTCATCCAGTCTGTCTTCCCAATAAGCAACTTCTTGTTGTTGTTCGTACCAATAATCTTGCATTGCGTAAGGATTCATGTGACCTCCTTGGATTGTAATAACGTCCGATTTTTTCTTGCTTTAATCTCTACTAGTAATGACTCAATTTCATTTTGCGAAAAGCGTGAATCCAGTAGCAGGGTGATGATTTTTTTCCATAAGCTTTAAGTTGCAGTGATAAAGCGATTTGCCATATATCCTGTCGATGGGTATCAATTGCTAACTTTGCTGTCTGTATTGCCAGTGCGAGCAGTATGCTATCTTTATTCATGTTAACCCTCATGCCACCTGACCATATTTGTCATGTGTGAATTGACCGTTCCAGTCTTTCTTCATCGGTAGTTTGTTTTTTAGATATTGACGATATAGCCATGAAGCCCCGTTTTTTTTAACAAAACGATTTGGTAACACTGGGTTGACCTGTTTCTGTTGTAGTGATGTGGTGCGATTTGGTTAAATATTTATTTTGTGCATAAGCATGGACACGCCAGACGTGAGGTTTGTAGATATCCTTTTCTGCATCGTAGAGAAAATGACGCTCCTGTAGAAAAAGGTTGGCCTGGTTAATGTTTACGCCATTAAGTTGTTTGCAAAACTGGACAGGTAACATGCCAACCTGGAACAGGTTTTTAAGACTATCGATTTCCGTTTTTTGTTCTTTGTTAACCAACGCCAAGTATTGAACTTTTTCTGCCATTTCAGTGGCAAGGCGTAGCGCTTCAGGAAGTGTTTGTGGGATGATAGCGTGTGGAGCCGTTTTAGCGCGTTTTTCGTACAGAATGAAATATTGACGAGCCTCCTTACCTTTTTCGTTACGCTCGATCATCGAAATTTCTTTCGCCATATCGAGGGAAATGTGATAGTCAACTGTTGAACCACCGCCTACTAAATTTTTAGTAGGAGTTATAAAGTCTAATTTTTCTATAAAGTTATATTCTTTAATTCGGTTTTTAATCCAGTCATTGAATCTGGATTTAATCTCCAAAAATGCATGTAGATCACGCTCATTAACCGTCTGGATTAATTCATCATTGATATTTTTTGTTTCAATATTAATTAAATTTTTCATGTAAGAATTTCTCGCTAATAAAAACGATGAGAAGTTTTGGTCTATGCTTGTATTAAGAAAGAGAAGGGGTGGTATAGCAGTAAATCAAATTTATTTATTGCCGGTTCAAACTTTGCACAGCCCGCCAATTTTCCGATGTATCTTCATGAGTTTTTGATTTTCTCTTTTCAGGTCCTCGTTTTCCGCTGTTAAATACTGAATTAGTTTTTTTAACGTTTTAGTTCCCTGGTCTTCTTCGTCCCATATCTTAAGATTGACCAGATAGTTAGATCACAAATATTATGACTGCCGTTAGTAACTCCAACCAGATTACCTATATTGGGGTGCTTTGACGTTACAATGAGTGGATTGTCCAGTTTCATGATGTATATTCCTATTGTTAGTTAGCATGCTGTTTAACACAATCAGGGCGCTCACCCTTTCCCAAATAGAAATCTAAAATGTCGAGCAACCTGGGATAAAAGTTAAGAGCATTTTTTCCGTCCATATTTGCAATATCTTTTTTAGTTAATTTTCTCCATTCGTGATGATGATGGGATAGATTTCACCTTTGATTATGAATGTATGATCTGGCAGATTGGCTATAGATCTTTTCTCACCGAAAGAATTGATATACGCTTTGTGTTCATCAAGAATATTTTTTAATTCATCGTTATTCATTTTGTTTCCTTTAGACACAAAAAAGGCCTGGTTAGGTCTTGGTGTTGATTTGGTTAGTGAAATTCATAAGGTTCCTTCTTAAAAATGATGCCTGATTTTTTCACCGTTGTAGTTTAGTTCCATTAATTTGAATTCGTACTTATTACTATATACGTGATCATTTTGTTTCTTGTGCGTCATGATTTCACTTTGAAAATTAATGGTTGAATTAAGTTTTAGCGATGTGTACTGGATGCCTCACAGTGTCCGATTACAGTCATGACGGACGGATAAAAAAATCATATAAGTTAGATTATATAGCGGTGACTGTCCCGCGAGCGCTTAGTGGCATTCACACATCCTGAAACTTACTTAATTGCCTGATATTTCTGGCACGTCAGGCTCGCTCCCTTTTGCCGTTTACCACAATACATAGAAAGAAACAATAAGGTCTGATAAAAAAGTTATTACTGAGAATGAGCTGAAACAAAAACATATACTCCCTAAAATGATCAGACCGACCCTACAACCTAAATCACCTCCATCAAAAAACTCAGGGGTGAGGATAAAATAAGGATTAATACCTATGAACCGAGAAGAAATCACCGATATAATTCTCTATAGTCACTATCTCGAGTAGTTGTTTACAACAGTTACCGGACGCATAGATAGATCTCGGCATTAATCTTAACTTTTTATTTAACCTATTGTATTAAAAGAAAATATTTAATTTTTGGTATATTGATAGTTATTCTTTCCGCTATACAGTCAATAGACCAATTTGGCAAAAAATCAGTAGTAGCAAAGAAAAAAGCCTCTTAAATTATTTGAAACTATATACAAACGAATCGAAATTTGATGATAGCGAGTTAAGAGAACGCCTGTTAGAGCTCGAAAGTACTGATGAAATCATCTGGCCTTGCCTGGAAGCTATTGTTTTACTTAAAACACAGATTAGGTTAAATATTGAGCTACAGTTTCAAGATAAACTGTCATATTATAATAAGTTAATGCGTTTAATATGCGGTTAACATCTTGCCGTTACTTCTCTTGATATCAGAATAGGACGATGACGTTTTGTTTTGACTGAATACAAAGCGGTTTTAGGTAGACAGCAATTGTAAAATGAGTCATAAACTTTAACTCGGCTATACAGTAATGCTATCTCAACACGATGTAATACTTTTCCTTTCCTTTTCAATGAAAGAATAGGGCGTTTAGTGTTTGATATTATTTGTTGCTTAGAGGATTTGATTGGGTTTAACGCAGCTTTCAATGCCATATTAAGCGCTTTATTTCTCTCGTATACTTCCTGCCTGGCTCTTCTGCGCTCATTTCTGCGACTGCGAGCATTATTATAACCATGAAAATTACACATATTTACCTCCTGACAATGGGTTTTGGTGGTGTGTGCCAGCGTTTCCGGTTATAGGCCACAGTCCTATTGGGAGAGTTCCCTGGTGTTGGAATTCATAACTCGACTGTGTTTTGTGTTTTTCACACACCCCAAAACCTAGAGTTGTAGGTTGTTCGCTTTTTTAGTGTAATGGTCTTAAAGAGAGGAACTGCTTAACTGTCGTCACTTGTCTTCATGTTCATATGCTTCAGGCTGGCTACTTAGCAACGTTTGGCAAAGTTTCAGATAACTCGAAGTATTGTCTTGACTTTTGCCTGTTACAGTGAGCTGATGGACATATGTATATATATCAAAACAATTTATGTCAATAGATGTTTCGATATATAAACATCAGAAAGGCAATTTACGTTAGAAGAATTTTAGATTTGAGTTTTAATTCAATATGTTCTTGAAAAGAATGGATTAAACAAGATTAAGCTCAATACGAGTTCCAACACCGATGATACAATCTAAAGTATCTATTTGAATAGGTTTATAATTGGGGTTTATAGAGACGAGATAGATATTTGGTCCGTCTATAATTAATTTTTTTATTATAATGGCATTAGAACTAGGTAAATGAGCAGCTACTATAAGGCCACTACTAATTCTATATTTAGGATCAATAACCAAGAATGCCCCTTCAGGAAGTGAAATCCCTGAACCTATTATACTTACCATGGAATCCCCCTTAATTTTAATAGCAAAACAGGAATTATTGGTATTAGGTAAAGTTTCTATCCAATGATTATTATTCATAATACTATCACTCCATGTTACTGCTTGTTCTAATGATAGTAGTGGTATTTTTTTCATTTTATGGGGATAGAGCATTACTTCATCACTTAATTCACCTTCTAATAACCATTTTTCACTTACTTTAAGTACGTGGGCTAAAGCAGTCACATAATCTGCTGACGGCTTATTCCCGCCATTAACCCATTGACTCACTGCTCCTTTGGAGGCTTTAGTAGCGTTCACAATGTCTTTGTGTTTTAGCTTCAATTCTCGCATACGCGAAGTGATGCGTTCATTAATAGTTGTTTTTTTCATGTTTATATTATTAAATATTTTTAGTTTTGAATATTGATCATTTTTGTTTTGTTATGTAAAATTTATGTCATAGCTAGATCTCTTATGGATGGACATACGTTAATGTTTAAAAAAAATGTAATTAATTATTTTGGAGCTACTGTTGCTACAGCAAAAATTTTTAATGTTTCTAAATCAACAGTTAGCCTTTGGGAAGAGGTTATTCCTTGGAAATATGCTCTTCTAATTGAAAAGTTGACCAAAAAGAAGCTAGTGCTTGATGTTAACCTCTATCAAAATAAGACATAAAAACTCTGCAAAATAATTCGATTTAATTTTATTAATAAATTGTTTTAGACAACCACCGCTCTTTAACAACAGGGCTTCCCTGAAATTGGGAGATTTATAAATACCCAGCCCATCGTGAGGGGTACTATTATCTGAAACTTATGAAATTGATTATAGGACAACCTGAAGATCTTTAAAAATTATGAGGTAAGAATATTACTTCAACTTAGTGGCCAAATTTAGTGTGCAACTACACTTTCATTTTTTAATGTTTTTTAAAAGTTAATTTTTGCATTTAAATATTATCTTGTGTTTCTTTGGAGAGAATAGCTTCTATATTTTTTATATTTTCTTCATATTCAAATTTTGATTTATTGTTAAAATCTACACTCAGTTAAGCTATCCTTATCAGACTCTTCATTCTCAAATGTTGGAGTATCATCAAAATTAAGATTTTCGTTTACACGAAATTTACCCAGTATTTTTTTATGTGAATCAACAAAGTCACGTATCCATTCATTATTAGGATTTTCGTAATTTTTCTGTATAGAGAAATATTCTAATTTCTTATTATGGCTAGTGTTAATATTTTCATTTTTTAAAAAAGAGATATTATTTTTAGTGTCAAAACTACCATAATCAAATGTTATTTCTTCTATCGCCCCTTTTATAGAAAATTTAAATGTATAATCATCACTGTTTTCATTCTTCGTAAATAGATGCCTGAAATTTATCTTGATGTTTTGGGGGGCTCATTTCCTTCAATTTATAAAAAGCTTCTGCTTTTTGCAGAGATGATTCAATATTAGACTGATTGTCGGGGGTATGAGTTAAGTAATAAAGTAAAGGCAACACTTCATCTGTCTTTGTTCCGCAAACCCAGTCTTTTATCTTACTAAAAATCCCCAAATATGTAGCTTCTTCTTTTGAAGAACTATTCATTGCTTGTTGAATATATTTATCGTCAATATTTCTAGTAAATAAAGACCAAGAATTCGGACTAGGTTGAACTATTATTGACATAATATTTTCCCTAATATAAATAATAAATATCTTTTCTTTAATTTGATTATCTTTAAGTTAAGTAATTTATCTGAATTTGATATAAAATTTTTCAACTTACTTTTTTGTTATTCCTGTAAAAATTTAAATTAACTAAAATAATTTATTATGTCATCTGCACTTAAGTCCAGTTTTGTACTATCTATCGTATGTATGGATATTTGATTTGCCTGTTTTCGAGTATTTTCTTACCGAGAAGAGATAAGTATTAGGTAAGCAACAGTTATTAAATGATGGCTGAGGCTTTTTGTCTTTTAGATTGATAGTTAGTGATGCGATAGTATTAACGGTATCATCTTGCTTGTTGAATATGGAATCAAGTATTTGTTCTGTAGAACGGGATTTGGGGTTAGACTTCGCTTTCGCTTCGTATTCAGCACGTTTTCTATCCCAGAATGCCATTTGTTTTGCTAGACGACGAGATTTAGCATTGTCTTTTTTAGGTTTAAAGATAATGGTTTCCATTTTGTTACCTCCTAAATAAGTTTTAGCGGTGCGTCCGTATATTTCCGGTTTATGTTCACAGTTTGTTTATTCCCTGGTGTAAAATGAAATTCGACTGTTTTGTACATTTCACAAATACCAAAACTCATTTGGTGATGTTGCTCTAACTCGTATTCAGAGCTTGATTCCAGTATGTTAAAGAGCGAATATTTAGTTACTGATGAACTACACTTGCCTCCATGTTCATAGGCCTTAGGCTGGCTACTTAGCAACGTCTGGCAAGATTTCAGATAACTCGTAGTATTGTCTTGGTTTTTGCCTGTTACAGTGAGTTTATTTGTTTAATTTATCTTAATGATAAAATAAAATCAATATCAAATTGATAAATAATTTATCAATTAATACAATTAATAATTAACTTATTGAATATTAGAGGAAAATACATATTAAAAATTTATCATAAAAAAGCCAGCGAAATAGCTGGCGTTGATTGTGAGTGATTGGCGTATAGGTGTATATAGACTATCCTAGCCTAGAGTAACTTATATTCCATTTACCTATTACAAATCCATTTATACTTAACTGCTCCTCGTTATTGTAGTTTATTTCCCATTTCTCATACATGTTGTTATCACTAATTACTAATAACTTATCCCCAGCTAATTGCAGTCGTTTTATATGCATACTTTCACCAAAAGTGAATGCATATATTCCATCGCCCATATATTGTTTAATCGTTTTATCAATAACTAAAAGAGAACCAGGATCTATTGTGCCCAACATGCTATCACCTACAGCTGTAATAATAGCTAATGATGTAGACGGTCTTTCTCCAAACATTTTCAAGGCATGATCTGGGTTTATTTCAACTGCCTTTATAATATCTGGATGCTCATTGCGCACTCTACCTCCTCTGGAACTATACTCTATATCGTAATGGTTTATCCTGTATATATGGTCAGTATAGTTCTTAGAGATATTTTGCAAAATAAAACTACCATCTTTTTTAGATGGATTTAAAGTTTCTGTATGAAGAACGTCCATCCACCCAATGGGAAGGTTCAATGATTTTTCAATACGACGGGCGATTCTATCGCCTATATTACGTATTGGATTATTACCGCTAATCTGACTAAGTTGAGCAGCAGGTATGCCAATTTTATCAGCTAACTGAGATTTCTTATTTTTTCCTGATACAGTGAAATCCTGAATCAAGGCGTGCAAATTGGCACGTCTAATGTCTTTTGTTTCCATTTTTATATATTGGCATCTTTTATCAATTTGATAAATGTACAAATTAGTAAATTATTCTTGCCTAAAATTTATCTTTAAGATAAAGTCATCTTGTTTGATTTAACTTTAAAGGTAAATTGTATGACAAACGATTTACTCCGTTGGAGAAAAGAGTCTACCCAAGATGATTGGGTACGTCTTGCTCAGCTAGCAGGGACAAGTGTCGGTTACTTAAATCTAGTAGCTTATGGATATCGCAGGGCATCTCCAAAAAAAGCTGAGCAAATCGAATTAGCAACTAAAAAATTTCATTACTTACCCGTAAAAAAAGAATTATTAGTTTTTACTATTCTAAAAACTAGCACAAATTAACACCACCGCTCTTTAACAATTTGGCCTCCCTGAAATTGGGAGATTTATAAATACCCAGCCCATCGGGAGGGATAACTATTATCTAAAACTTATGGAATTAATTATAGACATGGAAACCACAATTACACGCAAATCAAGTGCGAAACAAATCGAAGCCAGAATTAGAAAAGAAATTCTATTAACTTCAGGCAGGAAAGTAGCCAAAACTATTGGTGTTCATGAATCACAGGTAACTCGCTGGCAAGCAGAAAACGGACTGGTTGTGAAGATGGCAAAACTACTTGATGCCATTGGGTATGACTCATCATCACAGGATGTCATCATTACGAATATATCAGGCGAAGAGATACGAAAGCTAAGAGACATGTCAGAACATCTAAGATTGCCAAAAAAAGAAGCTTCAAGGTTAAAAAACGATGAAGCTTGTGAATTTCAGAAGAAGTTATGTTTTTAACAGCTATTCATGGAAGTTCAATGAGAAGTGAAATCACAAATTTTCCTTTTTTTCTTTCAGTTTCAGTGAGGTAATTATGTCAAATAAGCGATGATTTATCAATAAAAAGGTGAAGAAAGGTTATATCCAGATAGCCCAGAGGGGTTACTGGTTGCCGCATCAAAGAATAAACATTTCGCCTGTCGATTTGTATTGGAATTTAAAAAGTTAAAGGGGGCTACTCAATGAGTATGACACTGATGGCACAAGCCATGAAAATGAAAGTAGGTAGTACCGCCAGAAAGTTAGTATTACTAAAATTAGCAGACAATGCGAATGACAAAGGTGAGTGTTTTCCCTCATACCAACATATAGCAGATCAATGTGAAATGAGTCGTCGAAGTGTGATCAATCATATTGATGCACTTTGTGAGCAGCGACTAATCAAAAAAATATATCGTAATGGTGAAAAAGGCAACTCCTCAAATTTTTATATTTTAAATTTAAGTGGTGAAAAATCTATAGCAGCTAGTGAAGCTGTTTCACCACCTCTAGTGCAAATATTTCACCACCCTAGTGAAACTGTTTCACTAACCCATAGTGAAAAATCTGCACCCAGAATCAGTCACTCTTTTGAACCAGTCATTGAACCTAAAGATCTTAACACTGAAAAGACCGTTCAACAAAACACGGTTGAAAAAATTTCTCGTTATGCGTTTGAAGGTAAAGTTATTCGCCTGAATCACAAAGACTTCGCTGACTGGCAAAAACTTTACCCCAATCTAGATTTGCCCAGTGAATTACTGAGGCTCGATATTGAGTATCAACATGACAAACCGAAAAAATGGTTTATCAGAACCAGCCAGAAACTGAATTACCAGAACAAACAAGTTATCAAACAGATGGTAAGAAATTCTGCTCGAAAGGTTTCAGGTTTTGTGACTAATTTTTCTCATTTTGATTATGGCCAAACCGAAATTCCATCATGGGCGGAGGCATAATATGGGTTATCGAGCAGAAATCGAATCATTGAAAACTCGGCTGGAGGAAACGCTTCAAAAACCGAAAGTTATCGAAAATAGCGAGTTACAGAAGATAACGGTTACTTGTGAAAAACACGGTGAATATCAGACCTACAAGCGAAAATTATTGAGCTTGAGAGGGATAGAAACACAAGGAGAATGTCCTGAATGCCTGAGAGAAAAAATCATGGTGCTAGAGCAGGAGTATCAGGCGGTTGAGCTTAAGCGAATTCATCAAGAAAAACTTAATTTACTGAGATTTTTTAATGTTCCTAAACGTTTTGATATGGCTTCACTGGATAATTATGAACCCGTTAATAGTCAAGCCAGACAGTGTTTAGCGGTTTGTAAGTCTTATGCTACGAAGTGGCCTGAACGATTGAAACAGGGGGAAGGATTGGTTATGTGCGGTAGGCCAGGGACAGGGAAAAACCATCTGGCGATTGGGATAGGGAAATCGATTATCGAAAATTTCATGGCTTCGGTCAGGCTGACATCAGCCATTAAAATTGCCCGAAATTTTAAGGCGACGTGGGCGAAGAATTCAGAAGAACGTGAGTCAGATGTGATTGAGATGTATGCGTCACCAGACCTACTTATCATCGATGAGGTGGGTGTTCAATTCGGTAGTGATGTAGAAAAAATGATTTTATTTGAAATTATTAACAGCCGTTATGAAAATTTAAAGCCAACGATATTAATGAGTAACCTGCCCAAAGAAGAATTGGCAGCCTTTGTCGGAGATCGAGTCATGGACAGGATGAATGACGGTGGGGGTTGCACACTCGCGTTCACGTGGGAAAGTTATCGAACACATAAACAGGTTGCCTAGTCTTGTGATAGCTTCAATCTAATCAGGATAACCCTCAATGAAATACCTCATGAAGCAATCATTGTTAAAAATGGTGGTGCACGTGTGTATTGGCAACGTTATAGTGACAGGAAACTCTCAAAATAGGATTGTCTGAAAATGTTATTAGAGCCATCAACCTTCAGAATGCAATTTAGAGAGATTGATTATTACTGGACTGTCATCAGTGGCAGCATTGGAAAGCGTGACAAATTACCACAAGTGTCAATAGACAATTTTACTTGTAGAGAAGTGAATCAATAAGCAGGAGACTAAACGGAAGAAAAATTACTCTTCCACGAATCAACCAGGCAGCCAGTCTGGCTAACCCTCAAAGCCGTTCTAGCAACAAAACAACCGCATCAACTCATCATCAAGCCTTACAGGGAAAGCCGTTCACTCTCTCAAAACTCATTTTTTCACCTGTGGACAGGGGAGATAAGCAAGTATTTGTGTGCTAATGGCGCTCACTTCACACCTGAGCAAGTGAAGGAAATGCTTAAGCACACATTTCTTGGCTATGAAGTGGTCGAGCGTATTGATGTGACCACACAGGAGCCAGAGCGTATCAGAGTGCTCAGTAGAATATCTAAAATCGATACAGGGGAGATGCATATTTTTATGCAAAGAGTGGAATGCTGGGCAGCTGGGATAGGTTGTCTCGTGACAATACCTGAAAGTTCTGAGTATATGAAATTAAAACAGGAGCAGGAAAATTAAATGGCACTTAAAAGAGATAAGCATGATGCTGTGTTCTCTGAATTAGTCCGTGAAAGAACAAATTGGATATGCGATTATTGCGGACGATATTTTCAGAACGAACGCGCTAAACTACACTGCTCACATTTCAAATCAAGACGACACAAATCCACCCGTTATCATCCCTATAATAGTTTCTCCCACTGCATAGGCTGTCATCGTAAGTTAAGTGAAGACCCTTACGAGTTTACCGCTCATGCAGAGATTGCCTACGGTGAGATGACAATTGCCCAAATAGCCATGCTGGCTAATATAGCTATCAGACTTAAACAAAGTGAAATGGACGAACTGTACAGTCAGATGAAAGATGAGCTTAAGCGAATGAAAGTGATGCGTCTGGATGGTTATTCGGGTCGCATTGAGTTTTTTTTACCGGACTGGTACCAGGCAGGCATTACGTTTCTAATGGGCGAACAAAATAGCCCACACACTAAACCACGATTAAACATTCAAAGCAGGGCACATGGTTAACACCCATGCCCATAATTATACTGTATTGTTGGAGGGGAGATGAGCAGGCACGTAAAAGATTTATTAGAAGCATGGGGAAATTGGAGCATGAGCAGAATTGGAACAGAGTACAAAGGAATGTCTCATGTTTTCCGGTCTAAATTCGACGATGACAGACCTTGGCTAAGTGATGAGGAAGGCGAAATTGTTGATAAAGCCGTAGCAGGATTAAAGAAATATGACATCGATGGATACAATATAATTTGTTTACATTATCAGCACCATCTCTCATTTAGAGCAATTGCTAAAAATATACGCAAGCGTCATCAGTATGTCTCTGATTATTGTGAACGAGCAGAAGCTTACATAGCTGGCACTGTTCACACACTCCTTAAAGCAACAAATTGACAACACCGCATAAACTATCATATGCTGGCCGCACTAGAATTCACCAGCGGTTATCCGCACCCGATATCCCTGCGGCTATTATTCTGCCCATAAAAAGGCGTAATCACATCCGAAGGCCGGGTGGATAGGCGTAATACAATACCTGCAAGGGGAATATGCCCGGAGCGTCTTGTTAAGCTTTAGTTGATGCCCGGCTACCAGCTACTGACTGGCAGTCGTAACTAAAATTCGCAAGGAGTTTAATCATGGCTGCTATAGCTATTCAATCTATTGAATTTAAATTTGAAGGTCATGACATTCGTACCATCATCAGCAATGGTGACCCGTGGTTTATCGCAGAAGATATTTGCAATGTTCTTGAATTAAGTAATCCCTCCATCTCATTGAAATCATTAAATGAAGATGAACGATCTAAGTTTAACTTAGGGCGTCAGAGCGATGCTGATATCATCAATGAATCTGGCATTTATACTCTAATTTTACGGTGTCGTGATGCTGTTAAGCAGGGGACTTTTCCTTGGCGATTTCGTAAATGGGTAACAAATGCAGTTTTTCCCTCAATTCGTAAAACAGGTAAATGCGAACATTCTAATCATAAACCGGAAGCCAGAGAATTATTAACCGCCGATGATACTTCACATCTTTCTCGTCTCATCTGGACTATAGCTAGAGGTTTTTGATTTAAACGTTGGTGGACACAAGGTATCTGGTATGCTCTCCGGCATGCGACAAGCCTAGACTCACCTCAAAATTTTGAAGTCAACCAAATACCAATAATCGTAAAAAAATGCGAAAAGATTTACAATTTCACCAATGCACTTAAAGAAATTATTTACGAGTCTGAAAATAAGCTGTAAGGCGAGTATTACGCAAACATCAAGATGCAGACAAGGTGTCAGCTGAGATGAAAAAATTACTCGAAGAGAGTAATCAAGAGCATATCTTTGTTCTGAGCGAAACATTAACATGTTAGCAACAAGCGGAAATTCAGTAATTTTTACAACGACATTAAATACTGTTCAAATAATCAATAAAAAGCTTGACTGGTCGACCGGTCGACCATATATTTGTGGTAAGATAGTGCAGAGCTATTGAGTTAACACTTAAATACATATTAGAACCTCGCTTTTGCGGGGTTTTTTGTTATTAAATTAGGTAAAACCATTGAAAATATTTCTCATATATTTTTTAATCATATTGTTACACTAATACTTTCAGTGATAATTTTTATGGGGGATTTTAATTATGAATATAAGCCTAATTTGCACTAGTTCATTTGCATCCACGTCATCAATGGAATCATTGTCAAAAAATGAGAAAGATAAAGCAACTTTAGCAAAGAATATTCATAAGGTTATCAGTGATAAGCATGTGAGATTTGATAATATTCCCGTTACTTATCTTTTTAATGAAAAAAAAGAAAGATAAAGATAAGGAAGATGATGAAGGAAGCAAATTAGCTTTCTATCAAAAAGAATATAGACGCTCTGTAGATAAGCAAGCAAGATTATATGGGCTAAGGGTTGCTTTTGGGCATGATGACCCAGCTAAAGATCCTTATCCTTACACCCATAAGGTTGGTTTAAAAAATATGGTTAAATGTTCTAGTAGTTGATTACTTTTTTGGCTAATTTTACTTTTAATATCATGCTAACTAAAAATTAATAAGGCCTTGCTTTTGCGGGGTTTTTCCATTTACGCCATCGGCATACTCCCAAATTAAATAACTAAAACGAGTAAGGCGGCTGGCTACCGTTCTATTTTTTTAAGAGGTCGCTCAGGCGACCTTTTTTATTGATTTTAAAGGGGCATAAATGTACTGGAAAGAGAGACGGGAAAGTGAGCAGGTGGAAGACCGACGTGACAACAAAAAAGCACAGGAAGAGAATGACAACCTGATAGAAGTGCGGGGGCACCGGAAGAAAAAGGCAAATAAAAGGAAACCAAAATACAAACCGCTATTAGCGGAAGGTTTTGCGTTTTCCCGCAGGCGTTGGTGGGGGTGGGTGGTAGTTATCCTCCTGCTGTTATTGGGGGGCTATCGCTGGGCTTTTGCCATATCTCTTCAGGCATCGGAAGCGGGCCGGTTTACTTCGGTGATACTGGCGTCAACCGAAGATGTCTGGACAAAGATATTTTCTGAGCATAAGTCTAAGCCTGATTCTAAGTTTGAGTCTGACGGTGGTTACCGGCTGCCGAAACTGGTTATGTACCTCGGAGAGACCCAGACGGGCTGCGGTACGGGGTACACCCTGATAGGACCATTTTATTGCCCGGCTGATAGCACGATATATATTGACCTGTCATTTTATGACGAGATGAAAGACAGACTGGGGGCAGACGGTGAATTTGCCTTTGGCTATGTGATAGCCCATGAAGTAGGTCATCATGTTCAGAACCTGCTGGGTGTCCTGAAGAAAGTGGACTTGGCACAGGCGAATATGTCATCGAAAGAGGCCAATAAGTTATCGGTAAAGCTGGAATTGCAGGCGGACTGCTATGCGGGGGTATGGGGCCATTATATGCAGGAGGAAGAGATACTGGAGCCGTGGGATTTGGATAACGCGTTGGGTGCGGCCGAGGCGATTGGTGATGACCGTCTCCAAAAGGAAGGTCTTGGACGGGTAGTACCGGAGACGTTCACTCACGGGACATCGGCACAGCGTCATAACTGGTTTAAACGGGGTTTTGATAGCGGTGACCCAAAACAATGTAATACCTTCAAGGCGATACGATGAGGATGAAACAATATTGGCAACAGGGTTGTTGTTTTTGTTAAGTGCATCCATTTCATCCGCTCAGGCGGCTAAGCCGGTTAATACCCCGAAGAGTTTCAGTGAAGCGAAATGGGTCTCCCGTCAGGCCGTTTACAACGACCTCAATCAGGGTGCAGGTGGCACCCTCTATTGTGGCTGTGACTGGCAGTGGACAGGAAAAAACGGGGGTCGAATTGACCTTGAAAGTTGTGGTCAGGCGGTCAGACGGGAAGTTCACCGTCATCGTGCACAGCGGATTGAGTGGGAGTATATCGTGCCGGCGTCGGTATTCGGTCAGGCGTTTGGCTGTAAAGAAAAAGGCGGCCGTCAAGAAGACACCGAATTTCGAAAAGCGGAAGGCGATTTGCACAATCTGGCACCGGAGTCAGGTGAAGTGAATAACGACCGTGGAAATATGCCGTTTGGGGAAGCAGGGCCTGTTCCTTTTGTTTACGGGCAGTGTCAGAGCCGTCCGGATTTTAAACAGCGGGTTTTTGAACCGCGCGATGAAGTCAAGGGGCTAGTCTCCCGTGTCTGATTTTATATGTCAGACCGGTATGGTTTTGTGATACCCCTTAAGCAGCAAGCGATTTTGATGCAGTGGGACAGGCAATATCCACCGGATGCGCGCGAACGGGAACGCGACCGGCGTATTACTGCAATTACCGGTGTGCACAATCCGTTTGTGACGGGTGAAAAGGTATGGGAAAAACATTAATGGACAAACTAACCGGGCCATGGGAAAGCGTTTGCGTTTTCCTTGTTTCGATTAAAGAGCAGGGTGTAGGTGCGACGTTGGCGTTTCTGATGGCGTGGCTGCGCGGCAGATATCAGGAGAAAAAATGGCGTAAGACGCTAATTGATGCAACGATATGCGCGATTATTGCGTGGTTTGCGCGTGACCTGCTGGAGTTTTTAGGATTAAGTTCGCGTCTTGTCTATCTGGCCAGTGTTTTTATCGGTTACATTGGCACCGATTTTCTGGGGGTGACATTAACGGCTTCACTGCCGCTCAGGGGGACCTGGTTATCCATTAAAAAGCAGAAAACAGGGACTAAAAAAGATGACAACCAGCGACGAGGGAATAAGTCGGATTAAACAGTTTGAGGGGTGTCGCCTGCGGACTTATCGCTGTCCGGCAGGACGCTGGACGATTGGCTATGGTCATACACAGGGTGTAACAGCGGGGATGATTATCAGTCAGTCACAGGCGGAAAGGTTTTTAAAGGATGAAATCCGGCAGACAGAGGAAGTAATTAACCAGCTTGTGGCGGTCACGTTGACGCAGGCACAGTTTGATGCGCTGGTATCACTGGTCTTTAACATCGGTGAGGAAGAAACTACCTCGACCCTGTTAAACAAACTTAATACGGATGATTATGCGGGCGCTACCGATGAATTTAACCGCTGGGTCTATGCTGACGGGGAAAAACTGACTGGACTGGTCAGACGGCGAGCGGCGGAACGGGAGAGGTTTTTGTCATGATGCGCGGATCACTGATTGTCCTGCTGGCCGTGATAACGGCCCTGTCGATTGGCCTGGTGCATTATCGCTCAGAGTCCACCCTTTGGCGGGTGAAAGCGGAGCATGCCCGGCAACAGGCGGAAAAAACCGAACATCAGATACAGGCCCAACGTATTCAGTTTGACCAATTGGCCGAGATGGACAAAAAACATTATCAGGAATTAACCCATGCAAGACAGAGGATTGAGGCACTTAGGCTGGATGTTGCTCGGGGTTTTAAGCGGCTGCGGGTCAATGCCACCTGCCCAAAAGAGTCCGGTACCCCTTCCTCCAGCGGCGTGGATGATGGCGCCTCCCCCAAACTTACACCAGACGCTGAACAGGCTTATTACACCTTACGAGAGCAAATTGCTACGGTTACCGCCCAGATACTGGGTCTTCAGGGTTACATCAAAACACAGCGCCAATGAATCGATCATTGACACATTCAAATCTTGACAATCATTGCGCAACGCACGCGTATTCAATAACACAGAACCTTATAGAAAGTCGAGCCTGAAGAACACCGTTTAAAATGGTGCTTTTCTGTGGGCGGCTTTTCTGTGTGAGCAGGTTCGATTTTCTATAAGGGAAAGTATGATGAAATCGGTAAAAACGAAGAAAGCAAATTTTCTAGCAACAGAAATGCCAACGATGATCAGTCTGGATATGGTCGACTACATTAATGCTGACCGGAAATCAAAAGTGGAAGCAGAGGGATTAACGTTTCCCTGTAAAATATACCCGTCTTCAACATAAATATTTCATGGTTAAAGTCCCTAAGGTTCTTGGTGAGACACGGGCCAAATTTTGGGCTGATGATATTTTTACCTCTGAAAACGGCGCTCAGGCAAGCAGAACAATTTATTGAAGCCAATGTCAAGGCAGAGTTAATGAAGCTCGGCTTTTTTACCTCTGTTGTCACCTTAGCCACAACCGAAGCTATCCGTTATTACCGCAAACAACCCGCCAGCAAACGGGGCAAGATAATAGCGGATTGTCTAAATCAGGCTAAACGGTGGGCAAGATCAACAACAAAGCAATAATTATTAAGGTAAAGATATGGCAAAAAAACCGGATTGGGAGGCGATTGAATCCGCTTACCGGGCGGGATCTTTGTCTGTACGCGCTATAGCTGATAAACATGGTGTTACTGAAGGTGCTATCCGAAAGCGGGCAAAAAAGAATGGTTGGCTAAGAAATCTGACTGAAAAGGTCAGGGAAGCAACAAGAACCAAGCTGGTTCATAACGAAGAACGCGGGATTAGTACGCAGTCAGAAATGCGTACTGACGAAGACATTATCGAACAGGCAGCCAGCGAAGCAGCAGAAGTTGTATTGGGCCATCGTGCTGATTTGGTAGGATGGAAAAGGATCACAAACAAGCTAAGAGTATTTCTGAATAATGTCGACATCACCGAAGATAATCATGCTGCAATTGCCCGTACCATTACCGCAGGCGTTGATGCCCAAATTAAACTAATCAAGGGTGAACGAGAATCATACAATATTGATAGTGGTGACAGGAACGCGGTATCAGAGAGTATTTCTAATCTTATGGATGAATTATCCAAAGGATAACCATGAAGCGACGACATTTGGCGTTATTGCGCAATAAGCGTTGGCGGCTAAACCATCTCTATTGGGTAACGGATAAAACGGGTAAATCCATTCGCTTCAACATGACGCCCGAGCAGTTAGCCTATTTTGAAGGGATGCACACCCGAAACATTATTCTTAAAGCCCGCCAACTGGGTTTCACTACGGAAGTATGTATCATACAACTTGATGCGGCGTTATTTGAGTCTGCCAGGTGTGCGTTAATTGCCCATACTTTAGTTGATGCCAAGCGACTATTCAGAGAAAAAATCAAGTACGCTTACGATAAGCTTCCATTTGAAATCAAAGCAGCTAATTCCGCGAGTAATGATTCTGCAGGGGAATTAGTTTTTAAGAAAGGTGGCTCACTTTACATTAGCACCTCATTTCGGGGGGGTACCTTACGCTATTTACATGTCTCTGAATTTGGTAAAATATGTGCAAAATATCCCGATAAAGCCCGCGAGATTGTTACCGGTGCCTTTGAAGCGGTATCGAGTGATTGTTTTACAACAATAGAAAGCACGGCAGAAGGCCGAGCGGGTTATTTTTATGATTATTGTCAGTCTGCCGAAAAAGCACAGATTCAGTCGAAAACCCTTTCGCCGTTAGACTGGAAATTCTTTTTTTTCCCCTGGTGGCAAAATTCTCATTATGGGATTGACCCGGTAGAGCCAATCCCCCAACGGCTGATTGATTATTTTGCTGAGTTAGACGATAAACATAATATTCACTTAACCGACAGACAAAAAGCCTGGTATTACGCCAAAGAGAAAACGCTCGGTGATGATATGAAGCGGGAATATCCTTCACTACCCGCTGAAGCCTTCCTGCAATCGGTAGAAGGGGCATATTACGCAAAACAATTTCGTTATCTTTATCAAAACAGACGCATTGGTCAATTACCGGATAATGGACATTTACCCGTTCATACCTTTTGGGATATTGGTGTCGGTGACTCTACGTCAATCTGGTTTGTCCGTGAAGTTGGCAAGGAATTTCATGTTATCGATCACTACTCAAATAGTGGCGAGGGTTTGCGACATTATATGAAAGTGTTGAAAGACAAAGGCTATACCTACGTCAGTCACAATGCGCCACATGATATCGATAATCGTGAATTCGGCTCTGATGCTAAATCCAGGCGTGAGATCGCCAGAAGAGGCTATGACATTGATGGACAAAAATACACAATAAGATTTGACGTGGTGCCAAGACTCTCCATTGACGAAGGTATCGAAGCGGTGCGTGAAATATTGCCTGGCTGCGTCTTTGAGGAATATCAATGTGCTGATGGCATTGCTAATTTAGAAGCTTATCGCAAAGCATGGGATGACAAGCGTGGTTGCTGGAAAGATAAACCTCTTCATGATTTTACCTCTCATGATGCAGATGCATTCCGGTATTTTGCGGTCAGCAGAAAAAATAAACAGCGCCCCGCCTTTGAAATTAATTTAGGAACCACCTTTTGATGAGTATGACAAATGTTGATTTTACCCGTCCTGAATACAAATTGCTTGTGTCGCAATGGTCGCTGGTTCGCACAGTATGTCAAGGGGGGGATGATATTCAATCACACCTGCCATTGCTGGAAGAATCTGATAAAAATCGCAAACAGAAGCGTAATAGGGATTATCAGGATCGGGCGGTTTTCTATCCGATAACGGGCAATACCCGTAATGGGATGATAGGGATGGCTTTTAAAAAAGATCCGTTGGTCGCGGTTGTAGAAAATCTGGATTACCTGAAAGGGGACGCGGATGGGGCGGGTGCCAGTCTTTATCAACTGGCGCAATCGTCACTGGAATCAATCCTAGAGGTTGGGCGACATGGTCTATATGTTGATTACAATAATGTGTCAAAACAGGTTTATTTCTTTCAGTACAAAGCGGAAGACATCATCAACTGGCGAATGCAACGGATTAATGGTCGTAGTATCTTAACCCTGGTGGTATTACGTGAAACAGTAGAAGAACAGGACGGATTTGGGTTTAAGGATGTGATCCAATATCGTGTTCTCGCTATCGAAGAAGGGAAATTCCTTTGTCGGGTTTATCGTAAACCGGCAGGCAGCAGCGTTTATCAAATTGATGCTGAATATATTCCTGAGCGTAGGAGTGGAGGTGCCTGGGATGAAATTCCGTTTACCTTTATTGGGGCGCAAAATAATGATCACACTATTGATGAAGCCCCATTGCTTGGGCTGGCTAAAATCAATCTGGGCCACTACCGAAATTCAGCTGACTATGAAGACTCGGTGTTTTTTTGTGGTCAGGTGCAACCCTATATTGGTGGTTTAAGTGATGAATGGCGAGACTGGCTGGAGAAAAAGGGGATATTGGTCGGTTCCCGATCACCTATTTTGCTCCCTGAGAATAGTGCTTATGGTTATGTCCAGGCACAGCCTAATATGTTGGCGAAAGAAGCGATGGATAGCAAGCGTGATTATATGGTGGCGTTAGGGGCGCAACTGGTATCTGCTGATAGCAAAGTCAAAACGGTTATCCAGTCGGTGGGTGAAATCAATGCCCAAACTTCTGTGCTGAGTATTTGTTGCTCGAATGTGTCAGAAGCCTTGACTAAAGGGTTAAAGTGGTGCGCGGAATACCTGGGATTGAAGCCTGATAACTGTTCATTCGAAATTAACCGTGATTTGGTCAATCATATTGCCGATAGCACGATGATAAGAGAGATAGTGGCCGCCTGGCAATCTGGCGCCATCCGTCAGTCTGACCTGGTTCGTAGCTTGCAAAAATTTGATATTATCAACCCGTCTGATGAGGTTGATGAGGTGGTGGATGTGCTTAATAATCAACAACCCATTATGACAGGTGAAAGGTGAGAACGGTGAATGCGCGGTTGATGGATGAATTCATTGCCCATTCGCTATTCACGTCGCGATACGCTACAGGGGTTGCAAGAAAGATGGTCAACGCCCTCAATGCCTATTATCCAGAGCTAAGTGCAGCATTAATTGTTTCATTGGATGATGTCAATATCGATGCGGACAGTTTTACTGTTCGGCGCATGGCGTCATTACTTTCGAGGGTGAAGGCCATCAATAAAAATACGGTATTCAGTGCGTTTGCCTTGTTAAGTCAGGAGATGAAAACACAGGCACAATATGAGGTCGATTATTATCCTGCTTTATTTAACTTTCTGATACCTGAGGCTATTCTTCGCCGATATCCATTAATGGATCTTACCGCTGACATGCTTTACTCGTCGGTCATGGCGCGCCCCTTTCAGGGGAAATTATTATCTGAATGGGCTGACAGTTTGGAAAAAGACCGCTTGGCTAGAATTAATAATACGGTTCGTCAGGGTTATCTGAATGGTGAAAGTGCGGTTGAAATCGGTCGTAAAATACGGGGTCACGCCAATCAGCGTTATAAAGATGGGGGTTTACAAATGAGTCGGGCTAATGCGACCAGTATTGCCAAAACCGCGATTAATCATCTGCAAGCCACCGCCCGAAATCAGTTTGCCGAGGTTAACAAAAAATTACTGGAAGGTAAGCAGTGGTTATCCACGCTTGACAACAAAACCTCCGATGCCTGTATTGTTCGTGATAGGCTGGAATATACGCTTGATGGCAAACCGACAGGACACAAGGTGCCTTATCTGCAAGGTCCCGGCAAGATCCACTTTAATTGTCGTTCGACTGAAACGTTGATAACAAAATCCTGGCGTGAACTCGGCATTGATATTGATGAAATGAATGAAGGTACACGGGCATCGATGGATGGGCAAGTCCCTGCGGATACCACCTTTTTTAAATGGATCCAACGGCAAGCGGTCTGGCGACAAAAACAGGTATTTGGCGAAGTACGCTATCGGTTAATGCGCGATGGCGGCATGCATCCATCACAGTTTTATACCGATAAGGGTGAGTTTATTTCTTTGGCACAATTACGAGCGATAGACGAACGGACATTTAAAGAAGCGGGAATAGGAACCTAACGTTTACAGATGGCAATTAAGGTCACTTCGGTGGCCTTTTTTATTGGCTGAATTCAGTTTAGGGCTGAGTTAATTTACTGCGCAAGGCGCAGAGTACAATCCCAAGGGGAAATAATGAGTATTATAAATATCGATCGCAACTATCATTCACAAGTGGATGATCCTAATGGCGGTGACGGTGGGGGTGGTAGACAAGTCACACCGGAAATACAAGCCATTATCGATAAGCAGGTTAATGAGCAGGTAACAGGCTTAAAAGCAAAAAATAGCGAATTACTCGGTAAGCTCAAAGAACAAAGCGATAATCTAAAGCGCTTTGAAGGGATAGACCCAGAGCAAGTAAAAGGCGTTTTACAGCGTTTTGAAAACGATGAGGAAGCGAAACTCATTGCCGCAGGCAAAATTGATGAAGTCATCAATAAGCGGACGGAACGATTACGTCATGATGTGGACAAAAAGGTTCAGACTGAAAAGCTAAGGGCGGAAAAGGCGGAAGCATTTGCCAATAAATTTCGTAATCGGGTTTTAGGCGATGAAATCCGTGCCGCTGCGGGTCAAGCTGGCGCGCTGGCCAGTGCTCAGGACGATTTAATTTTACGTGCCAAGGGCATATTTAAAATCAATGATGAAGGTCAGGCCGTCGCTGTTGATGAAGAAAACAATCCTATTATGGGGAAAGATGGGCGTACACCATTAACCCCGGTTGAATGGATTGAATCGCTAAAAGAAAGCGCCCAGCATTTGTTTCCTTCTGCATCCGGTACAGGCTCAGGGGATAGTAAATCCGGTGGCGCACATTTTAAACGTTCTCAGATGTCTTCAACTGATAAAGCCGAATATGTACGGCGTTTCGGACGTGAAGCTTATCTGAGATTACCAAAGTAAGGAATTTAAGTAATGGCAACGACGGTTAACAGTGATTTAATTATTTATAATGATTTAGCCCAGACCGCATTTTTAGAGCGCCGACAAGATAATCTTGAGGTGTTCAATCAGGCCTCAAATGGCGCAATTGTGTTAGATAATGTTTTTATTGAAGGGGATTTGCGTAAACGGGCGTTTTATCGAATGAACGGCTCGATTGAACATCGTGACGTGAATTCTACGAATAAAGTGACAGGTAAGAAAATTGGTGCAGGCGAATCCGTTGATGTCAAAGCCCCTTGGAAATACGGACCTTATGAAATCACCGAAGAATCCTTTAAGCGCCGTGGACGGGATGTCTCCGAGTTTTCTGAACTGGTTGGTACTGATGCTGCTGATGCTTCGCTGGAAGGCTATATTAAATATTCCCTGGCGGCACTTGGGGCAGCGATTGGCGCTAATGCTGATATGGTGGTGACGGCAAATATTGCCACCGAGGGTAAGAAAACCTTGACTAAGGGGCTGCGCAAATACGGTGATAAATTCAATCGTATTAACCTGTTTGTAATGCACTCAACCACCTACTTTGACATTGTTGATCAGGCTATTGATAACAAGGTGTACGAAGAAGCGGGCGTGGTGATCTACGGTGGTCAGCCTGGGACATTAGGCAAGCCGGTATTAGTGACCGATACGGCGCCAGTTGATGCGATATTTGGTTTAGTGCCAGGTGCAATCACTATCACGGAATCACAGGAACCGCATTTCCGCTCTTATGAAGTCAACGATCAGGAAAATTTAGGCGTTGGCTATCGAGGAGAAGGTGTGGTTAATGTTGGGGTACTGGGTTATAGCTGGGATGAGTCTAAGGGCACCAACCCTGACCTGACAAAATTAGGGACAGGGGGTAACTGGAAGAAACATTTCACCAGTAACAAATCAACCGCAGGGGTGATGATAAAATTGCACCATGAAGCCAGTGTGGCGTTATTGGTGGATAAAACCACCGCGACAGCCAATAACAGCGATGGTGTGACCCTTTCGCTTGATTACACAAAAGATAATCAGCCTGTTCAGGGAGCGAATGTTGAATGGTCATCAACTGGCGGGAAACTGAGTAAAGCGGTGACTAAAACCGATGCAAAGGGTAAAACCAGCGTCAAATTAACCGCTAGTGTTGCGGGTAGGTTTACCGTGACAGCGAAAGTGGATGGTGAGACGAAAACAACAGAAAGTCTCACTTTCTCTTAAAGAAAGACTGATTTAAAGGGACTGTTGTCCCTTTTCTTTTGAGGTGAGTATGGTTGATTCGAATATAACCTCGCCAGCATTTAATAGTTATGCCAGCGTTGAGGACTTAAAACGCTATGCCCGTGAACGAGGGATTGATATTCCTGTTGATGACTTACGTATTGAGTCGATGCTGATTAATGCGATGGACTATTTGGCATCACAGAGATGGTTAGGAAAACGAACCCGTTTAACCCAACCGCTATCTTTCCCACGAAACGGATTGTTTTATGATGGTGTTCCTGTTGCTAATGATGTGATACCCGGGCAATTGATTATGGCGCAATGTCGGTTGGCGATTGAATCAGAGAGTGAGGATTTACAGCCAACGGTAGGCGGTGAGGTGACAAGTGAACGTATTGAGGGCGCTATCACGGTGCAATATGCCCCTGGTACAAATGCGGGTTCGCCTAAATTTACCTGGCTAAATAGTTTGCTTAATGGGTTGTTAGATACTTACACTGGATTTGCCATCAATGCGTTTTCGATGAGGTGATAATGCATCTTTATACCCGAATGGGCAAAGCTGCTGCGTGCCTGATAAAAAAGTATGGTATGAATTATGTTTTAAAAAGAAAAGGTCAACTTCATGTTGACAAAGCCGGGCAAGAGATTATTACACCCGATGTGTTGTTAACGGCTGTTGGTGTAAAGACCCATTTTTCTATTAACGAAGTGGATGGCGCGCTTATCCTAACGAGTGATATTAAATTTATTGCGCATGCGGATAGTGATATTCAAAAGGGGGATATTATCATCATCGATGACAGGCATTATCGCGTCATTTCTGTAACCGTGGTTAAACCCCAACGTCAGATAGTTTGTTTCATTGCGCAGCTGAGGGCTTAATATGGCAAATGATTTTACGGCAGCCATCAATGGGTTTGTCAGTAAAGTAGAAGAGAAAATGGAAGCTGTCTCTAAAACGACATTTACTAAAATTCTTTCCCGGTTAGTTATCATGTCGCCTGTCGGTAATCCTTCTATCTGGCAAGTGAATGCCAAAATAGCCGAAAAGGGTAAAGGAAAAGAAAGGAAGCCCGCAGGTTATACGGGGGGGCGTTTTCGGGGCAACTGGCAAGTTACGTTTGATGAGCTACCAACGGCAGAAACGGGCCGGATTGATAAAAGCGGAAGCGTGACACAAGCTGAGGGCAATCTTGTTATCGGTCAGTTTAAAGTGGGTATGAAATCCGTCTATTTTTCCAATGTAGTGCCTTATGCCTATCGTCTTGAGATGGGGCATTCCAAACAGGCACCCAATGGCATGGTTCGGATCACGGCACAAGAATTTCAACTGTTTTTCAATCAGGCAATGACTGAGTGTAAATGATGGATCAGTTAACGATTAACACCACGATACGCGCCCATATTGCTCAATTTGCTGATAGTGAGAATATCAGGGTAGTCTGGCCAAATTGTGCATTCGATGACATCAATGAACCCTATTTACAACTGCATATCATGCCAGCGACAACAGAAAATAAGGGGTTATCGCTTGATATGCCGGTTTTCAGCGGTATCATTCAGGTTAATGTGGTTGGTAAAGTGGGAACCGGTGATACCGTTGTCATGAATATTGCTAACCGTTTGGCAAGTTATCTGTTCAATGGTTTGTCGATGACGGATAACCTTTATCTCAGTGATGAGCCGAGCCTGTTTCCAGCCATTAGCGACCAGGCTAATTATTATAGCTTGCCTGTCAGCGTCCCTTACCGATGTCATTCTACAAAATAACACCACCGCCAACAGGCGGTTTTTTATTAGCCAAAATGAGGTTTTATCATGGCATACAATATTCCTAATGGTTCGCGTGTTTATGTTGCCAATAAATATGCGGATAAGATAACAATTACGGCGGCCACCAATGCAACAGAGGCGGTATTAACCGTCGACGCGATTGGCAGCATTAAAGCGGGCGATATCGTGCAGATTGATTCTGGCTGGAAGAAAATGTCGGGCGCTTTTCGTGTGAAAGCCGTGGCTAACACCAGTATTACCCTGAAGTCAATCGATACCACCGATAGAACGGTTTTTCCTGTCGGGGGTGCTAAAGGTAGCGTAAAGAAAGTCGAAGAGTGGGAGGGAATGCCCCAGGTGATGACCTTGTCGACGAAAGGGGGTGAGCAACAAACACAGGAAATCCAGTTTCTTGAAGATGAGCAGGCAGAGACGGTTGATACTTTTAAAAATGGTATCACCCAGGTTTATACCTTTGCCCATGATGCAAAATCACCCATCCGAAAATTGCTAATGAAACTGGATGAGAGCAAGCAAATCACCGCGATTCGGTTTTTCAATAAACGCGCAGGTGAAGATCGTTATTATACTGCTTCAGTCTCATTTCAGCGGGTGCCTAATACGGCCATCAATGAGGTTGAAAACGTGGTTGCCCGTTTTTCGCTTAAATCCGATATGCAAATTTATCTTAACGCGTAATGATTGCCCCTTGACTGGGTTTTTGTTTTTTTAAGGAAAAAGAATGGCCAAATTTACTCTAGTACCCAAGCCAACGTTTAAAGTCAATGTCCGCATTCCGGTGGCAGGCAAAAAAGAGCCAGAGGTGGTCACCTTCACCTTTAATCACAAAGCCATGAGTGAACTGGAAACCATGCGTGAACTGCCCATTGAGGAATTCTATCGACAAATTATTGCTGACTGGGCGATTGAAGAGCCTTATCACGCTGAAAATTTAAAATTGCTATTTGACAACTATCCCTCAGCCGCCAGCGCCATTAGTACAACGTATTATAGCGAACTATTAGGCCAACGCGAAAAAAACTCGTAGCGGTCGTTGAGGCCATGTATGGCGGCATGACTGAGACCGACATCCGCAATTTTAAAGCCGCCTTTGGTTTTACCCCTGAGGCCTGTGAAGTGGAAGTCTGGCCTGATGTCTGGGCGGCGTATCTTACTTTTAATGCCATGCGTACTCAGTGGCGAATGAGTATGAATGGGCCAACGGGGCTGGATTATACGGTGTTATCCCACGTCATTGATTTTCTCGGTATCAATAGTGACAAGACGACCCTGTTTAATGATATCCGGGTGATGGAAGCGAAAGCCTTAGCGATTATGCATCAATAAACTTGTAGTCTGCATTTTATCACCGCCTCTAAGGCGTTTTTTGTTGTTTAAAGGAAAACATAATGACTGATATCGCCACGATTTCATTAAAAGTAAACACGGCGGATTTGGAAAGAGGTGAACAGAAATTAAAGTCATTTCAGGGCACAGCAGAAAAAGTTGAAAAGGCTTCTGCAAATCTGGAGGGTGGATTAAAAAAAGTCAGCTTAGCCTCATTAAGAAATGCCGAAACCATTAAGACTCAAAAAAATGAACTTAATGGCCTGTTAAATAGAATTAATCCAACCAATCAAGTGTTTGATGAATTGGATAAAATCACCCGCAAACTCGCCTCTTCACACAAAAAAGGCTTTCTGTCGCTTAATCAGTTTATCGATTACAACACGATACTGGAAGAATCGAGAGATAAGCTTACCAGGATGAATCTGGCGCTGACCGCAGAAGGTAGAGCGTTACTTGCCCAAGAAGAAGCCTCAAAACGAGCAAAGTTGGCCGCGGATAATTTTTTAAATGCATTAAAACAGCAATCAGACACCATTGGCAAGACGCGAACCGAAATTCTTGAACTGAAAGCGGCACAAATGGGGGTTTCACAACAGGCAGCCCCCATGATTGCCAAACTGAAAGCACAAGAAAAAGCGTTCATGAATGGAGCGGTAACGATGGGGCAATATCGCCATGCGATGCGAATGTTACCGATGCAAATGACCGATGTAGTGACCTCCTTAGCCTCCGGCATGCCTGCCTGGAAGGTATTAGTGCAACGGGGCGGGCAGCTTAAAGACTCGTTTGGGGGTGTCGGTAATGCGCTAAAAGCGGTGGGTTCAATTTTAACGCCGGTCCGATTGCTGATGGGCGGATTGGCCGTATCTACGGTTGCTGCGGCTATTGCTGCCTATAAAGGTGCCAGTGAATTTGATGAGTTTAATAAACAGCTTGCGCTTACAGGTGGTTATGCGGGAAAAACGGCAGGGCAGTTACAGGATTTAGCCAAAAAATTATCAGGCAGGGGCATTACTCAACATGCCATGGCAGATTCTTTAGCAAGAGTTGTTGGCAGTGGGACATTTAAAGGGAAAGAACTTGAAATAGTCGCCAAAGCTTCAGCAAAAATGAAACAGTCGGTTGGCAAAGATGTTGACGAAACCATAAAGGAATTTGAAAAACTAAAGAAAGATCCGCTTGGTGCCCTTGAAGCCCTTGATGACAAAATGCATTTTTTGACCGCTGCACAATATGAATATATCAATTCTCTTGTCAGGCGAGGAGAGAAAGAAAAGGCGGCGACGGAAGCCATAAGGCTTTACGGTAACGCTTCCGATGCGGTCGCCAAAACGGTTGTAGAAAATCTGGGTTACATGGAAAAAGCCGCAAATGCGGTTGTCAATTCGTTTACTACGATTTTTGACAGCTTAATGGATATTGGCAGGGAAGACACGCTCGAAGAATCCTTACAAAAGGCGCAGAAAGTTAAAGAGATATTGGCAAATGACAATACTCCATGGGCCGGCTGGTCGAAGAAGAGAGCAGACGATGAAATAGCCGGATTGACCGCGGTTAAAAATATAACTGAACTTCTTAATCATGTGAATAATGAACGCATGAAACAGGAAGAAAAGCGCATTGAAAATATAAAAACACGGACAAAATATGAAAAAGAGTATGCAACAGAAGCGGAAAAAGTCGAAGCGCAAATAAAAAGAATCAATAAAGACTATGCTAAAGGAGCAATATCAGCGGCTAAAAGAGATAGATATATTGCGGCTGAACATGAAAAACTGAATAAATCTAAAACACTTGATTATAAAGTGGATGATGGCACCCGAGTCAGTGAGTCAAATAATGAAGCTTTGTTAGCCCTGCAAACGCAACTTAAGGTACTTAGAGAACACCGAGATGTTACCGCTGTAATCAGTGCTGAAAGACGTAAACTTTGGGAGATGGAAGCTAAATTTACAATTATTGAGGGTATTGGGTCAAAACGTCAGCTGACGAACAGTGAGCAGGCACTGATGGTGCAAAAAGAGACGATATTATCGTCGCAGCGTGAGTTAGCGCTTATGGGTGATAAAGTCGAAGTGCAAAAACGCTTGAATGACGAACGGGATAAACAACAAAAACGGGTTGCTGAAATTGAAGCCAGAACTCAGGCGATGATGAAAAGTGCCGGATTGTCGGACAGAAAATATCAACAAAAGATAGCACTGGAAAAAGCGGAAACACCCGAACAGAAAGAAGCGTTAAAAAAATACTTCAATGAAGAGGCATCGTTAAGGGAAAGGCAAAAGGTATCAGAAAAGGCTTTTCTGAATTTCAGGAACAGGCTGCTAATGCTTACGCCAATGTGGCAAATATCACCCAGTCTGCTTTTGACGGAATGAGCCACTCGCTGTCTGATTTTCTGCTAACAGGTAAAGCCAACTTCGCTGACTTTACAAAATCGGTGCTTGAAATGATGGTGAAGATGATGACGCAAATGGCGATGCTTCAGGCAATGAAAGCCGCTTTTGGTGGGCAAACAGGAGGATTTGGAGGAGCAGTAGCGGGTATTTTAGGCTTCTCATCAGGAGGGTATGTTGGCAGTGGCGGTAAATATGACCCTAAAGGGTTTGTCCATGGTGGAGAATTTGTATTCACCAAAGAAGCCACCCAGCGGCTAGGTATTGCTAATCTTTATCGCCTGATGGATGCGTGTAAGCGTGGTTATGCATCAGGCGGGTATGTTGGCACCGCTTCAACACCCATGCATGGCATGCAACCTGTGGCAAGCGGTGTCAATGTCAATCTGGGCGGTATTCATATTGATGGCCAACCGCAGCAATCCAGCCCTTCAAATGTGGATATGCGGACAGCGGAACAGTCATTAACGCAGAAAATCAAGTCTGTTTTAGTGGTGGAGAGTCGTGATGGTGGCGATTTGCATAAAATTATCAAAGCCGTCAATGGACGGGGTTATTAATTTGATAAGTATATTTTTTATGCAGTAATCACCTTCCTTTGATATAGTTAACCATGAATAAAATTAGTGGTTAGCTAGCTGAAAGATAAACCAAAGGAAAAACAATGAAAAAGACGTTGCTGTTATTAATCCCTTCGCTATTTTCTGGTGCTGCAATGGCAAAAGAAGGTGATCATACGCTATCGATGGGGTATTTAAAGGTAAATTCTGGCGGAATTAAAAAATTAACTGAGCATGTAGATCTAAAGAAGCCTGATGGCATCGCAACAGTTTATGTGGATGGTTATTCAGGGGCAGGGGGCGCATTCGCACGTTATCGTTATGAAATAACTAATGATTGGGGAATTACTAGCTCTATTGCTTATTCAAAAAAAGATTATAGCTCATCACTTACCCTGAATGTTGACAAAAATACATCTAAATATACCCGTGATGTTAACGGAGAGTATATGTCTTTAATGGCGGGTCCATCTTATAGAATCAATGAATACGTTAGCGTTTTTGGATTAGTGGGTTTTGGCTATAACAATGTGAACTTTGATTTAGATGTAACTAAATATGGTAAAAAAACGTTTTCAAAAAGTAACACCGATTTAGCCTATGGTGCTGGAATGCAAGTAAATGTTTATCAAGGCGTTACCCTTGATATGTGTTATGAGCAGTCTGGCTCTGGCGGCTGGAAAACCAATGCATTTACTGCTGGTGTAGGGTGTAAATTCTAAGTTGTAGTTAACTTGACAGTTATTGACAATTTGAGTGGGGCTGTGGGTTAAATTTTATCACGATAAAAAAGATAACAGAGTTCATCATGCCAGTTAAATATCAGTTAATGAGCATGTATTATCGCTTGATTCTTTTATGAAGCTTGCTCATCGGGCAGGGTATTTAGTTATCCGCAAAGATAAATTGTTATCACTGTCCAATGAATGGTGATACGTAATTTGGAATAAAGTAATCATCGTATGATTTACAGGCCACGTCTCAGGTGGCTTTTTTTATGGAGTCAACTCAATGGACGAATTTACATGGCGAACACAAATCCAGGACAGTCCCACGGGAGAATTCAGGCACAGAATCAAAGAAGTTGAATTTGGTGAAGGTTATAAACAAGTATCGGCTGAAGGTATTCATCCCGAAACGCAATCATGGCCGTTCTCGTATTTAGGCAAAAAAGACCAGGTGATACCCATCTTTGATTTTATTCGTCACCATACGGTGAAGTCCTTTATCTGGGTGCCGCCTTTTGGTGTGAAGGGGCTGTATCGGGTGAAAGCAGATTCGATTCGCATGACCCCTTTTGCCCGTGATGTGATGAAAGTATCGGCGACGTTTGAGGAGGCTTTCTCAGCATGACTATGGTTTCTGATGTGCAACAATTAGCACCGGGTGAAAAAATCCAGTTAGTGGACGTTGACGGCAGTGCCTTTGGTGGCCCGGTATTGCGCTTTCATGCTTACAATTTTCGCCATACACCCGAAGAGATTGAACAGGCAGAAGGCGAATTAAAGCCTAAACCTATCTGGTGGCAAGGTAACGAATATGGCGCATGGCCTTATGAGATTTCAGGGCTGTCAAAAAGCGGTGAGGGAAGTCCAGCCAGACCGATATTAAAGGTGGGGAATATGGATAGTCTGATATCGTCACTCTGTTTACAGTTTGATGATATGGTTCAGGCGAAAGTGACCATTTTTGAGACTTTTTCGCATTATCTAGATAGTAAAAATTTCCCTGACGATAATCTAACGGCTAATCCGGATGAGTGCTTTAAACAGGTATTTTATGTTGACCGAAAAAGTCACGAAGTGGCGGGCAGTTTTGTGGAATTTGAACTCTCTTGCCCTTTCGATTTACAAGGCGTTATGTTGCCAGTGCGCCAGATACATAATCTATGTTACTGGTGCATGCGTGGCGGGTATCGCTCAGGTAATGGATGCGCCTACAACGGAAATCGATATTTTGATGAGAAAGGAAATCCGGTTGATGACCCTGCATTAGATGTTTGCGGTGGGCTGCTGAGTGATTGTAAAAAGCGGTTTGGGGAAAATGCCCCATTAGATTTTGGTGGATTCCCAGCAGCAGGGTTAATACGATGATAACAAAAGGTCTCACTGAAGCGATATTTAGCCATGTTAAAATGGAATTTCCGCAGGAAGCCTGTGGGATTATTTGTCAAAAAAGCCGTGTAAAACACTATTTTCCTTGCCGTAATCTTGCTTCAAATCCGACTGAACACTTTGAATTATCACCGGAAGACTATACCAATGCCGAAGACTGGGGAACGCCTATTGCTATCGTGCATTCTCATTGTGGCGACGGCGTGACGACGCAACCGAGTGAAATTGATTATTTGCAGTGTGATGCCAGTGAATTACCGTGGATAATTGTGTCTTGGCCAGAGGGTGATTTGCGCACTATTCAACCAATAAGTGAGCGTGAATTAACGGGTCGAGCGTTTGTTTTGGGTTACTCGGACTGCTGGACACTGATTGTTGATTATTTTCGGCAAGAACACGATATTACGTTAAATAACTATAGTGTGACTTATCCATGGTGGGAACAAGGTGAAAACCGTTATATGGATAACTATCTAAAAGAAGGCTTTGTCGAAATTAATGATACTCCTAAAGTCGGTGACGTGGTCATTATGCAGGTTCAGGCTGATGTACCAAATCATGCAGGTGTTTTGCTGGATAACAGCATGCTTTTACATCATTTATACGGACAACTAAGCCGTGTCACTCCCTATAGTGATTACTGGCGTGACCGGACCGTCAAAATTGTCAGAAGGAAAGCGTGGATATGAATGAACTAAGCACTGTTCGGTTATATGGAAAACTGGGCGTAAAGTTTGGCCGTGTCCATCAATTAGCGGTTAGCTCACCGAGAGAAGCGATTAAAGCGTTGTGTGTGCTTTATTCAGGCTTTGAACGTTATCTGGCTGATGCGCATTTGAAGGGAATTGAGTTTGCTGTCTTCAAGGGGAAAAGGAATATTGGCGAAGATGAATTTCACCTGAACACAAAAGAGGATATTCGAATAGCGCCGATAATTAAGGGCAGCAAACCAGGTGGCTTCTTTCAGACGATGTTAGGGGTGGCCATGATAGGCGCGGCAATGATGTTAGGTCCTGCCGGATGGGCAGCATTTGGGGCAGCTGGCTTCATGGGCGGGGCATTAGCTATGGGTGGTGCTTCAATGGCATTAGGCGGTATAGCGCAAATGTTGTCACCTCAGCCGCCCGGCGCTTCAATCCGTCAGGATGCGGATAATAAACCCTCTTATGCATTTGGCGGTGCGGTAAATACCACCGCTCAAGGCAATCCGGTGCCGTTACTGTATACACTGGATAGAAAAGAGATAGGCGGGGCAATCATATCAGCAGAAAAAATATGGCAAATCTTATTTTTGGGGCGAAAGGCGGTGAAGATGGTGGGCATAAACCTGTAGAGTCACCCGATAGCCTTTTGTCGGAATCAACCGCAAAATTACTCTTTGCTATTTCTGAGGGTGAAATAGTTGGCGGATTAGATGCTACCCGTGTTTTTCTGGATGGTACGCCGATTGGCAATCCTGACGGCAGTAAAAATTTTGAGGGCGTGACGTGGGAGTTCCGTCCAGGCAGCGAGCAACAGGAATATATCAAAGGCATTCCGACAGTTGATAACGAAATCAGTATCAACAGGGAGTTAAAAGATGATCAGCCTTATGTCAGGTCGATAAATAATATCCAGCTATCGGCTATTCGGTTACGTTTCTCTGTGCCTCAACTCCTTGAACAACATGATAATGGTGATACATCAGGTTACTGTATTGATTATGCCATTGACCTGTCGACGGATGGAAGTGGCTACAAAGAAGTGCTGCATGCTGCCTTTGATGGAAAAACAACCAGTGAATATCAGCGTACGCACCGTATCGATTTACCCGTTGCCCAGACAGGCTGGCAATTGCGAGTTCGTCGCTTGACCTCGAATAAAAATACGGCTCGCATTGCAGATAAAGTGAATATCTCCACCATTACTGAAGTGATTGACGCTAAACTCAGGTACCCTAATACGGCATTACTATTTATTACGTTTAACGCCCGGCAGTTTAATAATCGTATTCCGAAAGTCAGTCTTCGTCCAAAAGGTGGGTTACGGGTAAAGGTACCCTCAAACTATGATCCGGTTAATCGAAATTATATTGGCGTATGGAATGGCGCCTTCAAACTGGCCGCGACGAATAATCCCGCCTGGATTTTTTATGATTTAGTCCTGAATAATCGCTACGGTTGTGGTGAGAGAATTAATGCCACCCAGATTGATAAATGGGATTTGTACCAGATAGCACAATATTGTGATGAAAAAATCCCTGACGG
>JBDPYZ010000017.1:0-57069 GCA_047291315.1 Candidatus Phloeobacter fragariae | reverse complement strand
TCATAACAATAACATCATGTACTGAGGCGCTTTGTGAGGCATAGGCGATGACGGCAAATATATCTTCCTGCAAAATGTGATGAAAAAAGCGAACCAAAAACCTATCAAACTGACCAATTATAAAATGTGTTACAACTGGAAGCGGTGAGCAAGAAATTATCTCTTTCAGATGAAGATAACTTATCAAAAGACGAGACTGATATTGATAAGGAGATTAAACGATTAGACCATGATGAAGTAAATATTTTGCATCATGCACCCCCAGAAAAAACGAAAAAGAAGAGTATGGGGATATAAAATATATTAGAGTTATTATAAAATATGATTAATAATAATTTAATTCAGAGACAAATAAATGACTAAATATTTTTTTAAAAATATGTTAATAAACCAGAAAATAAAATACTTTTTAGATGATAATATCTTAAAGTATGGTGATCTAAAATATGCCTACCTAGTGATGAATAAAATTAATCCAATGGATGTGATAATAATAAATAACCATACTGAATGGTTTGATCTATATGTTAAAGGAAGCTATCAACTTATTGACCCTGTGATCATAAATGCTATGGAAAGAGTGGACGATTTTCAATGGGATGAAAAAATAATGATTTATTCAGAGATGAAACTACCTAAAATATTTAAACAATCAAAAAAATATAATATTAATAAAGGTCATACTTTTACTCTTCATGATTATAAAAATAATATGGCTGTATTATCTCTTTTTGAAACAGGATCTGATGATAATAATATCAAATATATAACCAATAACAATAAAGAAAAATTTCAACAACTACTGATCAAAACACATCAGAAACTTTTATCTCTTTATGATGAAATAGAAAAAGGCAGCAATCAGTACAAACCTTCAGGACTTTCCCCCAGAGAAAATGAGATTTTGTACTGGGTCAGTATAGGTAGAACTTATCAAGACATTGCAAAAATGCTGGATATTAAACAAGGCACCATAAAATTTCACATGGGCAATGTAGTCAAGAAACTAGGGGTATCCAGCACCAAACATGCTATAAAATTAGCTACTGAATTAAAAATGATTCAATTACCATCTCGATAAAAAATTTAAAGGCCAGTAATCATTAACTTCATATTTAGATTTAACTTTCTCCTCTAATAAATAAGTACTTTTACCATCTATAGGCATAGTGATTAAATAGATAACTTCATTTTTTTCTGAAATACCTTTATTAATAACATTAACATTCCATCCTGACCGTCTGAAAATAATCAGCATCTGATGACTAACTATCGCACATAGGCCATTATAATTATGATACTTAGCATAATAGATCATTGATAAAAAAAGCATTGAACTTATAGAATATTTATTTAACTGAAATTTTACCACCCTTTCTTTATCTACAAATAATCGACTAGCCTCAAAATAATTCCCTTTAGGTAAATGCATTTGTTTAAAATATTTATAAAATGTCCCAGTAATCATATTATTGTTTTTCATATCAATAAATCTTACACCACAGACAATTCTGTCTTGATATGAGCCTAAAAGATAATCAACATTTGTATTGTCATATTCATCAAATTCTTTGTTATTTTTACATATAACTGACCAGTTAAGCCTATCTTTAAATGATCTTTTTCTTAAAAAAAACAGATCATTTTTGATTTTTTCAGATAAGTGAATGTATTTTGCATTAAAAAAATTTAACATTTATATCATCACAGAAGGTATTGTTTCAAATGATAACTATATTAACATATCGCCTTAATTTTGTGATAAAAATCATTACTAAAAACCAACTTAATCAATAAATATTGATGCGATTATTTAAAAGATAACTCAACTATTTTTTACACAAAAGCGATAAGAACCAAGATTAAGTTAATAAATAACAAAAGAAGATAAATAGTCGATAATTTAGCACATATTACCCAGTAAAAACCTTCTGCTGATATAAGCTTCTCGCCGAAGAGGGGAAGATTCTTGCTCAATGATAAAGTGCTTCTTTCTTTTTACATACAACTGGGCAACCGATATTGCGTATACGGGCTGAACAACAAATCATTCTGTGCAATAATAGCCACAGGGCGCACAGTAATAGGGCTTAAATTATAATAAATAACCGTACGGGAAAACGGGTTACAGACCCAGCTCAAGAATTACTTCTGCTGATGTTTGAGTAGCCAACAATTTTCTTTATTATAATTTTTTTCACACCCAAAAAAGCAGATAGGCTGATAACTTAATCTGTTTATCCGCTCTATTATTAGATTTTGCTAACTTAGGGTGAAGGGAAGTCTAAATGTTATTTTTTGAAAATCTCAAGATCAATATTTTGATAGTTCCTTTCATTAGCTATCTTATCAATAATGAGGTAATAACAATTATCTATTTTACCCCTCCGAGTTGCTGGCATTTTTTATCGACTTCTTTCAACAATTGTTTATGATTTCCAATAGGTAAACCTGACTGCTTAACGGACAAGCTCACCTATCTTTGTATAGTCAGAATATTCTTTAGATGTGATCTTTTTTGCAGCAAAAGAGGTAGTAGAAAACAGGATAGAAACAACCAGTATTGATAGCATAAATTTCATTTTATCTTTCTACTCTTTATCATGAAAATAATTAGCAATTTATTTAAATTATTTTATTGTAACCATTAAAGATTTAGCATAGACTTATGAAAAATCAATGTGATTATGAGTAATAATAGATGAGTTCCGTTTGAGAAACGGAAAATATCATCAGTTAACTTATATTTCAATCAGATACCGAATTTTTAGCTACCATAAACCCTTATTTTACTTGTTCACTGATTAAATAGCGTACAAATTCTGCAACTGCTGAAATAACTTATTGGTTCAAAGACTAACAAATGAATGATCCTGAAGCGGAAGCACAAAAGATACTATGAGCCGCCTGGTGTGTATCTTAGTGTTATGTTTTACGAACAAATGGTATTTTAGGCGCAATAATTTCTAAGTTAGTATCGTCAGGATCACCGAAGTACGCAACGCCTGTGCCAAATCCTGATTTTAATCCATCTTCTTGCGTAAAAAAATGGGCTACCCATCAGGCTCAATACTTATTGATTTCATTCGCTTAATCGCAGCATCCAGATCATCAACTTCAAAACAAAGATGCATCGCGCTAATTTGATTATTGGAATAAGAAGATCGGGTAGGTTCAAGTACCACATATTCAAGGATATCAATATTCAAATTATCAAGTTGAAAATTAGCGAACTTAATTCGGATGTCATCTAAACCTTGAGTCTGTGCCATCCTCTTACCACTTATCTCATCAATATTTACCCTTTAATCCCCGTTAAAGTTTCATAGAAAGCGATAGATTTAGTCAAATTATTGACAACGATCCCAACATTGTTAACTTTAGAAAATCCTGCCGTTAACTCTTTCATATCAACCCCATCAATTTGATTTTTGTTTAATAGTCTTGCATTATTAAATATCTATATCATTGCCTATCTTTGCCATAACGATTATTTCACCAAGAGTCGATGAGATAATCCATTAAATCTGCATAACAATACTAAGATTATAACTAATCTGTAATATTACTATTATTTTTTATAACGGTTAGTGAATATATTTTCAGACTTTGGATCTTTTGCAGAGATAATTAGCAACACTTAGGCTGGTAGTATTGGAAATAATACCGAGCATGGTCACCCTCTAAACACGCACGGATAAATTCAATATTGTGAGTAAGATTACTTAATAAAATATTAATACATGAAAGTGTTTTGTTATAAAGCTTCTTATTTTGATGAAATAGATGAAGAATTATTAGATGATGTATAAACAGACAATTGAAGTGGTAGTATCCTATTCAAAAATAATTACGGATATGATAAATACTGTTGCTTCAAAGGTAGCAAATAATCAAAATAAATTTCTGTGGGCCATTACTATACTATTAACTATGCCAATGATTTTTATAGCTTTTTAGAATGAATATTAAAATTTCTTTTGAAAGCAAAGTGATAGGCTTTATTATTTATTAACAATTTCTCTACTGACAACAATGAACCTAAGGATTATTCAAATGACTCACGTCGGGCCAATCTTCCTTTTTCGATATGCTTTTTAACATCGTCAAGATCATCTTGCGGTTTAGGTCTTTGCACTAAAACACCATTTCCATTTATTTTATAGTGCTTATCTTTAAACATACCTAATTCCGTAATACCTCTGCCATACGCTTTACCTTCAATGATTTCAATTTTATCATGCAAGCGATTAAACAGCTATTGAGTCTGGATTAATATATAAAACCGAAAGAAAGATCCACTTTTCTTGAACTGATGTATTGATTCGTATCCTCAATCTCTTATTTTAATTCAGCAATTCGATCACAATCTTCACAGCTTTTTAGTTCAACCTGTAAATCTGAGAGATAGTTTTTTATATTATGATTATTCATATTTGAATATTTAGTGCCAAATATTTTTTTTTGCAGGTACTAAATAATACTGCGCCAGAAAAATTTACCGCCCCACTCGCCAGCTTAACTTGAAAACCAGCTTTCCTCAACAAACAATCGCTTTCAATTTTGTCGAATTGAAAATCGGCTAGGCTGATCTTGCCGACAAGGAATACAAACAATATTGATTGGTTATATTTATTAAATCTTGCAATTACTTCATCAAGGTTATCTACTGATATATCCCTTAGTTGAACTGCCGATTAATTACATCAAAATCATTGATTGATACGCCACCGAAAGTTCCTGAAACTTCACACCTTGCCATAAAATTCTTTCCTTACTCCTTCACCATCGATTACTAACATATCTTCCGTTGATAAAAAGCACTAACAGTCTCATTAAGTTATGCTTTATAGGTAATCATTACCAAATAACCTTTACTCTACAACACATATCATTACACATATTACCTCAATGTTTTTTTTTAAAAATTTATTTTTTTCGATCTTAGCCAATAATGGAAAGAAAAACATCTTTTAAATCAGTTTTTATTTTTTGCCTTATTTAGTCGATATTTTTACAAAAAAGTTAATTTAATTATTTTTTTATATATTTTAAATTAGTTCCTAAGTATTTTTAGTATTAAGCAGTATAAAAGCAGCATTGATGGTAGCGGCAAACAATATAAGATATTGCTAATAATAAGGTTAAATACTGATAGTAATAAATAAGTTTTATTAGGAAAATTATTACACGACATCAAACTTGTCTCAGACAATTGATGAGTTACTGATATTTTGAGATAGCGTTAAAATGAAATAATTATCTTATTGAGAATTAAGAACTTAAATTATGCCATATATTTCAAACAATGCCCCAAACTTCAATCTAATTGGTGATGGTGGTTATATTTCTGCTACTGGTCACAGCATGCCAACTGAGTTTAGAAATCCACCTTCACCAGAAAAATCCGATTTTTGTTCCTGGATGCGTAACTTTTTCTATTATTTAACTAGAACTTTCGGTGAGAAACTAACCCCTTCAAAATTAAATTTTGCTTTGGATGATATCTTCAGCAAAAGCAAGCAATGGAAACATGAAGCTCCTTTTTATAATGGAGGGATAGAGCAAGTTGGTTATCGCAGCAAGCAAATAGACAACACTACTTATATTGTCTCTTCTGCCAGCCATGATTTAACTAACGCTAGCGAAACAGAAAACCAACTATCCGGTGGCCGTTCTGCTGCTCAGGCACTACATGAAATCAAAAAAATTTATCCCCACCAGCAATTAAAAATCTTAGTACCAATTGCTCAAAGCAATAAATTTGGCTTTAATACACGAGGTCATTTTGTGTTACTACAAGTCGATATGAATGCTGGTAAGATTCAAGCGGCCAAAATCCATGATTCTAAAGGCAGCTTACTTGATACTTTTTATAACGGCGCAGCGCATTTAACAGAACAGTTACGAGCGGATGAAGGACTAAGTTTAGCAAAAAATTTTGCTATCACTATCAAATACCATGGAGATCAATCTTTATTTAATGGTAATGATTGCGGACGTTTTACAGCTTATTATGCCGACAAAATTATTGATGATAATTTATCAAATGCTAATGTTGTAGATGCCCGAGTATTCTTTAACCGAAATTTTAAAAAACATCCTTAAAATTAACCGATTTTATCGCATTAATAGAAATTAAATTTGCTTGCTTGGTAGCAAAAACGATAATTTTACCGCTGTCAAGAAAATAGGAAACAGTATATCAATAATGATTAGAAAGATGAAGAAAACCGACTGCACAGTTTAGGCAGCTATGCGTCTGCAACTGTGGGACAAACATGCCCGTGATTCCCATCTTAGTGACATAAATAACATGTTGAGCAGCAACCAACAAGCGGGCGATTTTACCAAAATTTTCCTACGGGAATATGCCAATGGCTGCACTAAGCAACCGGTTCCATTTTTGGACGGTATCTAGATTAGGCTTGAATACCGTCAACACGGTATTATTGGTAAGGCGTTGATCAGCAAAATAACCACTGATCTGATTGCAAAAGGGTTTGATGAACTCTGTTCCGATGCTGAAATTGGCAATAAACTGTCACATGAAGCGCATCAAAATTAGGGCTTTGATGAAATAGAACTCGTTATCTGTGTTTTCGTAAAAAACTTATCTGATCTGATTGTTATACTCATCTTATGTGACTGCTTTTGCCTAACTAATAAGTCATAAAAATAAGAAAACCTCCATCAATGAGTTTTTGGAGCCACCTCTTAAACTAAATAGATAATGCTTTTAAAGCATGAATAGGATCTTTATCTATTGCTCTCAACACTGTTTTGGCGGACCCAACTGGGCTCGCATTTCCTGTTCTCAATTACGCAGTGTACCAACATTAACAGAAATTAATTTAGCGAAACCCACTTAACTTAAGGCAATTGCTTGACGAATTGTCTTTACTTTCATTTCCCAACAATGGTTTCACCAGCGCGCGCGTTCACCATTAATAATCTCATTCATCTGCGTCATACTTTTAGTTAGCCTAGAAAATAATTTTTGTCCATATTACTCCCTTGATTTAATACTCATCCCAATGGCGTAAGCAACTAAATAACAATTACATCTATTTTCTACACTTCGCCCTCGATTTAGTCAATAAATCTGCTATAGATCCTATACTGGGACTAATTTCTCGAGCACTATTTTTCATCGGTGTGACTTCTAGTTATTGCTTATCCATAGTATAGTAAAGGAAATTTTTCATAAGTGGGTAGATTTAGCTAACAAGCTGGCAATGTATTTTAAAACCAATTCCTTATACAGCCAATTGTACGGGATTTAATTAAAATAGGATCAAGCAAGCAAGTCTTACCGGCAATATTACAACTCAAAGAGTTAAAAAATAAAAACTATGACTAATTCCCGAAACTACGCTTCCCATACCCCAATGATGCAGCAGTATTTGCGGCTTAAGGCACAACATGCTGATATTTTGTTATTTTATCGAATGGGTGATTTTTATGAGTTATTCTTTGATGATGCCAAAAAAGCAGCGCAATTACTCGATATTTCATTAACTAAACGTGGGCAATCGGCGGGGCAACCGATTCCTATGGCTGGCGTACCTCATCATGCAGTCGAGAGTTATTTAGCCAAATTAATTCAGTTAGGCGAGTCGGTTGCCGTCTGTGAACAAATCGGTGATCCCTCTACCAGCAAAGGCCCCGTCGAACGTAAAGTTGTTAGGATCGTAACGCCAGGAACCGTTACTGATGAAGCATTACTACAAGAACGTCAGGACAATCTATTAGCCGCGATTTGGCAAGAAGATCATCGTTATGGCTATGCCACTTTAGATATTACTTCAGGCCGTTTTATTATCAGTGAAATGGCTGATATCAACACTATCAGCGCTGAATTACAACGTACCCGACCCGCAGAGCTGCTCTATCCAGAGAATTTTGCCAATGTTGCTCTATTTAAAAATAATAAAGGACTACGTCGTCGTCCATTATGGGAGTTCGAATTAGATACCGCTAGACAACAATTGAATCTTCAATTTGGTACACAGGATCTAATGGGTTTTGGGGTCGAAAAGGCGACATTAGCATTGAGAGCAGCAGGTTGCTTGCTACAATATGTCAAAGATACTCAACGTACAGCGTTACCCCACATCCGTAGTATTACCATGGAGCAGCAAAAAGAGACCATTATCCTTGATGCTGCTACGCGTCGTAATCTTGAATTGACCCAAAATTTATCTGGTGGTAGCGAGAATACTGTGGCGGCCATACTGGATCAGTGTGTTACGCCGATGGGTAGCCGTATGCTAAAACGTTGGCTACATAGTCCGTTGCGTAATCTAAATATATTATTAAATCGCCAACAAGCGATAGTAGGACTCCAATCTTATCATTTCCAATTACAACCTTTTCTACGCCAAATAGGTGACTTAGAACGTATACTTGCTCGTTTAGCACTCCGTTCAGCCCGGCCTCGAGATCTGGTTCGAATGCGTCATGCTTACCAACAATTTGCCGATATTCACGCGATATTAGATAAGATAGAATTTCCTTATTTGAAAAGCTTACAATCACGTGTTAGCTCCTTTGAATCCCTGCAAACACTATTAGAAGAAGCCATTGTTGACACACCTCCAGTGTTAGTGCGAGATGGGGGAGTAATCGCAGCCGGATATAATAGCGAACTTGATGAATGGCGCGCACTGGCCGATGGTGCCAGTGATTATTTAGAAAAACTTGAATTGCGGGAAAAAGAGAAATTAGGCATAGATAGTCTAAAAGTCGGTTTTAATGCAGTACATGGTTATTATTTACAAGTCAGTCGCGGACAAAATCATATGGTACCTATTCATTATGTTCGTCGCCAAACACTAAAAAATGCCGAACGATATATTATCCCTGAGCTGAAAGAATATGAAGACAAGGTTTTAACTTCTAAAAGTAAAGCATTAGCTATTGAGAAAAAGCTTTATGAAGAGCTGTTTGATCTGCTATTACCTCATCTGTCAACGTTGCAAACTAGCGCCGAAGCTTTAGCTGAATTAGATGTACTCAATAATTTGGCAGAACGCGCCGAGACTTTGGACTATCGCTGCCCAATATTAAATGAGAAACCTGGCATAGAAATTGTTGCTGGACGTCACCCAGTCGTTGAGCAGGTAATGAGTGAACCATTTATTTCTAATCCACTGGATCTGTCGCCTCAACATCGTTTGTTAATTATTACCGGTCCCAATATGGGCGGCAAAAGTACTTATATGCGTCAAGCTGCATTAATTACATTACTCGCTTATATAGGTAGCTTTGTGCCGGCTGAAAAAGCGATTATTGGTCCGATTGATCGGATCTTCACGCGAGTGGGTGCATCTGATGACCTTGCTTCTGGTCGGTCAACTTTTATGGTGGAAATGATAGAAACCGCTAATATCCTCCATAATGCGACAGATCAAAGTCTGGTGTTAATGGATGAAATTGGTCGCGGCACCTCAACCTATGATGGCCTTTCACTTGCCTGGGCCTGCGCAGAAAACCTAGTTAACCACATTAAAGCCATGACTCTATTTGCTACTCATTATTTTGAATTAACCAATTTGGCAGACAAACAGGAAGGTGCAGTTAATATCCATTTGGATGCAATAGAGCATGACAACACTATCGCTTTTATGCATAACGTACAAGAAGGGGCTGCCAGTAAAAGCTATGGCTTAGCCGTGGCTTCATTGGCTGGTGTCCCAACTAAGGTTATTCAACAAGCAAAACAGAAATTAATCGAGCTAGAAACATTGTCCACGTTGCCAGCGAATAAATCTATCGATAATTCACAACTAGCAAAGTTAGTGGAAAAGACCGTTTCACCGGTCATTGAAACACTGGAAAAGTTAAATCCTGACGCATTGACACCTCGTCAAGCACTAGAATTGATTTACCGGTTAAAAGAAATGGTGAAATAATTATGTTATATGATGCAAAATTACTTAATCCAATTCACCATTTTTATCAAGTGCTGAAAATCATGACGGAAAGAGATGTCAAATATCAAAGTATCAGTGCTGGTCGCTATGCTAAAGGGTTATTTAGCCATGTTAGTTAGTCATCATGAACCGAACACATTAATTGATAAATGATCTTGACGCTTATATCGAAGCACGCTCTTGTAAGCGTTTAGCTAAACTGGCTCCTCATCTCGAAGCACCCTTAACTAAATTCTATGTTTCACGATTCAGATCAGAATTTCGCCACTATCAAGATTATTTAATTTTAACGGAAACATTCAACAGAGGATCCAACATGTTGCTAACATCGAGACTTAGTTGATCCAAACGCTAGATAACGATTTTAAATTTCATAGCGGCATCCCGGCCTGATAACAAACAAAAAGGTGGGCTTTACTCCCACCTTATTAATATTAGCGATATTGAAAAGATATTAGGTCTTAAATAAAGATTCCATACTAAGACCTTGATTATGCAAAATATCTTTTAATCGGCGCAAACCTTCAACTTGTATCTGACGAACACGCTCTCTAGTAAGGCCAATCTCTCGCCCTACCTCTTCTAGCGTTTCCGATTCATAGCCTAATAAACCAAAGCGTCGCGCTAATACTTCACGCTGTTTTGCATTAAGTTCAAACAGCCATTTAACAATACTTTCTTTCATATTGTTAGTCTGGATAGTTCCTTCTGGCCCTGAATCATTGTCATCAGATAACACATCAACTAATGCTTTATCTGAATCACCACCGATTGGAGTATCAACTGAAGAAATCCGCTCATTTAGCCGTAACATCCGGCTAACATCATCCACCGGTTTGTCTAAGTGTTCTGCAATTTCTTCGGCACTCGGCTCATGATCAAGTCTCTGAGCCAACTCTCTAGCAATACGCAAATAAACATTTAGCTCTTTAACGATATGAATCGGTAAACGGATAGTTCGCGTCTGATTCATAATTGCTCGTTCAATAGTTTGGCGGATCCACCATGTTGCATAAGTTGAAAAACGGAAACCTTTTTCAGGATCAAATTTTTCAACCGCCCGAATTAATCCAAGATTACCTTCTTCAATCAAATCCAGTAGGGCAAGACCACGATTACTATAGCGACGAGAAATTTTTACAACCAAACGTAAATTACTCTCAATCATACGCTGACGTGATGCTGCATCTCCACGTAAAGCGCGCCTTGCATAAAATACTTCTTCTTCCGCTGTCAGAAGAGGTGAATATCCAATCTCACCAAGATAAAGCTGAGTTGCATCTAGAACGCGTTGATTAATATTCTGAAATAAATCTAAATCATCATCTTGCTCTAGATTTAAGTCCTCTTCTTTTAGCAAGCTTTCATCGAAAGCTTCCGCATCCATGCTATTTTCGTCTAAATCATCATATAACTCGTTAACTTTTAGCGAATTTTGGCTCATCAGTCACTCCTACCCTTGATAATGCAGACAGCATTGACAAGCAATCTGTCCAAGTTACCGCTGCGAAAGATAACGCAACGGGTTTACTGATTTTCCCTTGTAACGAATTTCAAAATGTAATCTTACCGAACTTGTACCGGTGCTACCCATAGTGGCAATCTTTTGCCCTGCCTGAACCTCCTGTTGATCACGAACTAATATAGTATCATTGTGAGCATAGGCACTCAGATAGTCATCGTCATGTTTTATTATTATAAGATTTCCATATCCACGTAATGCATTTCCAGAATAAACCACGTTTCCTGAAGTAGTTGCAAAAACAGACTGACCACGTGATCCAGCAATATCGACACCTTTATTTCCACCTTGCACATCAGAGAAAGTTTCAATCACTTTCCCTTCGGCCGGCCAGCGCCACTTACCTACTGGATTCACTACGCTGTTACTATTTAAGCCCGAAGATGCTGTTGTTGCAGGCGGCGTAGAAGGTGTTAATGGCTTGGATGCTCTCGGTAACATCTTTCCTGAATTTTGCTCACTGACAGATGAAGCATACGCATTAGTTGGCTGAGAATCAACATTTGTATTGTTTGTATTCGGAGCATGATTAGCAATTACCATTTCTGAATCGTTAGAACTACTACCAATATTAAGTACTTGTCCAACATATAAACTATAAGGTTCTGTAATTTTATTAAGTTGCGCTAGATCACGATAATCATTGCCTGTTATCCAAGCAATATAAAATAGCGTGTCACCTCGTTTAACAGTGTAAATGTTACCACTATAGCTTCCTTTTTCGATATTATCATAATTTCGATTATAAATTATTCGACAATCGTTATTCGTCTTGGGTGCTGGCATCATCGGCTGATATATAGGCTTATTTATACTACTATTTTTATTACTAACAGAAATATTTTTAGGGGAAGAGGGTATTGGTGTACTTTTTGATGATGTATTGACAAAAGGATAAGTATTAATCGAACTGCTACTATCATGGACACTACCAATTGGTGCTGCTGGGTGATATGGTGTCGAGCACCCGATCAACATAGCACCTGTTATTATACAGATAGTTGCCCATCGAATCGCAAATTTTGGGCTGTTAAAATTCATACTTCTTCTCCCATGAAGACAAATCTTGAATAAAAATCGATAATGTAAGTCATGATCAACAATTTATTGCAATGGCTAAATAATAAATTATTATATCTAGTAAGGTAGAGATTAATAAAACCTTAAATTATCTATCTCTAAAATATTACCTCTTTCATGCCAAACTTCCAGGGATTAAAGGAACAAATCGCACTGGCTCTACCGTTGTAGCATGAAAATCATTACCCTGACGTTTCATTACTTTTAACATCTGTTTTTTCTCACCGACAGGTAATACCATTCGGCCACCATCTTTCAATTGTTCAAGCAACACTAGAGGGAGTTCTGCCGGTGCCGCTGTGACAATGATTCCATCAAAAGGCCCCTTAGAGGCCCATCCCATCCAGCCATCACCATGACGTGTTGAAATATTATGTAGATCAAGTTGTTTTAATCTGCGTTTAGCATTCCATTGTAGTCCCTTGATACGTTCTACCGAAAAAACCCGCGTGACAAGATGAGCTAAAATGGCTGTTTGATAACCCGAACCGGTGCCAATTTCTAATACATGATCTGTGGAAAAAAGCTCAAGTAATTCTGTCATACGCGCAACAATATAAGGTTGCGAAATAGTCTGAGAAAAACCTATAGGTAAAGGAATATTTTCATAAGCTTTATGTGAAAGTGCTTCATCAACAAAACACTCACGAGGAACTTTTGCAATAACTGCCAATAGACCTTCATCTTTAATCCCTTGATGGCGTAGTTGTGTCAATAAATCTCTCATTGACCGTTTTAGCATTCCTCACTTGCCTCTGCTTTTAGTAACCAATCTTTAACAACTTGCTGATCCTTATAAGCGGTTAAATCCACTTGTAACGGTGTAATAGAAACATATCCAGCTGCTACTGCAGCAAAATCGGTATCTGGACCAGAATCACATATTTCTCCGACAGGCCCTAACCAATACACCATATCTCCCCTTGGATCTTCACATAAATAAACTTGTTGAGCTGCATGACGACTACCACACCGTGTTACTTTGTAACCTTTAATTTCCGACAAAGGAATATCAGGAACATTAATATTAAGAATATTACCTGCCTTTAATGGAGTTTTATGCAATAATTTTAATAAATGACAAGTTACCTCTGCCGCTGTTTGGTAGTGTGTATCACCATTTAATGAGACCGCAAGTGCGGGTAATCCAAGATGACGACCTTCTGTCGCCGCTGCAACGGTACCGGAATAAATAACATCATCACCCTGGTTGGGACCATGATTAATACCTGAAACGACAATTTCAGGAGAGGGCCGAATAAGCTGATTAACGCCTAAATAAACACAATCCGTTGGCGTTCCTTCTACTGAGATATCCCCATTGGCTAACTTGGCTATTCGTAATGGTTTATGTAGTGTTAATGCGTTTGATGCCCCACTTCGATTTCTATCAGGTGCAACAACCTGAACGAAATAATATTTACGTAACGCAGTAGCAAGCGTTTCGATGCCAGTTGCTGTTACACCATCATCATTACTTAGCAATATCCTTAGCATTATTGTATCCCGTTGATTTATATTGGACGATATATAAAAACTAGGCTATTTTATTCAACTATTATAATCTATGAAAAAAATTATGGGTTGAAAATAGCGTCAATAATAGATTACAGCAAGAATATCATTAAGTAACAATAAAACACATCAGATTACGATAGAAAACGAAGCGCTAATATTGGCTTAAGTAAATGTAATAAAATAACAATATAATTTTATTTCTTTTAACAACCGTCTGAAAAATAATAAAATATCTAATTACAATTATCGTTATTAAATAACATAAACAAGATAAGCTAAGATAATCTCCAGTGAAAGCGCTATCTTAGCCAAATATCTAACTAGTAATACATCAATCAATAAATTTTTAATAATGATTAAAAATGTATAAAGTGCTATTGACTAAAGAGTAACAACAATACCAGACAATAACGAACAAAATAAGCAAGTTAACTTTTTATAGAAGCAAAATAACACCAAAAAAGTATTAACAGCGAATTTTTTATTAAACTTTTTGTAGATTAAATTTTAATATTTTCACTTAATCTTAAAGCCCTTTTGTACAAATTTTATCACCTATTTCCAGTATCTTCTGTTTTTAGCTTTAGTTAATAACGACATTACCATAATCAAATAGAGTAACCCCATTAGTTTATCCTAAGCAAACACTAATTAAGAGGTTACAAGCAATCATTAGCTTCTGACTGAAAATATTAAAATAGAAAATTTTACCTTAATGCTGCCTATTTCAAAAGAGGCTTAATATCTTTTAAAAATAAACTGACAATATAATTATTAGTTTTAAATTTTATTATATTTATATAATAAAATTTATTATCAACAACATTATTTTTTAAGCCAGTACTCTATTCGTCAATATCAATAATATTTTTAGTATGTTGATTAATTAATTAATTCCCGAACTACACTAGTCACAAAGCTCCCCTTAGGTAATGAAAAAAACAGTTTCAGGGTTTACTGATCTAACCATTCCCAATACATATTTTATAAAATAATAATGATCACCCGTCAAACCAAATTTGTTCTTTCAACTTGCAGCAGTGGGAATAAAACAGAAAAATGGGTTAAATATTGTTGTTCAAACCGTTTCGCTTCTGATTGAGTACCTAATTCTTTTTCACCATATAGCGGAGCTGTAATTTGGATTTCCCCAGCCTGCAATCTCGGCCGTAATTTTCACTCATAGCAACAAACCAACTGCCACTACCGTTTAGTTGCATAATATCACAGTCCATTATCTGACATACTTTATTATTAAGCATACGCTCGCTGACGATAAAATTAAATATAACAATCCAAACAGCAGATAGATAAAAATTACGTTTATTACGCTGCTTAACTTTAATTTCATCTTTTGCCCAACGCTCAGCTTGCACGAGATTATTACCTGCTCGACCAAAACGCTGTTCACCAAAATAGTTCGCCACACCCAATGTTCTGATTTGTTACAAACGTGTTTCTACTGCTTGCTGATCACTAATTTGTCGAATAGTTAGCTTAAAATTATTGCCTTTTAATGAACCGATACGTAATTTAGATTTTTGTCGTTTCGCTAGCAAAATTTCACATCCTGCTAGTGAAAACTGGCTAAAATCGAGATCTTCCATGCCTGGCAAATGGAAACAAAACCACTGTTCAGTCACTGCTTGCCGATCTTTTAGCCAAGCATAACTAACACTACGTGGAGAAATACCAACAAATCGAGCTAGCTGTTCGGCCACAAATTTGAGTATTAGAGCCCTTTTTTCTAACATAAACCATCAAGTGTTCACCCTCACCTTCAGGCAAACACCCGAGATTTTCCCGAACAATAAAATCTTCAGCAGGTAATTTTATTGCTTCGCTTGCTACTAGTTTACCATGCAGCCACTGAAATGCTGTCACCGTCATGACTATTATCCTTTACTAATAAAGCCACCGCTGCGCAAGCAATGCCTTCTTTTCTACCAATAAATCCTAGTCTTTCCGTCGTGGTAGCCTTAACATTTACATCATCAATATGGCAACCAAGATCATCTGCTATATTTTTACGCATATCGGCAATATATGGCAGTATTTTGGGCGCTTGAGCAATAATTAAAATATCAAGATTATTGATACAATATCCTTTTTTCAGCACCTGAGAATACGCTTCGCGTAACAAACCGCGACTATCTGCATCTTTAAAAACTGGATCTGTATCAGGAAAGAGTTTACCGATATCGCCTAATGCGGCTGCACCAAGAATCGCATCTGTCAGTGCATGTAAGGCGACATCACCATCCGAATGCGCCATTAATCCTTGTTCATAGGGAATTTTCACTCCACAAATTGTAATTGGGCCATTTCCACAAAATTTATGTACATCAAATCCATGTCCAATCCGCATGAACAATACTCCTAACAATAGTCTTATAAAGTGCGAGAAAGGTATAATTCTGCTAGCATCAAATCTTCTGGTTGAGTAACCTTTAAATTATCAACTCTACCTTCCAGCAATTTAGGGTGGTAACCGCAATATTCAAGCGCCGAAGCCTCATCGGTAATTGTCGCTTTTTGCGCTAATGCATGAGTTAAACAGTTTTTGATTAACGCTAAAGGAAAAAATTGTGGCGTCAGCGCATGCCAAAGTTCACTTCGTTCAACAGTATGACTAATATCTATTTTTCCTTGAACTGAGCGTTTCATTGTATCTCTTACTGGTGCAGCCAAAATACCACCATAAGAAGACTGCTGACTATCAATAAAATGAATAATATTATCTAAATCAGCTTGATGTAAGCAAGGTCGGGCTGCATCATGAACTAAAACCCAACAGGGATCTAGCTGTAAATTGTCTGATAAATAATTCAATCCAGCCAAAACTGAATCAGCCCTTTGACAACCACCAGTGACTGTTTTAATTATTGGATTTTTGGCAATAGCTAATTGATGAAAAAAGATATCATCATTATTCAATGAAACAACAATTTTGGAAATCCTTGGCTGCTTAATTAAGGCAGATATGGTATGTTCAATAATCGTTTTTCCCGCTACTTTCAGATATTGCTTGGGACAATCAGCTTTCATACGACTGCCAATACCAGCGGCAGGTATTAAAGCAGCAACCTGCATTTTATGATTAGATATGAATTTATTCATTATTCTGGACTGTTTTCTTATGAATTACTACTTTCTCGTCACAATATTTTTAAATAATTTTGTGGCTGGACAAGATATTATTAGTTAAAATTTTTATTTATGGTTGGGAAAAGAATGTTCATTCACTATACGGAAAAAAGACTCTCCAGGTCTAATCATACCAAGTTCAGTACGGGCTCGTTCCTCAATAGCTTCACGTCCCTCATTTAAATCATTTATTTCAGCAAATAAACGTTCATTGCGTGCTTTAAATGCCATATTCAACATCTCTAACGCTGCAACTTCATTTTTTACACGCAAATAATCATGGACACCATTTTTACCAAACCATAGTGAATACTGTAACCAGCAAAACACCGCCAACAATATCAGCGCTAATTTACCCATCGAAGCCCCCTGCAAGACTAACTCATCATCCCACAACTTACCCTGTGACGCTACCTATCACAGATAAGTTATTAATAAAAAATTCACAAATAATTATGAAATAGAATAAAACGTGTCCTTTTACTTGACAAAGTATAGCTTAGCTATATGTCAAAAAAGTTTGTTTTTATCATATAATAAGCTGATCAATTTAAAATATTTTGTTAATTGAGTATTTTAAAATTTAAAGTAAAAAATTATGTAAAAAATCCTTTTATTATATTTTATATTCATCAAGTTATAACACAACGCCAAGATAATAAGATAATATAACTATATTTCACTATTCAAATGATCAAATTATTTTTAATTCATATAATAAGATTAATGAATCAAAAGTTTCTAATATAAAAAATGCACTCATTCAGATAAAGTGTTTGCATTAATACAATTGATAGGTGCCGCAATGAGCGCAACAATTTTTAAAGACTTTCAATTTGAAGCTGCCCATCGACTACCCTATGTTCCCGCAGGACATAAATGTGGACGTTTACATGGGCACTCATTTATGGTCAGATTCGAATTAACCGGTGAAATTAATCCACAAACAGGCTGGGTCATTGACTTTAGCGATATTTCTAAAGCTTTTAAACCTTTATGGAAACAATTAGATCATCATTATCTTAATGACATAGAAGGATTAGAAAATCCTACCAGTGAAATTATTGCACGTTGGATTTGGCATAAAATGAAATCCATTTTGCCACAACTAAGTTCGATAATGATTAAAGAAACTTGTAATGCAGGTTGCATTTATCGTGGTAAATAAGCACAAGCCTTTATATTCAGTACCATTTTGTGCTGAATATTATTAAGCGATATCTAAATATTTATGCATTTGAACTGACAACCGCCAATTATGCTTAATACAGCTCTCAATACAAAGGTTCGTCGCATTAGCATTTTGACTAATCGGTTGCAAATATATATGCGGTGCAGGGTGATTGGGTGCCAGCTGATTAATCAAATATTCCAATGCTTCAATATCTTTTTGACGACCGACAGGATGTTTAATTTCATTCGCCCGATTTAACGCTGCCGGTAATACTTTAAACCCCCCACGCATCGCCACTTTTGGTGATACTGTTACCCAAGTTTTTTCAGAACAATAAATATTATGCGTTCCACTTGTTTCAATTTGACACTGATAACCTTTTTTTTCTAAGTTATTAGTTAATTCATTTAAATCATATAAACAAGGCTCTCCCCCCGTAATTACGATATGACGAGCCGTGTAATTATTCTGTTCAAATAAATCAATAATTTGTTCTGAGCTACAAGCTGCCCACTCCTCATTATCGATAATTTTAGCTAAAATTATCGATAATGGCCGTTGTTGTTGCTTATTTTTAGCCCAAGTATGCTTAGTATCACACCAACTACACCCGACCGGACAACCTTGTAAACGAATAAAAATTGCTGCAACTCCAGTAAAATAGCCCTCTCCTTGTATTGTTTGAAAAATCTGATTGATTGGATAATCCATAACGTTCTCTAAAATAACTTAATAAGTTACCTATTATTGCAGATATCTATCCCTAGGACACCTTTCTTTATGTTATGGTGAGTAACTTATACTTTGTAGTTATCAAATCAATTTAGGTTGTGAACTGGGAGCATACCAACACATTAAAAGAAAGATGGAAAGACAACACATGAACAATACAAATCAACTTAAACGGGGACTAACTGGCAGACATATTCGCTTCATGGCGCTAGGCTCCGCAATTGGTACAGGGCTTTTTTATGGTTCAGCCTCAGCGATCCAGGCTGCTGGTCCAGCAGTACTGCTTGCCTATATGATCGGTGGAGCAGCAGTTTTTATGGTTATGCGCGCACTTGGCGAAATGGCAGTCCATCATCCGGTACCAGGCTCTTTTTCTCAATATGCTAGCCATTATATGGGACCATTGGCCGGTTTTTTAACTGGATGGAATTATATCTTTGAAATGTTAATTGTCTGTCTAGCTGACGTAACCGCTTTTGGGACTTATATGCGTTTTTGGTTTCCTCATGTCGATCAATGGATATGGGTATTCAGTATTGTTCTATTTATCGGTGCATTGAACTTGTGTCATGTGAAAATTTTCGGCGAAATGGAATTCTGGTTATCAATTATTAAAGTGATTGCTATTATTGCGATGAGCATTGGTGGTGGAGCAATCATGTTATTTGGTTTCGGTCAAGGTACTGAACACCATGTAACAGGTTTATTTAACCTTTGGCAACATGGTGGTTTTATTCCTAATGGCGTAGAAGGAATTATTGCCTCACTGACAATCGTTATGTTCGCCTTTGGTGGTATTGAAGTGATCGGCATTACTGCTAGTGAAGTGAAAGAACCAGAAAAAGCTATCCCTAAAGCCATTAATGCTGTTCCATTGCGTATATTACTGTTTTATGGTTTAACGCTATTTGTCTTAATGTGCATTTTTCCTTGGGACCAAATTGGTCAGAATGGTAGTCCATTTGTGCAAATTTTTGCCAATTTAAATATCACTTCTGCTGCTAATATCTTAAATATTGTTGTCATTACGGCTGCCATATCTGCTATTAATAGTGATATTTTTGGGGCCGTGCGTATGATGTATGGTATGGCTCAGGAAGGACAAGCACCTCGCTCATTTATGAAAGTTAGCCGCAATGGTGTTCCTTGGATGACAGTGGTTATTATGTCGATTATTATGCTGACTGGCGTTTATCTTAATTATATTATTCCAAAAGATATTTTTGTAATAATTGCATCTTTAGCGACATTCGCTACCGTTTGGGTTTGGTTGATGATATTGCTTTCTCAAGTTGCTATGCGCCGTAAAATGAGCGCTGAAACGGCAAGCAAACTGAAATTTAAAGTTCCATTTTGGCCAATTGGTTCGCTTATCACCATCTTATTTATGGTATTTATCATTATGCTATTAGGCTTTTTCAAAGATACACGCGTTGCGCTGATCGTAGGAATGATTTGGATCGCATGTTTGTCACTTACCTACTACTTATTTATTAAAAAAAAGACCGTATCAATAAAATAATATGTTGATAGCTAACATCATCATGATTGAATCACGAACGTAATACTTAGAATAGAAATGCTAAATCAGCATTTCTATTTTTTATTCTCTTATTAAAATTATTTAATACTAAACTTGACAAAAATAGGATTATGATCAGAAGATTCCGTTTTAATCACTTCTGCATCGAGGAAAGTCAGATTACGATAAAAAACATAATCTAATGGGTAACCAAAAATTATAGTGCGCTCGTCGGTGTCAAAATTGACTTCTTTCATTCGTAAACTGCGAGTGAAACGTTTGAGTGCATTTATACGTTGTCGACTCCAGGTATTAAAATCTCCAGCAAAAATCACTGGTCCTTGATGTCTTTTAATATGCTCTCCTATATTGTGTAACTGCCGACTATAAATATCCACACCAAAACTAAAATTAACAGCATGAATATTAATAATCATTAAATTTCGGCCATTATGTAGTGAATAAACGGTAATTAAAGCTGATTTAGGTAAACGAAGTAACGGTTCTTTTTCCCGCAATGAACAGCAATAAATTGGATGAGATCTTGCCAACGTCATTACCCCATAAGAGTGTTGAGGGAAAATAATTGCCGGCACCTGATCAGCAACTAAATGTTGAGATAGGACAAAATCAATAAGTTGAGGTGAAGTTTGGGCTTCTTGTAATAAAATCAAATGATTATCTATGACTAATTTATTTAAAACTGAATACCAATTAGGGCGTTGCTGCTTATAAATATTCCACGAAACAATACTTAACTCATCACTTTCTGAGAATAGTGGCATCCCTATATCAAGCGTATATTCAGATACAGGTAAAATACGCTTTACAGGCTGACCAGCAATATAACGCACAGAATAAATTTTTTTTACCACCTCAAATAGCCCTTAAAGATCTGATATTTATTAATCTATCCAAATACATAGATGATAGATAAAACTCATCATTTAGAAGCATAGTTGCATCTTAAAGTTCAAGAAAAATAAAAACAAAACACTCTATAAAAAAATACTTATATATTTGACAAGTTGTTTTTTAATAAACAACAAAAAGCCCTGTGATATTTTCACAGGGCTTACTTTCGATATTATTGGCGGTGCGGACGGGGCTCGAACCCGCGACCCCCGGCGTGACAGGCCGGTATTCTAACCAACTGAACTACCGCACCAGCCGATTTATTTCACTAATGGCTTACCCATTAGCATTAAATCAAAGTCTAGCAGCTTCCTACTCTCACATGGGGAGACCCCACACTACCATCGGCGCTACGGCATTTCACTTCTGAGTTCGGCATGGGATCAGGTGGGACCACCGCGCTATTACCGCCAGACAAATTCTTTAGCTACTCGTCCTCGCTCACTTTACACTCTACTACGGCATAGGTAATACCCATTTTCCACAGTCACATACTTTCTATATGCGACTGTTCTAATATCCCTTGCCGTCTCCCTTCAACGTGAAAAACCTCGGACTGCAACCTCTGAACAAGCTAAAATTCTCTCTTCTCCTAAAACACCTTCGGTGTTGTCAGGTTAAGCCTCTCGGGTCATTAGTACTGGTTAGCTCAACGTATTACTACGCTTACACACCCAGCCTATCTACGTCCTCGTCTCGAACACCCCTTATAGGACATTACTGTCAGGGAAGACTCATCTTGAGGCAAGTTTCCCGCTTAGATGCTTTCAGCGGTTATCTCTTCCGCACTTAGCTACCAGGCTATGCCATTGGCATGACAACCTGTACACCAGTGGTGCGTCCACTCCGGTCCTCTCGTACTAGGAGCAGCCCCCCTCAATCTTCCTTCGCCCACGACAGATAGGGACCGAACTGTCTCACGACGTTCTAAACCCAGCTCGCGTACCACTTTAAATGGCGAACAGCCATACCCTTGGGACCTACTTCAGCCCCAGGATGTGATGAGCCGACATCGAGGTGCCAAACACCGCCGTCGATATGAACTCTTGGGCGGTATCAGCCTGTTATCCCCGGAGTACCTTTTATCCGTTGAGCGATGGCCCTTCCATTCAGAACCACCGGATCACTAAGACCTACTTTCGTACCTGCTCGCGCCGTCACGCTCGCAGTCAAGCTGGCTTATGCCTTTGCACTAACCTCACGATGTCCGACCGTGATTAGCCAACCTTCGTGCTCCTCCGTTACACTTTGGGAGGAGACCGCCCCAGTCAAACTACCCACCAGACACTGTCCTCAGCCCGGGTTACGGGCCTAAGTTAGAACATCAAACATTAAAGGGTGGTATTTCAACGTCGGCTCCATGTGTACTTGCGTCCACACTTCAAAGCCTCCCACCTATCCTACACATCAAGGCTCAATATTCAGTGTCAAGCTATAGTAAAGGTTCACGGGGTCTTTCCGTCTTGCCGCGGGTACACTGCATCTTCACAGCGAGTTCAATTTCACTGAGTCTCGGGTGGAGACAGCCTGGCCATCATTACGCCATTCGTGCAGGTCGGAACTTACCCGACAAGGAATTTCGCTACCTTAGGACCGTTATAGTTACGGCCGCCGTTTACTGGGGCTTCGATCAAGAGCTTCGCCTTACGGCTTACCCTATCAATTAACCTTCCAGCACCGGGCAGGCGTCACACCGTATACGTCCACTCTCGTGTTTGCACAGTGCTGTGTTTTTAATAAACAGTTGCAGCCAGCTAGTATCTGCGACTGGCTTCAGCTCCGGATGCGTGACCCTTCACCTTGTGCCAGCGTGCCTTCTCCCGAAGTTACGGCACCATTTTGCCTAGTTCCTTCACCCGAGTTCTCTCAAGCGCCTGAGTATTCTCTACCTAACCACCTGTGTCGGTTTGGGGTACGATTAATGGTTACCTGATGCTTAGAGGCTTTTCCTGGAAGCTGGGCATCAACTACTTCGCCACCTTAGTGGCTCGTCATCACGCCTCAGTGTTATAGCTATGCGGATTTGCCTGCATTGCCCACCTACACGCTTAAACCGGGACAACCGTCGCCCGGATAGCCTAGCCTTCTCCGTCCCCCCTTCGCAGTAACCCTTAGTACGGGAATATTAACCCGTTTCCCATCGACTACGCTTTTCAGCCTCGCCTTAGGGGTCGACTTACCCTGCCCCGATTAACGTTGGACAGGAACCCTTGGTCTTTCGGCGAACGGGTTTTTCACCCGCTTTATCGTTACTTATGTCAGCATTCGCACTTCTGATACCTCCAGCAGACTTCTCAGTCCACCTTCGACGGCTTACAGAACGCTCCCCTACCCAACGAACGTACCCTTAAACTGACTTACCGGGCTTTTTCGCCTCGACTCAACGCATTGACGTCACTTCTCACCATCAAGCGCATGATACTGCTGTCTTTCACTTAATCAGTTTAAGTGATACGTTCGCTGCCGCAGCTTCGGTGCATAGTTTAGCCCCGTTACATCTTCCGTGCAGGCCGACTCGACCAGTGAGCTATTACGCTTTCTTTAAATGATGGCTGCTTCTAAGCCAACATCCTGGCTGTCTAAGCCTTCCCACTTCGTTTCCCACTTAACCATGACTTTGGGACCTTAGCTGGCGGTCTGGGTTGTTTCCCTCTTCACGACGAACGTTAGCACCCGCCGTGTGTCTCCCGTGATAACATTCTTCGGTATTCGGAGTTTGCATCGGGTTGGTAAGTCGGGATGACCCCCTAGCCGAAACAGTGCTCTACCCCCGAAGATGAATTCACGAGGCGCTACCTAAATAGCTTTCGGGGAGAACCAGCTATCTCCCGGTTTGATTGGCCTTTCACCCCCAGCCACAAGTCATCCGCTAATTTTTCAACATTAGTCGGTTCGGTCCTTCAGTTAGTGTTACCCAACCTTCAACCTGCCCATGGCTAGATCACCGGGTTTCGGGTCTATACCCTGCAACTTAACGCCCAGTTAAGACTCGGTTTCCCTACGGCTCCCCTATGCGGTTAACCTTGCTACAGAATATAAGTCGCTGACCCATTATACAAAAGGTACGCAGTCACCCCACCCCAAAGTACTCCGTACTTTCGGGTTGTTGCCTTCGGCAACTCACCTCACTTAAATCAACTTGCCTGATTCAACGTCAATCAGACACCTCGATTCAATATAAACTACACTGCTTGATTGGATTGGTTGGACATCGCTACGCTCCGTCAACCGGTAAACAGTCTGTAGAAATACTTTGGTGGTGGGGCTCCCACTGCTTGTACGTACACGGTTTTAAGTTCTATTTCACTCCCCTCGCCGGGGTTCTTTTCACCTTTCCCTCACGGTACTGGTTCACTATCGGTCAGTCAGGAGTATTTAGCCTTGGAGGATGGTCCCCCCATATTCAAACAGGATAACACGTGTCCCGCCCTACTCTTCGAGCTCACAATAATAACACCTTCAGATACGGGGCTATCACCCTTTATTGCTGGCCTTTCCAGACCCTTCTCCTGATGTTAATATCGATGCTGACTCTGGGCTCCTCCCCGTTCGCTCGCCGCTACTGGGGGAATCTCGGTTGATTTCTTTTCCTCGGAGTACTGAGATGTTTCAGTTCCCCCGGTTCGCTTCGTTTGACTATGAATTCATCAAACGATAGTGCATTAATGCACTGGGTTTCCCCATTTGGACATCGCCGGCTATTACGCTTCATATCAGCTTACCGACGCTTTTCGCAGATTAGCACGTCCTTCATCGCCTCTGACTGCCTAGGTATCCACCGTGTACGCTTAATTCGCTTAACCTCACAACCCGAAGATGTCTTCTATCAAATCACACGGTACGTCATGGCTACGTGCGATGAACTTTTTTGTTGTACACTGCGCTGACTGCACACCTGTACCGCAAATTTCACCCTACTCGCTAATGCCATTCGCCTGTGTATCTGAAAACACTTCACGTTGGAGTTTTGAGAGTTCTCCACACAATTTATTCAATAATGTGTGTTTCAATTTTCAGCTTGTTCCAGATTGTTAAAGAGCATTATTGGTAAATAGACTGCTTAATCCACTTAACAATAGTTTTTATATGGCGTCCCCTAGGGGATTCGAACCCCTGTTACCGCCGTGAAAGGGCGATGTCCTAGGCCTCTAGACGAAGGGGACACAAATTCTTTCCACCAACAAACGATTGGCTTATCGCTGTCAGCAATATCACTACCTCAGCAAAATATCTCTTGCCACTAACAGCCTAACACCGAAACCGCTTGCTCTACTTCTTCATCAGACAATCTGTGTGAACACTCACATTCCATCTCTATAGGTAAGGAGGTGATCCAACCGCAGGTTCCCCTACGGTTACCTTGTTACGACTTCACCCCAGTCATGAATCACAAAGTGGTAAGCGCCATCCCGAAGGTTAAGCTACCTACTTCTTTTGCAACCCACTCCCATGGTGTGACGGGCGGTGTGTACAAGGCCCGGGAACGTATTCACCGCGACATGCTGATCCGCGATTACTAGCGATTCCGACTTCATGGAGTCGAGTTGCAGACTCCAATCCGAACTTCGACGTACTTTCTGAGTTCCGCTTCCCCTCGCAGGCTCGCCTCTCTCTGTATACGCCATTGTAGCACGTGTGTAGCCCTACTCGTAAGGGCCATGATGACTTGACGTCATCCCCACCTTCCTCCGGTTTATCACCGGCAGTCTCCTTTGAGTTCCCGACCGAATCGATGGCAACAAAGGATAAGGGTTGCGCTCGTTGCGGGACTTAACCCAACATTTCACAACACGAGCTGACGACAGCCATGCAGCACCTGTCTCAAAGTTCCCGAAGGCACTCCTCTATCTCTAAAGGATTCTCTGGATGTCAAGAGTAGGTAAGGTTCTTCGCGTTGCATCGAATTAAACCACATGCTCCACCGCTTGTGCGGGCCCCCGTCAATTCATTTGAGTTTTAACCTTGCGGCCGTACTCCCCAGGCGGTCGATTTAACGCGTTAGCTCCGGAGGCCACAGTTCAGGACCACAACCTCCAAATCGACATCGTTTACAGCGTGGACTACCAGGGTATCTAATCCTGTTTGCTCCCCACGCTTTCGCACATGAGCGTCAGTCTTTATCCAGGGGGCCGCCTTCGCCACCGGTATTCCTCCACATCTCTACGCATTTCACCGCTACACATGGAATTCTACCCCCCTCTACAAGACTCTAGCTAACCAGTCTTGAATGCCATTCCCAGGTTAAGCCCGGGGATTTCACATCCAACTTAACTAACCGCCTGCGTGCCCTTTACGCCCAGTAATTCCGATTAACGCTCGCACCCTCCGTATTACCGCGGCTGCTGGCACGGAGTTAGCCGGTGCTTCTTCTGTCGCTAACGTCAATTGCTAAGGCTATTAACCCTAACACCTTCCTCACGACTGAAAGTACTTTACAACCCGAAGGCCTTCTTCATACACGCGGCATGGCTGCATCAGGCTTGCGCCCATTGTGCAATATTCCCCACTGCTGCCTCCCGTAGGAGTCTGGGCCGTGTCTCAGTCCCAGTGTGGCTAATCATCCTCTCAGACCAGCTAGAGATCGTAGCCTAGGTGAGCCTTTACCCCACCTACTAGCTAATCTCATATGGGTTCATCCGAAGGTGTGAGGCCCGAAAGTCCCCCACTTTGCTCCTTAGAGATTATGCGGTATTAGCCACCGTTTCCAGTGGTTATCCCCCGCCTTCGGCCAGATCCCCATACCTTACTCACCCGTCCGCCGCTCGCCGGCAAGGAAGCAAGCTTCCTTCCGCTGCCGCTCGACTTGCATGTGTTAGGCCTGCCGCCAGCGTTCAATCTGAGCCATGATCAAACTCTTCAATTAAAAAGCTTGATGCTCAAAGAATTCCTGACTGCTATTCGTTATGAATTAACTGTTTTGTCACTCTTCAAGACTTAATCTTCAAATTTTTTGATGATGTCTTGCGAGTGCCCACACAGATTGTCTGATTAATTGTTAAAGAGCGTGCGACCTAAGTCGCGAAGTGGCGTATACTACGCTTTTCACCTGTAAAGTCAAGTAGTTATTTCTACTTTTATTTACCCCGAGGCGGTAAAATTAACTCCAATCGATTCATTCTATACTGACTCAGTGGGGCGAATTATAGGCAGTTTTACCCCGCTGGCAAGCAATAATTTGTAAACTTTAGCTATTTGCTCTTTTTTCGACAAAAATGAGAGAGAATAACCATTTTTGAATAAAATTTTATTTAAGCGCATTGAATTCACGCGCAAAATATTCGACTTTTTGCCAATCAGTATATTCAATTTCTTTCTTTGTATTCGTTTCTCCACCCGTTATTTTCATAATAAATTGGATTATAATACGATCATACCACTTATAATTAGGATAACGTAGCGCTCCAGCAAACACATTAGTAATAGTTGGCCGCCACGGAGTTTTAGCTAAAAATTTACGTACATAAACATTTGTTTCAGGTGTATCTTTACCCTTTTTCCTTGCCGTTAAATTAACGCCAAAAAATGCACTTGGCATTGCATTCAATTCTTTTTGATGATTTTGTGCAAAATTTGGCACCCCAGGATTAAAATGGCCATAACGTATTGAAGCGCCGACTAATACTTTTTGATAAACAGAAAGATTAAAATTTTTATGCATATTTAAATCTCTGACATCATATTGCTTACCCTCTTTACGTAAATATTCAGTAATTTTTAGTATTATCTTTTTAGTCTGACCATTTTCTCCAGAATAAAGTAGCAAATAGCTCATGAGTTACCTATAAAATTATATAAATGATTATTCCCGCCAAAAGGTTGGCGTGAAAAGAACAAGTAAAGTGAAGACTTCTAATCGACCAAATAGCATAGTGACAATTAGGATCCATTTTCCTGTTGGATTCATGGTGGTAAAGTTTTCAGCTACCGAGCCTAATCCTGGCCCTAAATTATTCAGTGTTGCTGCAATTGAGGCAAAAGCAGAAAATTCATCTACTCCGGTAGCAATCAACAATAATAAACTTATAATAAAAACCAATGCATAAGAAGAAAAAAAGCCCCAGACAGCTTCAATAATACGTTCAGGTAATGCCCTAGAGCCTAATTTTATTGTGTAAACAGCATTTGGATGTACCAAGCGTTTTAACTCTCGTGACCCCTGTAAGAATAATAACAAAATTCGAATAACTTTTAATCCACCTCCAGTTGAGCCTGCACATCCCCCTACGAAAGCAGCACAAAGTAGCAATATCGGTAGGAAAAGTGGCCAATTTGCAAACCCATCGGTACTAAAACCCGCCGTTGTTGCCACAGAGACAACCTGAAAAAAGGCTTGATCAAATGTTTGAAATAGTGAGTAGTAAACTGAATGATATAAAAGTACTAACGTACAAATGACTATCAGTACTAATTGAAAACCAATAAATACTCTAAATTCAGGATCACGCCAGTAAATTCTCAAACTACGACCGGATAAAATGGCGAAATGAAGACCAAAATTACAGCCAGAAATAAGTAAAAAAATAGCAATTATTGTATTGATAGCAGGGCTATTAAAGTAGCCAATGCTTTGATCATGAGTAGAAAATCCACCAATAGCAACAGTAGAAAAACTATGTGAGATAGCATCAAAAACATCCATGCCAGCGCCCCATAATGCTATCGCACATACTATAGTGAGCAAAACATAGATTAACCAAAGTGTTTTTGCCGTTTCCGCAATCCTTGGACGCATTTTATTGTCTTTGAGTGGGCCAGGCATTTCTGCCCGATAAAGCTGCATTCCCCCTACACCTAATAAAGGCAATATTGCTACCGCTAAAACAATGATCCCCATCCCACCTAACCACTGTAGCATCTGTCGGTAAAAGAGTATTGCTTTGGGTAAAGTATCTAAGCCAACCAATGTGGTTGCTCCCGTCGTTGTTAAACCGGAAAAAGATTCAAAAAAAGCATCAGTAACCGAAAGATGTGGCCGGTCAGAAAAAATAAAAGGTAATGCCCCAACACTACCTAACACGGTCCAAAAAAGGGCAACGATTAAAAAACCTTCTTTAGGTTTTAGATCATGCCTGCTATTTCTGTTTGGTATCCATAGAAACAAACCTATAATTAATGCCGCAACAAAGGTCTGGCTAAAAGCACGCCCTGCTCCATTTCGATAAATCAATGCCACTATACCCGGAATAATCATAGTGACAGAAAATAAGATAACAAGTAGCCCAACAATTCGGGTTATTGCTCGAAAATGCATGATGAGTGGTTCCTTGAGAATCTAGTTATAATATTAAAATTTAGGGATTAAATTTAATGCGCCTCTACTCAAATTACGTAATTTATCAGCAAAATTTTGTTCAACATTGGCAGGAAGGGAAATTTCTAATATTACATTATCACTATATTCTCGTACAAGGACCTGCCCCGATGATTGTTGTATTAATTGCTCAACCATTTTTATATGCGTATATTCACAATGAATTAAATAATATTTTTGTAGCTCTTTTTGCTGCGTGTTTAAAAGATTCAATGCTTGTTGAACATTATTACCATAAGCTCTAACCAAACCCCCAGTTCTCAATTTAATGCCACCAAAATAACGAATCACAACAACAGTAATTTCACCAGTATGACTAGCTAACAACTGGGTGATTTTATCGGCTTACCTGCTATTCATATTGGCTCTCCATCATCAGAAAAACCTAACTTTTGGCAATCATCAGGTCTACCGGCAACATAGACCCAACAATGATGTCGGGCATTAGGGTATTTATGCTTGATAGTTTGGATAAAATTTTTCGCTTCAGCAACTCCATCAGTATGTTCCAAATAAGTAATAAAACGACTTTTTAATCTCTTCTGTAACAACAACCGACTCTGCAGGTATCAAATAGGCATTCATTATTTCAAAAGTAAATTACGCGTCATATTTTCAACTTTATTTTCATATATGATGATATTATCTTCGATATGAATACCACTATAAGGCATAAAGGACGCAATTTTATGCCAGTTAAAATATTCACTAAACGATCTTTCGCGCCAAAGAACCAATAGTGTCTTTATGAAGTAGGGAGCAGGTTCAATAGTTAATACTACCAGGTTGTAAGATCCTCTAACGTAAGAAAGGATAACATTCCGGAGCAGCCAAAGAAGCTCCCCTTTCATCCTGCATCAATCCACCAACATCATGAACTTGTAATCCCAAAAGAGGGCCTAAGCCATGCGGGACAAACGGCGTTGTAAGCCCTTCTTTTATCATTGTTTCTTTACTGATATTGCTAATAATATCATGATCTAGCAATGAAAGATGCAATAATATTGATGCATCCGTTGATGATATTCAGTATAGCTAATACCCGTTTTAATTGTATCGATCAATATATGTTGTTTACTATCCAAGTCGTTAATCAAATTAGCAAATTCATTATTATTTTTGGCCGCGTAAGTACGCGCAATATCTGCCGCGTAACCATGATATTCAGAGCCAGTATCAATTAAAAAACTATACATTTTCTTTTTGGTGGCTAATATTTCAATTTAGTATAGTGGAGTACTGAACTATTTACATTGAGTACAATAATATTACTATAATATCTCCCTGACGCGTTGCCTGCAAATAACTAATATTAAATTCGCTCCCTAATAGAAAGCCTCACGAGCCGCATAATGACTTGCTATTACCATCTTCTGCGCTTGGCATAAACAACTTAATTCATAGTTTGTCTTATATGCATGTATGCATGATGAAAATGAAATTAATCCAACACTGATTTGCGATTAATATTAACCGCTAAAATACCTAATTTTTTAGCTTGATTAATAGATTTACCAATATAACCAATATGCTCTTTGTCTAACTCAAATAACATTTTTTTAATATCATAGGCATCTTTTAACTGAAAAAAATCAAATTCTTTTACCCAAAACTATCTGGTAAAGGGTCAATGCCATGCCAATAATCAATTGGGGAATAAAACCACAATTTAGGATTGCTAACCCCATCAACTAATAACCAACAATGGGGAACTTGAAAAATAGGTAGCTCCACCTTAGAATGCGGATTAGCTTTAAATGGATAAGTAGGCATTCAATTTATTATTTTTCAATACATTCTACGTACGTTGTTGTAATATCTTCTTGATATTAACTAGCAAGGTTTTCCATTTTTAGTTCACCTGTTATTTTTATCTCTAATATTCAGCATAATAACACGTTAAATATTATCATTAACTTAATGAATGCTTTCCTCCCGGCTAAAGGGTCTCATTTTTATTAATAAAAATAAATAAGTAACTATTAGCTCAGTTTTCAATAACCAAGATAATTTATTGTGATTAGGCTAGTGTATTTTTCACATTTTATTTTCGTTTTTTAACAAAAAAATTATATCGTTAACACATGTGCGTACCAGATGGAAATCATAGGAGAACAGTATGCACTATCAAAGTAATATTATTCAGGTTGATTGGATAAAATCCGCTATCGCAAAACTGATATTTAACTCACCAAATGCCATTAATAAGTTTGATATAGAAACTATTAACTCATTAAATCAAGCCATTGATTCACTGGAAAACAAAAAGACCTTAAGTCAATTTAAAAGGCATATTCTGATCTCACAAAAACCCGCTTTCATTCATTATTGGTCCAGATATCAAATAATTTCTATCACTATTTAATGCACCAAAGTCACAACTTAAGCAATGCTAAACTTTTCTAACAGAATCTTCAATCGTATTGAAGACCTATCTATTCCTACCGTAACCGCCATTAATGATTACGCTTTAGGGGGTCGCTGTGAATGCGCATTAGCAACAGATTACCGTATCCCCTCAACAGATATTAGAATTGGTTTACCTGAAGTTAAATTGGGTATCATGCCCGGATTTGGCGACCCAGTTACTCCTACCGCGCTTAATCGGTTTAGATAACGCCCTACAGATGATCACCACAGAAAAAGATATTGATGCCGAAACCGCTTAAAAAAATGGAATCATTAATGCAATTATCACCAAAGAACAATTATTAAATTCGGCGCTGCCACTATTAGAAAATGCCATTGAAAGCACACTAGATTGGCGGCAAGTACGGCAACCTAAAACCCAACCGTTAAAACAGAATAAAATAGAACAAACGATGAGTTTTAATGTAGCAAAAGGCTTAGTCATGAAGGCGGCAATTTCGCATTACCATGCACCATCAACGGCCTTATAATCTATCGAAAAAGCGGCTAATTGTGCGCGTAGTCAAGCGTTTCATGCATTAATTAGGCTTTTTCTTAATGATCAATATGTTAAAAATTTAGCTAAACAGAGAAGTCAATCAATTGATGCTCCGATAAAAACAGCTGTTATTTGCTGGCATTATGGGCGGCGGCATCGCTTATCAATCAGCACGTAAGGGCCTACCTATCATAATGAAAGATGTTTGAACGTAAGCAAATTTCAGCGCTGGAGATGGCGAAGATATTATCTTCAATTACACCAACACTAAACTACGCTGAAATTGAAAATGCGCAAATTATTGTCGAAGCTGTAGTTAAAGATCCAACAGTCAAAACGGTCGTTTTAGCCGAAGCAGAAAAATTATTACATGAAAATGCCCTATTAGCCTCTAATACTTCAACTATTTTCATTTCAAAATTAGCTAATGTTTTTTAGCAGCCTGAAAATTTTTGTGGCATGCATTTTTTCAATCCTGTTCATCGAATGACATTAGTCGAAATTATTAAGGGCGAAAAAACTAGCACGGAAACTATAATACGATAACCGCATATGCCAATAAAATGAGAAAAACTGCTATCGTTGTCAACAATTACCCAGGTTTTTTTATTAATCGCATACTATTCCCTTATTTTTCTGGCTTTAATTTACTATTACAAGATGGTGCTGATTTTTATCAAATAGATAAGATCATGGAAAAGCAATTTGGCTGGCCGATGGGACCTGCTTATTTAATAGATGTTATTGGTATTGATACCGAGCAAAATACCTAACAAGTCATGGCCGACAGCTTTCCTGCACGTCTGACAAAAATTGATCAGGATGCTATTACTGTTCTATTCAATCATCAACGTTATGGTCAGAAAAATAGCGTTGGGTTTTATCGATACGTTACCGACAAAAAGAGAAAAATACAGAAAGAACGCGATCCTAAAATTAGCGACCTATTAGGTAAAGCTGGAACTTCTAGCAAACAATTTACTGAACAAGATATTATCATGCGTATGATGATACCGATGATTAATGAAGTGGTTCGTTGTTTAGATGAACATATTATTGCCAGTCGTGCTGAAGCCGATATTGCTCTGGTATACGGTTTAGGGTTTCCGCCATTTAGAGGAAGTGCTATCTCCTAGCTTGATAATCTCGGTATCCAAAATTATATCCAACTGACTGAAAGATATGCCTCTTTAGGCCCCTTATATGAAATTCCTACCAGCTTAAAGAACAAAGAAAAAAAACAAGCGTGTTATTATCCTACACCCAAAAAACTCACCTTCAACAGCAAATAATAGGCTTAAAGTCGTGATAATGGAAAATGTTGTAATTATTGATAGTATACGCACAGCAATGGAACGCTCCAAAGGTGGCGCTTTCGCCAGGTCAGAGCAGAAGAGCCATCTGCCCATTTAATGACGCAATTACTAAGCCGTAATCCTGCACTAAATAACAATAAAATGGTATTGACGATATTATCTGGGGTGTGTACAACAAACGTTAGAGCAAGGATTTAATATTGCTCGGAGTGCTGCGCTATTAACGGATATTCCCCATACTGTACCCGCAGTAACTGTTAATCGGCTCTGCTGTTCATCTATGCAAGGCATTACATGAAGCCACTAGATTTATTATGTCAGGTGATGCAAATGTTGTTATTGCCGGTGGTGTCGAGCATATGGAACATGTTTCTACCGCTTCGGCTTCAATGGGATTAACCGCAGAGATGCTCACTAGACAGTGCCAAATTAGTCGTGTTGAACAAGATGAATTTGCTTTACGGCTCACCAAAGAGTGGCTAAAGCAACTAAACAGGGATGGTTTAATGATGAAATTGTAGCAACTGTGGGCCATGATATTGACGGTAACCTAATTGCCATCAATCAAGATGAAGTGATTCGATTTAATCCTAATCTAACAGTCTAACTGTCTTACCTTCGCTCTTTTATACTGTTTCAGGCTCAGTGACAGCAGGAAATTCCTCAGCATTATCAAATGGGGCATCAGCCATACTGGTTACCAGTGAAAAATATGCTAAAACCCGAAAATTAAGAATAAGAGCTAAAATTCGACCATGTCTGTTATTGGTTGCAATCTCGCCATTATGGGATATGGACCTGTCCCTGCAACTATAATGGCATTAAAACGGGCTACGTTAACTCTCTAAGATATAGATTTTTTTGAAATTAACGAAACTTTTGCTGCCCAAGCTCTGGCTTGTTTAAAAGATTTACACCTTATCAATAAGATGAAAGAAAAAGTTAATCTGCACGGTGGAGCTATTGCCTTAGGTCACCCTTTAGAGTGTTTCTGTGCGCGGATCATCACTTCTTTACTAAATATTATGGAACGGAAAGATGCTCAGTTTGGTTTAGCCACCATGTGTATCGCTTATTGAGCGAATTAAATAACTGCTTTACGCTTTATTGTATGTTGTTGCTATTTTCCCGCCCAGAAGGGCGGTTTTTTTTTGTTTTGTTATTACATTTAGATAAATTCGAACGCATCACCATAAAGATATTCAGGGCTAACGCCTCTTTCACTACAAAAACGTTCCCTCGCGATTTTAGCCATTTCAAAACGCCCAGCAATGTAGATTTCATACTTTGTAAGAGAACCAAAGTCATCCAGTACAGCACTCAAAACCGTACCTGTCCGTCCCCGCCAATCTGATTCAGGTTGTTCAACAACAGGAATAATTTTTATGTTGCGATATTGCTCTGAAAGAGACTGCAATTCACCCAAATCATATAGGTGTTCTAACCTTCGTCCTCCCCAATAGAAGGTAATATCTCTATCAGAATTTTCTTCTAATGCAGCATATAAAATGGCGCGGGTATAAGAAAACCCTGTTCCCCCAGCAATAAGGATTATTGGTTTTTTACTTCCCTCGCGAAACCAAGCTTTACCATGAGGAATATCAATATTAATACTATTCTGCGCAAAAATACGCTCCATCACCGCCATGGCATAAAGATTAAACTCTGACGCACCAATATGAAGCTCAATTAATTTTTTTTCTGAAGGAATTGAAGCCAAGGAAAATGGTCGCTTATCACGTTCATCCATAATGACCATTAAATATTGACCGGCACGAAATAAAAATTGACCTTCAGGTAATAAGCGAACGCGATAGACCGTATCAGTGATAGATTCAATAGAAACCACCTTACAACTTAATGTCGTCATTCACATCCTCTCATAATTTTAAGATATCCAATTCATGCCAAATTTCATCTATTCGTTTTTTTATTTTTTCTGTCATAATTATTGGACGCCCCCATTCTCTTTGTGTTTCACCCGGCCATTTATTGGTTGCGTCAATTCCCATTTTTGAGCCTAAACCTGAGATGGGTGACGCAAAATCAAGATAATCGATCGGGGTCTTTTCCATCATAACTGTATCTCGTACAGGATCCATTCTGGTTGTTATTGCCCAGATAACATCATTCCAATCACGAGCATTAATATCTTCATCACAGACAATAACAAATTTTGTATACATAAATTGCCGTAAATAAGACCAAACCCCCATCATAATGCGCTTAGCATGCCCAGCATATTGTTTCTTCATTGTCACTATGGCAAGCCGATAAGAGCACCCCTCAGGTGGTAAATAAAAGTCAACAATTTCTGGAAACTGTTTTTGTAAAATAGGGATTAAAACCTCATTCAACGCAGCACCTAAAATCGCAGGTTCATCAGGAGGACGGCCAGTATAGGTTGAATGATAAATAGCATCACTACGCTGAGTAATATGCGTAACAGTAAATACCGGAAATTTATCAACTTCATTATAATAGCCCGTATGATCTCCATAAGGCCCTTCCGGTGCAAATTCTTCAGGATCAATATAGCCTTCTAGAATAATTTCTGCACCTACCGGTACTTCAAGCTCATTAGAAACACATTTCACAACCTCTGAATGATGTCCGCGTAATAATCCAGCAAATGCATATTCGGAAAGTGTATCTGGAATAGGTGTCACTGCTGCTAGCATTGTGGCGGGATCAGCTCCTAAAGCAACTGCGATCGGAAAAGGTTTAGCTGGATATTTATCACCCCATTCTTGAAAATCCAATGCCCCACCTCGATGAGATAACCAACGCATGATCAACTTATTTTTAGTTAATAGTTGCTGTCGATAGATACCTAAATTTTGCCGCGCCTTATGAGGTCCCTGAGTAACCGTTAATCCCCATGTTATTAGTGGTGCTACATCTTCTGGCCAACAATGCATTATAGGAAGACGAAACAGATCAACATCGTCACCTTGCCAAATCTGTTCTTGGCAGGCAGCTGACTTTAACCTTTTGGTTGGCATATTAAGAACTTGTTTAAATTTGGGTAGTTTATCAATTAAATCAGTGAATCCTTTAGGGAGATCCGGCTCCTTAAGAAAAGCCAATAATTTCCCCACTTCATGCAATGCTTGGATATTTTCTTTCCCCATTCCCATTGCAACGCGTTCAACGGTACCAAACAAATTACACAAAACTGGCATAGCAAAACCTTTAGGGTTTTCAAATAATAGTGCAGGACCTCCCGCTCGCAGAGTTCTATCCGCTATTTCTGTCATTTCTAAAAAAGGATCGGCTTCATAGCTAATACGCTTCAGTTCTTTTTTCTGTTCTAATAATGATATGAAATCTCTGAGATCACGGTATTTCATTATATATTTTCTACTTTTAATTTGTTGGAACTACATTATAAATTGTTCCATGAAGGTTACCAATAAAGGTTCAATCTATTCAAATTAGTGCGCCTTTTGAATTAACTGTACCCTAGACACAGAGATAAGGAACCCATTTTTTTAAAATTTTGGTATCATATTTATTCTGGAAAATGTTGGTTATACTGAAAAATCTTAAGTCCTTCATTTTTACCACTAAAATAATGTAATTCTTTATCTTTAATCTGTAAGCCACTGCCTTCACGTAAAGAAATAACAATTTCATGGGGATTGATCACACAAAACTCAGCAATACGATCATCTCAAGTTTCCCCCATATTCCCACTAATATGGGTATCAATATAATGCGGATTAATTTGTATTGGGAATAGCCCCAATGAGGACATTACAACCACATTAGTTACAGGCATATCATTTGTAGTTCTTATGCTAGGGGTTGCAACATTACATCCAGCGCTCCATCCAATATAGGGAATATCACGTTCAAAAAATACACGTTGTATAGCCACTATCAGTCCATTTTCGTGCAAGCATTTATTCAACCACCAAGTATTTCCTCCACTAACTAAAATACATTCCGCTGACTCAATCGCTTTTACTGGCGACTCAAAGTGTGCTATCGAAATCACTTCGATACCTAATGATTGACTAAGCTCAGAAGCGCGGTGATCATGATCATCACGTAAGACAGCATAATGGACTAATACTGCTTTGCGGATCTGTCGAGGCTGAAACATCTCTTGTAAACGTATTTCAACATAATTTAGCCATTGAGAGCTTGTGGTTAATCGACCATTGCTGAGAAGAAAAATATCCATCTATCCTTACCTTTTTTGAGAGCACCATGTAAAACCTTATTACCCAAATTTACCCGAATTATAGTTAATCAATGATGTTAGTGTTAACTACATATCTTAATAAGTTATAATTTGATATAGTGATAAAATGTAATTTTATTTTTGAGCCATAGCATGAAAAATTGGTATCTTATTTACTGTAAACGCGGGCAAATAGAGCGAGCACTAAAAAACCTAAAAAGACAGCATGTTATCTACTTAACGCCAGAAGCTCAAATACAAAAAATAGTACGAGGAAAGCCTATCACAGTTACTGAAGCATTATTTCCAAACTACCTATTTGTTAATTTTAATCCTGAAAAAACCCATACTACGACGATACGTTCAACCAGAGGCGTTAGCCATTTTATTCGATTTGGCACCTATCCAGTGATCGTACCAGATAATATTATTAATGAGCTAAGATCAGCATCTAAACAAGAAATTGTTGCACCAAAGACACTGGTATCAGGTGATACTGTTATCATTACTAAAGGTATTTTTGAAGGTCTAAAAGCTATATATTCAGAGCCTAATGGTGAAAATCGTTCAGTTATTCTTCTTAAGATCCTAAATCAGAATGTAGCTAAGCTAATAGATAATAAACAATTTAAGAAAAGTAATTAATTATGATTAAGAGAATAGCGTTTTATTCTATTATTTCATCGGAATTTTATCATCTACTGCCTTGCGGCCCTTACCAACATAGAATCGTGATAACAACAAACCCAATTCAAATAATAAATACATTGGTACCGCCAATAGTGTCTGAGAAAACACATCTGGTGGTGTCAAAAACATACCTACAATAAAAGCACCCACGATAATATAAGGCCGCTTACGTTTTAAAGAATCCGGCGTTGTAACGCCTCTCCAGCAAAGTAAAATAATGGCAACAGGAACTTCAAACGCCGCACCAAATGCCATAAAAAGTGTCATAACAAAGCTGAGATATTTACTTATATCAGGAATGAAATTAACACTTTCTGGTGTAGTTTTCACAAAAAAACTAAATGCTAAAGGAAAAACAACAAAATAAGCAAAAAACATCCCCAAGTAAAAAAGCACGCTACTAGACACCAGTAAAGGCAACATTAAGCGCCGCTCGTGCTTATAAAATGCTGGCGCGATAAAAGCCCATAACTGATATAAGATCACTGGAATAGAAATAAATACCGCCACCATAAAAGTAAGTTTAGTCGGGGTAAAAAAAGTTGATGCCACATCGGTTGCACTCATGCGAGAGCCGACAGGTAGCTGTTCAATCAACGGTGCGGCAACCAAATGATAGATATCATTGGAAAAATAAACTAAAGCAAGAAAAACCACCGCAACAGTAAATAAGCTATAAAGAATACGTCTACGTAATTCAATTAAATGGCTAATAAGTGGTTGAGGATCATCGATAGACATATACTAATTTTCACCGTTAGTCTGATCAGAGCGTTTTTTTACTTCCTTTGGGGAAGATTTGAGCTCATTTTTACTTTTAGTAGGGCTATCTGACTCTATTACCAACTGACCTGTCAGTGCTGGCTTGTGTTGTTGGTTATTGGCTGCTATATGCATTTCTTCATCTACTTTACCTGTGGCTATTTTCATCAAGATCACTGGTAAATGCTTTTACTTTAGCCAATTCTTCTTCGATACGACTGTTCGATGATTGATAATTTTTCTTCAGTAACTCAGCAGACTCTTTCAATTCTTCCATCGATTGTTTAAGTTCCAGCGAAAGAGTTTGCAATTGTGCTTTTTCTTCTGCATTCCTCAATGTTTCCTGCAATTCTTGCAATTTTAATTCTTGTGAGAGTTCATGTTGAACATTAGCAACCAACGAGCGCAATGCACGTATCCAACCAGCAACCGTTTTAACCGCTATTGGTAAACGCTCTGGGCCAAGAACAACCAAGCCAATAATCATAACCAATAACAGTTCACTAAAACCAATGTCAAGCACAGTTGATACCTACTCTTTATTTTTTTTACTTTCAGTCGTTTCTTTTGTCTCAGTCATTGTCGTCTTCTCAGTAATATTTTTTGGTTCAAAGTCAGAATAATCATGATGTTTTTCTGTTTTGTTACTATCATCAGTTTTACTGTGATCATCACTCATCGCTTTTTTAAAATTTTTTAATGACTCTCCCAAATCTGAGCCGAGTGAACGCAACTTTTTTGTACCTAATATTAGAACAACCAATAAAACAATAATAAGAAGTTGACCGGGGCTACCAAATGTAGCCATAGCAATTGTTGTTCCCATTGATATATACCTCTACGAAATTAGGTTCAACTATGTATAATTAGATTATATACAACTAATTTTAGGTAAGAAACATACAGATCCTAAGACATATTTGTTTAAAAACAAGCTTTAGCTAATTTTACCTGTTCGATACCATCCCACAGTCCATGAAATTATACCGAAAAATATAAACCCAATAGCACCAATTTTTGAATCGAAAATTTGAAACAAAGTACCACATAGCAAGCAACTTGCTCCAATTCCTAGTAAATATTGCCCTTGTCGTTGCTTTACTTGCTGCCCTTGCAGCTGGACAGCAAATTTATCAATACTATCTTGTAAACATTTATGCTGCTTAAATGCCCCGTATATAAGATCGGGAATTTCTGGTATTTTTTCTGCCCAATAGGGTGCTTTTTCCTTAAACGCACTAATAATCGCCGCTAATCCCATTTGCCGATGTAGCCAATCTTCAAGAAAAGGTTTAGCTGTCTTCCACAAATCTAGTTGTGGATAAAGCTGCCTTCCCAATCCTTCAATATATAGTAAAGTCTTCTGAAGTAACATTAATTGAGGCTGAACCTCCATATTAAAGCAACGTGCAGTATTGAATAAATTGAATAAAACATGACCAAAAGAAATTTCTGCCAGTGGTTTCTCAAAAATAGGCTCACAAACTGTGCGAATGGCGAATTCAAAATCTTCTACATTAGTATCTGGTGGTACCCAGCCTGAATCGACATGCAATTCAGCTACTTTACGGTAATCACGATTAAAAAAGGCAATAAAATTCTCTGCTAAGTAACGTTTATCCTTTTTATTTAATGAACCGACAATACCACAATCAATACCGATATATTGGGGATCTTCGGGATGTTCTCGACTAATAAAAATATTGCCAGGATGCATATCAGCATGAAAGAAGCTATCGCGAAAAACTTGAGTAAAAAAGACTTTTACCCCACGTTCAGCTAATAACTTCATATTAATTCCCTGCTTCTTTAACGCGTTAATATCAGAAATGGGAATACCATAAATGCGCTCCATAACCATTACATTCTCCCGACAGTAGTCTGTATAAACTTCGGGAATATAAAGCATGGGACTGTTTTCAAAATTACGCCTTAATTGGATAGTATTTGCCGCCTCACGCAACAAATTCAATTCATCAATTAATGTTTTTTCATATTCTCGAACAACTTCCCGTGGACGTAAACGTCGTCCATCTGGTAAAAGTGGGATCCAATTAGCCAGCAGATACATCAAGCCTATATCCGCTTTAATAACAGGCAGTATATCTGGGCGAATAACTTTAATCACAATTTGTTTATTATTTTGTTTTAATTTCGCAGTATGTATTTGAGCAATCGATGCTGAGGCTAAAGGCACCTCATCAAAATCATCAAACCATGTTTCAAGAGAACCACCTAATGACTGTTCAATGTATTGGCGAGCCAATCTGCCATCAAAACTAGCAACTTTATCTTGTAATAATGCTAACTGGTCAGAAATTATAGTATGGAAAAGATCGCGACGAGTAGATAGCATCTGACCAAATTTAATCCAAACAGGGCCTAAATCTTGTAAAACTAAACGTAAACGCTCACCAAGAGCTTTGTCTTTATGCTTATTTGATAACCAAAACAAACAACGGCGCCCAATCCTTAATGGTAAAGTAAATTTAATTTTGGGAATGAGTTCATCTAAACCATAATTTAGAAATACTCGAACGATAAAATAGAGCCGTTTAATTTCTCCCGGTCTCATATTTTTCCTCCAATTCAGCCAAACGCTGTTCCAGTTTTGAAATATCCGCTACCACCTTCTCAACCTTATCAGCAAAACTTAGCACTTCCAATGTATTAGGAGACATTCGCCATTCTTCCACCAATACATCTTTAAAATGATTTTTTTTTTGATTTAACAACCCATTTATTCCAATTAAACTTTTTTTAGCCCAGCGGCTCATCCCTTCGGCAATAACATCACCGACATAAGGAGCAATATAATGAGCGGGATCCCATTCAGCAGCATCAAGCAATACAGAGCAATGCTGCACAACTTGCATATCACCTACTATAACAATCCCACCATCGTTGATCAGTGCTGAAAGCTGTTGTTTATCTTTAAGATGCACTAACGTTACTAACGCGGTTTTTATCACACAATCTGCCGGTGTAGGCCACTGGTTTACTACATCAACTCGCTGCTCAGAGAATATAAGTATCAATGGTTGCGATAATTCTTTTAAATCAATCGCCAGCACTTTCCCAATCAACCTTACTCTGGCTGATTTCAACGCCACTTCCTGATAGAAAAATTTATTTAACATAAACTGTAAAAGGGAAGCTATTCCGACATGTAATAGTAGGATTTTTGAATAGCTCTTGGTTGACAGAGTATCCATCTTAAAATTTGAACCCTCTATGTAGTGCAACAATTCCGCCGGTCATATTGGTATAGGAAACTTGTTCAAAACCTACTAACTCCATCATTGCTTTTAAAGTATCCTGATCTGGATGCATGCGAATAGATTCAGCCAGATAGCGATAGCTATCGGCATCATTGACTATCATTTGACCAACGCGTGGTAAAATATGAAAAGAGTAAGCATCATAAGCTTTATTTAATGCTGGAAAAATGGGTTTTGAAAACTCTAATACTAATAAACGACCACCTGGTTTTAACACTCTAAACATTGATCTAAGTGCTTTATCTTTATCAGTAACATTGCGCAGCCCAAAAGAAATACTAATACAATCGAAGTAGTTATCAGGAAAAGGCAGCTCTTCAGCATTAGCCTGAATATAATTAACATTACCAACAATACCTCGATCACGGAGCTTTTCGCGCCCCATTTTCAGCATAGAATCATTGATATCGGCCAGAACAACCTCGCCTTTTTCGCCAACTATTTTGGCAAATTTAGCTGTCAGGTCTCCAGTACCACCAGCCAGATCTAAAATATATTGCCCGCGACGCGCGCCACTGGCTACTATCGTAAAACGTTTCCAAATTCGATGGATCCCTAATGACATAAGATCGTTCATAAGATCATATTTCGCGGCCACCGAATGAAAAACAGCAGCAACCATATCCGCTTTCTCATCCTTGGCTACTTTACGAAAGCCAAAATAAGTGGTTTCTTTAATTGGATCTACCATATTTACGCTCATTTAATCATTAAAATAATCGAAAGTGTAATAATGTTTATCGCAAGATCTTATTCATGATCTACCAATTTTTCTTAATTATGATTTAGCAGTTTGTTTGCTAAATTCAGTGTCAATCGGACGTTTAACTTCTATTCCAAGTTCTTTTAAACTTTCCGCTTGGCTAATCAAATTGCCTTTTCCTTCCGCTAATTTTTTGATCGCAGATTGATAATTCAACTGTGCTTTGCTCAAATTCTGACCTAACACCTGTATATCATCGACAAATAACCGCATTTTGTCATACATTCTAGCGGCACGCTCGGCAATTACTTGCGCATTTTGACTCTGTCGTTCATAACGCCACAAATTATTAATAGTACGTACTGCCACCAATAATGTTGAAGGGCAAACGAGTAAAATATTATTTCGCAAACCTTCGTCAATAAGTTCAGGCGCTTCACGTAAAGCAATCAAGTAAGCCGGTTCAAGAGGAATAAACATTAATACATAATCCAGCGATCTTACCCCATTTAATTGATGATAATCTTTTCGTCCAAGCTCTTTTATATGGTTACGCACTGAATTAACATGCCCCCGCAATGCCTTTGCTCGCTGTTGCTCATCTTCGCTATTAAAATAGTGCTCATAAGCTGTCAAAGACATTTTAGCGTCGATAACAACATCTTTACCTTGTGGTAAACGAATAATCACATCCGGCTGATAACGACTATTGGAGGTATTAATACTGACTTGAGTTTCAAATTCATGCCCCTGCCTTAGCCCAGAAGCCTCCAATATGCGAGAGAGAATTGTCTCACCCCAATTTCCCTGAATTTTATTATCACCTTTTAGCGCTTTAGTCAGATTAATAGTTTCTTTTGCCATCTGTGCATTTAACTGCTGAAGCTGACGAATTTCATGAGCTAGGGTATGACGCTCACGCTCTTCTTGACTAAAACTTTCATGTACCTGACGGCGAAAACCGTCCAATTGTTCACGGAAAGGTGTTAATAGTACAATTAAACTCTGACGGTTCTGCTCAAAAACTCGACGCTCATTTTGTTCAAAGATACGATTTGCTAAATTCTCAAATTGAACATTTAACCGCTGCTCACTATTAAGTAACAACTGCTGCTTCTCTTCAAAAGCCAGCCGTGTCTCTTTAAGCCGTGTCATGACTTCACGTAGTTCAACTTCTTGATTACAATTAATTTCCCTTTGTGACCTTAATTCTTGATCACGGTGCTCACACTCAATTTTCCAATATTCGAGGTGGGCAATTTTTTCCTCATAGCTAGCCTGAATACTATAAAAATCCCGCAATTCAGATTTTTTTTTATTCATTTTTGGCGCAATAGCTAGCCAGATTAAACAACCACCAAAGAGTATGCCGGTAAGAAATCCAATAATTGCATATAATAACTGAATATCCACCTTAGTTTCCTTAAAATAATCTTTATTTTATAAAATAACTTAGTGGCATACTGTATAAATGTCTAGAATAAATTTTGCTTATTTTGGTCAGCAAACAGCACTAGGCTGAAATTTAGCGACTATTTTACCCCATCCACTGAGCAAGCCAAGATAAACCAAATGCCCCTGGCGCTAAAATACCAAATGCCCAGACCATCGCAGAAAATAAATTAACTAACTGAAAATAACCTTTAGGCATAGCACAAATGCCTGCTACTAAAGGAATTATAGCCCTTAAAGGACCAAAAAAACGGCCAATAAAAACACTCCATCCGCCCCAACGATCAAAAAAACGATGGCCCCGATCGAGCACTTCAGGACGACGAGAAATTGGCCACATATGGCGCACGCTGTTCTTATAATGAAAACCAAACCAATAAGATAACCAATCACCAAAAAAAGCACCACTGGCGGCAGCTAACCATACTGGTAAAAAAGTGAACCCATTATTACCAATTAATGCACCTAAACCAAGCAAAATCACTGTTGCAGGTAGTAATAAGGAAATGAAGGCTAACGATTCGCCAAAGGCTAATATAAAAACAATAAAGATAGCTAATATTTGATGGTCGCGGGCAAATTCGGTAATAACATTAATAATCTCAGACAATGTCAATTTATTATTCCTATTTTAGTTAAAATAAAGTTAATAATGTAAATTGCTATCAGCTTAAAATAATGATGCAAGTTCAATTTATAAAATTATAAATTTAAGTTATTTTATTCTATACTATTATATGGCTGTTAACATTAATTAGTTTGCTAAATAAGAAAATTTATCCGTTACTTTATCAAAATAAAGATTATTGAATACATTAGATAATAAAAAATAAAACGAGGATTACTTAAGACAAATAAAAAAAAAAGATATAATAAAGTAGCAAAGCGTGTAGTACTTAATTAATTCAATAACCTGCGAACTGCATCAACAACAATCGCTAAAACATTCCCTTCTGTTTTAACAATGTTTCATCTGGCGTTTCTTGTTGTGTACAGTTAACAATTACACCGGCTATCATACCTGCTGATAATCTCTGGCTAGAACACATACTAAGTAAGGTGGCCGAATCCATTTCATAATTAATCACCTCCATCTTTTGCCACTCTTCCATCGATCCGCGAAAACGACGAACAACGCGACCACTATAGGTACCATAACGCTCCTGAGCAGGATAAAAAGTATCCGAAGAAGTGGTAATACCAACATGAGTTGTGATCCCTGCTCCTTTAGCAGATTTATAAAGTGCATTGGTACAACTAAAACCAGCTACCGCAGGATATTCTAAAGGTGCAAAATGTAAGCTGGTACCATCTAAGCGTACCGCGCCAGTGGTAATGAGTACATCACCTACATTGATATTTTTTGAATGACGCCGCTAGTACCGATACGAAGAAAGGTTCGTATTCGCAATTGTGCCAATTCTTCAACGGGCAATAGAAGTAGAGGGGCCGCCAATGCCCGTAGAACAAATAATAAGTTGGTTTACCATTAAGTTCAGCACACCATGAGGTAAATTCACGTAGCGAAGCTAGATATACCAGGTTATCCATTAATTTGGCAATTTTTTCTATACGATTTGGATCGCCAGGCACAATAGCAAGCGTTGCACCTTGTAAATCATTTTTAGTTAGCCCAAAATGAAAAACATCAGACATAATTACACCATATTTGTATTTTTAATTTATTTAATCCATTAATTTAATAAATAAGAAGCCGGTAAATCTTTTCGTCTTTTATTGTATTTTTGGCTCATCACTCACTATTATTAACTTGTGGCTAGCAAAAATTTTGACAATTTCTAACCTTGTTGAATTTAAAGGTTGCAAGATAAGCATCGTTTAACCAATTTTTATGTTGCAAGGGGGTTCTCATGGGATTATTAGATCAACTGACCAGTATGGTTGGTGGTGAAAAATTTAATCAATTTAAAAATATTTTAAGCTGGATTGAAACACAAGGTGGCATCCGTGGCTTAACTGATAAATTTGAACAACAAGGATTTGGTGGAATTATTCAATCCTGGATAGGCTCAGGTGAAAACTTACCGGTAAGTATGGAGCAAATTAGCTCAATATTTAGCACCAGTAATATTTCTGCCCTAGCCAGTAAAGTCGGTTTAAATTCAGAACAAACTTCTTCCTTAATTGCAGACTATTTGCCTAAATTAGTTAATACAGCAACCCCAGATGGCAAGATACCGGAAAAATTAAATCTCACGTCGATTGGTATGAAATTACTAAAAGATAAATTATTTTGTGGTTAATGATTATTGCCCATCTCCGTTAGGATGGGCAAATTTCGTTTAAGCGGCTGGCGCCAATTTTCTGCTCCCTGAATCCAATAATCGACACTCAGTAGTCTATCTTTCGTGATGTCGATCGATACACCCAAAGTGATAACAACAGTAAACTGCTACCTAAAATAAAGCGGAGCCAATCGGGATGCCGCTGCCAGAGAATAAAATTGACCAATAATCCGGCTGGCACCAACATATTATTCATAATGGCCAAAGTGCCAGCATCTACCTGTGTTGCACCATAATTCCACATAAAATAACCAATACCGGAAGCCCCTACCCCCAACCAAATTAAAACGCCCCACTGTATTTTTGTTGTAGGTAATTTACTCACATCACCAAATATCAGCCAACCGAGTAATACCACAGTACAAGCTCCGATATAGAACCATGAAAAGGCTTGCCGCTGTGGAATTGGATAAACCTCCATCATTCTTTTGTAGCCAGCTTGACCAATCGCAAAGGAAATATTCGCCAACTGCACATAAAGTAAACCTAGCCAAAAAGATCCGCTTAAGTGATCATAGCGAATTATGGCCGCCCCAATCACTGCCAGCATTACACTAAACAAATATCCCCAGCGTAAATGCTGCCCTTCCAATAGATCATAAAATAATGTTATATAAAGCGGCGTTAACACCGTAAAGAGTAAAAACTCGACTACGCTAAGGTAGTTATATGCTTGGAAAACAAATAGATACATAATGCCTAACTGAAAAGCACCCACTAGCATATAAAGTAAAATAATTTTCAACGACAACCCACGCCAGCGTAGAAAAGGTAAAAAAACGATCGCCGCCAGATTAACACGGACTAAAACGACAAACCAACTATCAACTTGACCTGCTAAATATTCCCCAATTAAACTAAAAGACGCTGCCCATAGCAGGGTCGTAATAACTAGCAATCCCATTGTTTTTCTCTTAGTACATTAATGCTCTTTATCAATCAATAAAGTTTCCATCAAATCAAGATCTAATAATAGCGTTCGCATGGTTTCATTACTAATCTCTTTCGTTGCACGTAAGTGATATAACTCTGCCCGCTCTGCCCGTAAAGCCGTTAAACGAAAACGACGCTCTAAATCTTCTATCAGCAAATTATGCTCCATCTCATCCTGACCCGCAGTTCTACGACGAAGATAACCAGTAACACGGGAAGCAACTTCACTAATAACTTCAGGATCTAGCGCTTCTTGGGCATCAGCCGAAAGACGCTCTTCCATTTTATTTAAGCTCACAATAGCCACTTCTGCCATCGCCGCTTTTGCCATTCGCATCTCATTAATATCTGCCAGTTTGTCACCTACTTTAAAATTATGCAATAAAAGCGGCAAAGCAAGCACGCCAATAAAAATCGATAGCATGATCACCCCTGCTGCAATAAAAACTAATTGATAACGAGCAGGAAAAGGAGTGCCATCAGTAAGAAATGATGGTATAGAAAGGACACCTGCCAAGGTAATCGTTCCACGTACTCCAGCAAATGAAGCTAACCACAATTCACGATAGGAGTAAGAAGCAAATTGTAACGGACGTTTTTTTAATAGCAGCCGACTAAATCGCTTCATCAACCATAACCAACTAAACCTTAACAATAATAAAGCGGTATAAATAACAAAAACAGCGACAAATAGCATCCAAGTTTCAACACTAGGATCAAGATCAGCTTGAATAACAGAGGTTTCCCATATACCAGGTAACTGTAAGCCAAGCATGATAAAAACTAAGCCATTAAAAACAAACTCCAACATCGACCAAACATTATCCGATCTTAACCGCATCGCTAGTGGCGCATTGCGAATGACACCGGCTTTACTGATTGTCATACCCGAAGCAACAGCCGATAAAATACCGGAAAAACCAATATGCTCAGCGATAAGATATGCAGCAAAAGGTAATAGTAACATTAAGATCATTTGAGTTGCCGGATCATCACCACTCCAACGACTCATAATGCGCAGTGATTTGCTATAAATCCAAGTTACTGCAATACCGGTCAACAAACCACCCACGGCGACTTTAAAAAATTCAAGGGTGACACCAGACACAGTAAAAATCATGGTTCCCATAGCAATCGCGACAGCAAATTTCAGTGCCACTAAGCCGGAAGCATCATTCATCAGTGCTTCACCCTCTAACACACTCATCATTCGCTTCGGTATTCGACCTCTACCAACAATCGAGGAAAGTGCCACCGCATCAGTAGGAGAAAGAACTGCCGCCAAAGCAAAAGCCACAATAAGCGGGATGCCCGGTAACAGCCAATAGATCACATAACCGATTCCAACTACTGTTACCAAAACTAAGCCTAAAACTAAGATAAAAATCTCACGTGCATTTTGAAAAAATTCACGCGTTGGGGTTTTCCAACCATCAACAAATAATAACGGAGGGATCAACAGAACCAGAAAAAGCTCTGGATCAAAATCAACATGCAACCCAAAATGCGGCCACGCTAACAATGCTCCTATCGCAATTTGCATAATAGGAAGCGGTATACGAAACCGAATAACTTTTGTAATCACGCCTGATACTGAAACCACCAAAATCAAAAAGAGAATGGTAAAAAATATTTCCATATTATCCTTACTGATAAGTCTGAATTATAAGCCTAGCAGAGTATTATTATGCTTAATAGGTATTGATAGAAAATAAAACTGTGCTATAGAAAAAATGAACTAGCCAATCGCAAAGCTACTACATTTCGCCATATTTTATCCTTAACAACAAACTATCAATGGCAATATTTTTGCCTTTAAGATTAATCGTATCAAGTAACTTTAATGTTCCATTTCACTCTGGAATTAATATCAACGGCTATAAACTTAAATAGTTAAACCACTAATGTAAATAAACTGGATAAAACACCTGGCTGTAACACACCAATAATATTCATACTAAATAATAATGATAAACCATCGTCACCCAATGGTAATTTAAAGAAACCTTGGTATTTCACTTGCGGATCAAAAATTAAGCCAATAATAGAAATCGCAATGATCAACTATTAATACCCCGCCCGGCATTTTTCTTTTTTCCAAACCAAAACAACGGCCAAACCAATCAGCAACATGCTCACAGGGAAAGAAGTAAACTGACCAAGCGCAACCGGTAAACCAGCCTGCTCATTTTTACGACTAAACCAATAACATTGGCAGATATCAATGGTAAAAACAGCCCGATAACAATTATTGTACCCTGGACAATCCCCTTTGGCATAGAGATACGCACGCCAGTAATGAAAATAACAGTGAATAAACATCCCATTAAGAAAACAGCGCCTAAAGCAATAGAAATACTTATCTGCTGACGAAGAACCAGGCTAAATGCAGTTAATGAAATAGCACAACCAATTGCCATCGGTAAATTACCCCATAATCCCATTAACAAGGTGCCAAATCCAGCTACCAGGCAGGTAGCAATAAAAATCGCGGTGAGTGGAAAACCAATTTTTCCAAGCATGACCAGTACAACAATAACAAAATAGACCATAACTAAAAACGTGGTGAGACCTGCAATAATCTCGCGACAAATTGTCGAGCCTTGTTACTGTATTTTTAAAAAATTACTTAGTTTGCAATTTGCAGGCGTTTGCATACCAGACATCTTGATCCTCTGTTTAAAAATTCAGGCTAACTTTCAACTCTTAAAAGGGACGATTACATCAAAAAAAATAGACTATTTCAATTTTACGCAATCGTTTGGCTTTATAAAAAGAAAAAGAGAGATTTAAAAACACAATTATCTGGTGAACCTAAGGGAATAATCAAGCATTTTTAAATATAAATATTACCATCAGCATTTTGTTTGTTTTTTTTTATTAAAAATAACTATCTTAGTTATCCAATCAGGGCACAATATTATTTTAATAGAAAAAATGATTACATTTATATAGACTTTACTACTTTTAAAACCAAAAAGGCGATTACCGTTTATGCTAATATGATGTATTGAGGGTTATTATATTATGTAAACCACCTAGGCACATTATAAACAATAAATAATTACTAAACTTAATTACAATGGTATTTATCTTAACTAATCTAATTTCATGGCAATAATAAATAACAACACTTTATCTAAAACAGATATAAAAATGCTATTGGGTTTCTTGCTTTTTCTATTCATTTACCTACTGCCTGGTATCTTCGGGCATAATCCCTGGAAGCAAGATGAAAATTATAGTTTTGGTATTATACAAACTATGTATGAAACAAATAATTGGCTGATACCAACTAACGCAGGCCAACCTTTCATGGAAAAACCCCCGCTCTATTATTGGGTTGCAACCATTGCTGTCCACCTTTTTTCCTCCTGGTTACCCATGCATGATGCAGCCAGAACTGCCACACTATTTTTTTCTGCTTTAAGTTTATCCTTTTTTGTTTTTTTAGCCCACCGTTTCTTCTCCGCTGACAGCTTCTCTGACTATCGCATCTGGATAGCACTAGCTCTATTCGCATCAGCGCCTGGCATACTACGTCACACCCATGATATGTTTACCGATACCGCTTTGATCGCAGGAACTATTATTGGTTTATATGGCTTATTAAGTCTCATTAAGCAAGAAAAACAACTATTTTCCACCCTTTGGTTAACTGCCGGTACCGTTATTACCATGCTATCAAAGGGAGTTTTTATCCCTGGTTTAATTTGGATCTGTTTAATTCTAGCACCGATTTATTTAAAAACCTGTCGCAATAAACGCTATTACTCTCTGGCGATTATTGCTGGTCTGCTATCTTTAAGTTTAATTTTACCCTGGCCAATTTTACTTTTTCATGATAGCCCTGAACTGTTTAAAGTTTGGTTTTGGGATAATAATATTGGCCGTTTTTTAGGTTTTTCAGTTGAACATTTAGGAGCAAAAGCAAAAGCCTTCCGTATTCCTGAAGCAATACTTCTTTTCGCCTTACCATCAGGCATCTTAGCTTTTATTTTTATCTTAAAACAACCAATAAAAAATCTAACAGACAATAGTTTTTTCTTACCAACCTGCTTTGTATTATTAGGCGTTATTTTATTACAAATTTCAGCCTCTGGCCGCGCGTTATATTTATTACCTTTTATTGCACCGATGGCATTATTGGCAACCCACTTTTTTTGTCTATTACCCTCACTAATATATAAAATTGGTTATTACTTTAGCCTAATTTTATTTTCCCTACTTATTCCTCTGCTATGGATTAGTTATGGGTTATCTTTCTCAACTAAATACCACCAATTGCTGGCAATTTTTAGTCAATGGTTGCCAAGCGGCTATCAGCCTCACTTTTCTTGGTTAGCCTTGTTATTTTCGTTAACCATCACTTTAATCTGGCTGTTTAAAAAACACTTTTTGGCCAACAAACTGGCTTTAAAAGCCGCACAAATATGGTGCCTGGGACTGACTATTATCTGGGGATTAGTCTTCTCACTCTTTATTGGATGGATAGATTATGCTAAAGGTTATCAAAATGTCTTTGCCGATCTAAAGCAGCATATTGCCACCGAATTTCTCACTACCGACTGTGTAGTCTCCCATGAAGTGGGAGAATCAGAAGCGCCAATGCTTTATTACTACACCGGAATTCTACATCAATCACAATATCACTACGAAACACCGCCTAATTGTCGTTGGCTGCTCCATCTTTCAAAAGAGGCTAGAGAGCCACCACCCCCTGGTATGGAAATATTCTGGATCGGCCACCGTCCTGATGAAATAGAAGAGAATTTTGTGCTATATAAGAAGATCGAACATTGATTAGACCAATTATGGTTATGATGGAAAATCGCTATGCATTGGTTAGCTGATTATATAAAATATATTAATTTCAATTATTTATAAAATTTAACTCATTTAATATACGTATTTACATGTAAAAAAAAGCTATTCCACTCACTATAAATCAATCACTTACAGCCCATAGTGAGTTCTATTTTTACCTAATTTTGTCTGAAATCTCAGTTCAAATTCATCATCTTTTTTAATTTCAAAACTACCCTAACCATTCATTTGACTACGGAGAAATTTTTTATGTCTAAATTAGTTGTTATCGAAAATACCGTTGTTCGTCAAGACCCTTTCGGACGTTACTGTCTGAATGATTTGCATAAAACCGCTGGCGAGTTGGAAAAAGACAGACCTAAATATTAGCTTGCCAATGACAAAACTCAAGAATTAGTTGATCAATTCGTGAGCGATAGTGGAATTCCCACATTGATTATTAAAGGAGGTATAGCGCAAGGAACATGCGTTGCTAAAGAACTGGTTTACGCTTATACCATGAAGGTTAGCGCAACTTTCCATCTCAAAGTTATTCGTACGTTTGATAAAGCTATTTCTACACCTAACTAACCCCTAACTGATAAAGTACAAGCTGGCCTGGCAATGCTTGCTTTCTGTAAACAATAATTGCAAATTGCTCCTCCTGGCATGTTGAGTCCTATGAAAAGTTACAGTTATCACTTGATATGCCTGATATCCTATGCCACCTTACGCCGTCGATGCACCTGAAAGGAGTTTAAAAAATTCAAGCGAAATGACACACTCTTTTACTGAGCTTTTACAACTACATGACAAACCTTACAGCCCTAATTCAGGTTTCAAACGGTTACAGCTCTTGGAGATTGCTGAACGTAAATTACACCCTATCAGTAAACATCCTGACAAGGAAAAATTTTTCTGATCACTGACGGAGAAAGAACTACAGTTTGGCAAAAACCTAACTGACCCAAATAATCCTCGTCAGACTCATCCCCACTTTTACGACAACCAATTCCCTAGATTGCTAGCTGTCATGATGAACGGGAGTGCAGCAGCATAAGAAAACATTGACATTCCAAATACCCATTGACGAAAGAAGAAATCATGCGCTATAGTTTACTTGCATCGAATAAATCAGACATCGCAGACATCGGGGTTATCAACCTGTTAGAGTCATCACGACATATGCACGCCGCGAACGTGTTTTTTAATAATATAGCTACACCTTTTTCAATGGTGAGTTGGATGGGGCAGCTGAAAAGCTGGCCGGAGGTAACTCCGGTGTTGATAACCCTGTTCAGCTCACCGCCAATGAGATTATCAATTCCAACGGTGAATAACTTAAGTCACTGTCAGGAGTTCATTATAACCGCGTTAGTTGTTACTCCCTTCTCTATTTGAAAATCACCAAATTCACACTGTTACCATTAATGGCAATCCTTGGTTTATTGCTTCTGACGTTTGCTTAGCTCTAAAAATTTCTAATGTTAGCGCTGCTCTTTATAAACTAATAATGAAAAATTATATCTAGGTTTAACCAAACACAAAAAATGGACAAGATGGTAAGGGAGATAAACATAATATCTGAATCAGGAATGTACACTTTAGTATTACGTTGCCGTGATACAGTAAGACAAGGAACGCTCCCTCATCGTTTTCGCAAATGGCTAACAAATAAGGTACTGCCATCAATCCGCAAAACGGGTAAGTACGAGCACCCCAAATACCAACCCAAAGCTCATGAAAAGTTCAGCAACAAAGATACACAGAACCTTGCCCGCATCATTACATTGTTAAGTAATACACGATGTTTCTTCCATCTAGTAAGTTTTTGCTTCTCTTCTTCTATCGCCATGTTAAAATCAATCGCATCTTGCAAAGGTGAAATAATATCTGATGCATTCTGCATTAATGCAAATTTTTCATCCTCAGCCTCTGCAATTAATTCGTTCTTTGTCTTAGGAGGGATATAAAGCCAAACCGGATCACCACTTTTACTAGCGCCTAACATTTTCCCTGCGGGTGGTGAACAAAGCGCATACTCTTGATACACGCGAAAAGTAATGGGTTTAGCTTTATCTTCCCACGTCCCCGCATTTATATAACTCTCTTTCAATGATTCAGCTAACCAACATAATTTTGTTGCACTAAAATAATAAACATTATCCTTTTCCATTATTACCATCCTATTGCTAACCACCTAGTATATTTACCAGCATAGGGGGAACTACCAACTAATGCACCCCATGTAAGATCAAAGCCAATGAGAGAAAAATCATATATAGCAGATGCGTGTGGACGAAGTTTTGTATCTTGATTGATACATTCGCTGCTGATCGAAGCTACTGTACTAGGAAAGCTAACTGAAAAAGTAACAGACCATACATTATGGGGTATATGCCCACACTTAATGATCACGCCAGTACCGGGCTCTTTCAGCCAACCATTTAAAGACAGATTTCCCGTCCATTTAGTATCCTCTTGTATCGCCAGCGTGCCATTTTTATAGGGAAAATAGATATAACAAAAATCTTTATTCCACAACCACCCCCGATTTAGTCTTATTATCGGCCTGCACCCACCATTCATTGCCATGCGCGCTAAAGACGATAACAGCACCATTTCCCTCACTGTCTTTAGCTATCAACCGATGGCACTTAATTGTGTCTGTTGAGCTTTTCTTGACAAAAGTATCCGTACAGGTTTTCTGACTCATCACTTTGCCAGTAGCACTCCCAGACTCTCCTGCAATATTCTTCTTATCAAATTTATTGGCTAAATTCTTACTGATTTCCTTAACACTACTTGCATCTGCCTTACCTTCCAATGCTTTTTTCTTTTCTCAACACTTCTTATTTCCGTCTTCCCTGCAGCTAATTCCTGTAGCGCTTTAAGCGATTCTAATTTAACCGTTTTCCCACTCGGTAACGTAAGTTCAACAACACCATTATCCCCCATCCACGTATCCATATTTTGCAGAAAGTACAGGATGTAAGTATTTGCAGCAACCAGTGCTCTGGCTGCATCACTATTGTTGTTAGGTTCAGTAAGATTAATTGTATAGGTTGTGTCAGTAGCGCTAAATGTTGCTGCTTCCGCTAAAACCAGTTATGTACCACTGTTAACGGCTTTAATCATGTAGGGATAGTTCATATCACCATTTTTGATAAGCATTAACATACCCACTGATACCAGTGGATTATTACTGTTCCATTTTGTACCCGTGCCTTTGATAATAGCTGACCCTGACACTATTATTACGGTGCCTGTGTTGTATATCATGTTTATTTTCCGTTTAGATAAAATAGAAGAATTCTTTGATTAGAATTTAAAATAATCTTCAGCATCTAAAACCAATACCGGAAAAGGTGACAATGCCGTCGTCGTTTCCCCAATATATGCTGAATTGTAATAATATCTGTAACGAGAAAGCCCTAAACTTGTTGCGCTATACTGGCAAATGTTGAGATAATCAAGTCCACCATTCATCGTTGAATATTACGACTAACGCCTAAGCTTGCAAAGGTTGTTACCAAAAAACGAAAAATCTATGGCGGCACCTGGTATCTAGATGAAACCTATATCAAAGTAAAAAGGAGATGGCATTACCTCTATCGAGCAGTCAATGGTCATGGTGAAACCATCGATTTCATGTTAAGTAAAAAGCTCAATAAGAAGTCCGATTATCGTTTTTTAAGAAAAGCCATTGACCAAAATACTTATCCAACGGGGATTAATATCGATAAAAGCAAGGTAACAGGGCAGCAATCAAATTATTAACCAAACCCGATTAAAGATAAAAAGCCGGCAATACCGTTATAAGAATAACATTGTGTAGCAAGAGCACCGTTTCATTAAAAA
>JBDPYZ010000016.1:0-57198 GCA_047291315.1 Candidatus Phloeobacter fragariae | reverse complement strand
GTATCAGCAAATACCAAGATAGTGCTGTTAGTATTTTTAACCAGCAATAATCTCATTAGAAGTATATCCTGAATAAGAATTATAGATATTTGCCGCTGCTCTAGTTGGATTGTTAAAATATTTATATTTAATTAATTTATTATTCGCTGTCTATATATCTTTTTTACCATTCAGCTTCCTCTAAAATAATAGGAGCATTTAGAATAAGCATTGCCTCATTTTCAAACTGATGGGCAGTCAAATAAAATATATAATTTTTATCATTTTTTGCCTAAAACAACAAAGTGATTTAATGGCATTTCGTCAGTTGCATTATCCAAAATATAAATGCCACGGTATTTAATGTTAGTAATATCATTATTAATCATAAAACTTGCTATAGGTTATATTAATGATTCGCATTATCTGATCGGATTAGTAATTTTTTTATTAAAAATATCATTAGTTTTCAATTTGATTAGATATTCATCTAATGGAATATCACTTGTTAGATTACTGGAGTCAACTCCAGACAGCATTTTTATCTCAAAACGATTTTCAAGTCCAAAGTCCATTAAGCTCAAGCTTTAATATTTTTTTTAATGTAACTAATTATTTTTTTAATAATACTTTATTATATCATTGATATGCGTTTTTTTTTAATTTATTCTTTACGTAAAGCTTTATTGCTTTTGATAATATTTTACTTGTAACTTCAGAAACAACACTTCCAAATGATTCGGCGATAATATTAATTACTCCCTCTTTTAAATAAATATGATATTCCTCTGCTGTATCACTAATCGCCGACTAAAAAAAGAGGGAAATGCAGCGAGAATGCTATCATATACTAACCCAGGGATTATCCCTATTAGAAGGCTTGGAGGGGAAAAATATACCGAAATATATTTAAATCGTTCAAATAATAATGCCTCATTAGAAGAACGTACTAATACATCCGATTTTTCAATATTAAACTTTAGAATATCTTAATAAAAATAAGAGTAATCTCGTTTTTTTTAATTAATTTCATTAAATAAATATTGATATTACTATAATGATTAAAATCATATTTAAACCATGCTTTTAGTGTTTTATTATTATCAATTTTCATATCTTAGAAAGATACAAATTTAAGACGTTAACCAGATAAAACTGAAACTACTTCAATAGGCATATCCTTAGGATTAATATTTTCATTAATAATATCATTTCCTGTACTAGGACCACTATTTTTATCTGCAAAAAATAGCAATAGAAAGCTAGTTTCTAGTAAGTAATAGGATCTTTCTTTATTATAAATTTTTAATAATTCTTTTAAAAAAGCATAATTTTTCATTTCATTATTATTTTTAAAAATTGCTATTTTGGAAATATAAATATTTTGGATATCAGTATTATTTATTTCACTAATAATTTTTCTGTATATTGAAAAGAAAAACCTCCGTTTTTATAATTATCATCACCCTTATATTGTATATTTTAAGATAACTATTTTTCTTTTCCTAATAAAATATCATGAATTGTATATTTTTTAATTGAAGGATAATAATGTTTACTAACTTAATTAACCTCAGTATTAAAAGAATCATAGTTATATTTAAATATTTCTTTATCCTTTAAATTAACATTAGTTATATTTTTTTTGACTTAAATTTAATGAAAATATTACTAAATATTTTTCTATATCCGGCATTACATTTCTCAATGCATCTGTTTTTTATTTTAATAAATAATTTTTATTAAATCAAAATCCTTTTTTAATTTTGCCGCTTCATCTAAATAGTTAATAAGCTCAACTTTATATTATTGTAGGTATTTTATATTAATTTTATTTCTAATAGATAAAGGTATCTCGCTTTCTTTAATATATCTTGTTGGTTATTTTTTAATAAAGAACGATTTTCTTAAAGTAGCTTATCCCACTTATATCCAGAAATATTTTGCGAAAGTCCATACATTGTCATCATTATTTGTGCTGGCAAAAGTAGAATGTTGCTTACCATCGCTGCCGAATCACTAACTACTTCTGCTCCGTTGATTCCTTAGAATATTAATAGATCTGAAATTGATTTTGTAGACAACCCAACATTCCTGCAGTCATCAAACTCATTGACGAAGCTTGTAATGAAAAAAAATTACGTTCAATTTTTACTACAAAAAGTTCTTGTTTAATAGTTGATATTGCTTAGTCATATAACGTATCTCCATGTAAAATCACCTTGTTCTTGCAAGCACTTCCAAGCAGTGAACAGTTGTTGGATATTTTCTTTTTTATTTTCACCTTGTAACCAATCAACCCAAGTATCAAAAAATTGTTCAATTTTTTCTTCAATAAGCTTCTTGTTGACATCATTTCCAGAATTATTTTTTTGTAATATCTCTTGTTTTTTTCCTTAATTTCTTTTGTAAATTATGGATAAATATCCATAAAATTTTCTATTGATTCATCAATAGCTCCTTTATCACCTATTCCAACGAAAGGAAGAGCTGGTAGTAATATACCTAACTAACGATAATAATGATTATTGAAATTGTGGTAAAATCTGTCCTGTCGCGCCAGTAAATTTCATCAATACCGTCAATGAAACGCAAATAATTATATGCTGAGCATGTTATTTTATTACAAAAGCTTTTGCATTATTTAATATATTTTTTTGTTTATTTATAACATTTGGCTGCACAAGGATACTAGATATAGAATCGCTATCTATATTTTTATTAAAATTACTAACATTATTTATCATATCAATTTTTATCCTTGTGGTAAATTTTTATTGGTAACTTTTGGCTCTATCACATTAATAGTAAAAATTTAATTTAGCTAGAATGAAATGATTGTTAAGAAATTAAAATATAAAATAATTTCTTAACAATATACAATAGCAGAAAAACTCATTAATAGATAAAATAACGAATTTTTATTGTGCCTATAATTACATGGACATAGATAAATAATAATTATTAGAATAGAATTATTATTTACTTCATTAAATATAAAAACAAAATGATATTAATGCTCTTTTTATGAATAACAATAATAATAGCCAATAGAATGGTAATAATGATTTATTTTCTTCAAAATATTTTTTAGTAAGTATAAATAAAATTAACATATCATACCGTTTATTTTTTACTCCACTTAATTAAGTTTTGTTATTATATTGCATTAATAGAGAATGATAAATTTTTTATGTTGCATTAACACCAGCAGCTCAGAAAAGATTACCCTGCTATTTTTTAGGCAGCTAATAGATAAAACTGGACTGATAATGACAATCTCTTTTCGGATCTCTAATTATGATCGTAAACAACAGTACAACATATTATTTTACTAGCCCAATATGGTGGCCAAAATTTTATTGCTCCCTTGACTATAATGTAATTGATGATACCTATGATAAAAAAGGAGTCCTACATATCAAAATGATATTAACACTATAAAATAATCGTCTGATGCAAAATAAAATTATTAATCCGTTATCATCATTTAGTTCAATAAATTTTTTTTATTTTCTTTTGGGTTATTATTGTATTTTTTTGAATTATAATAAAAATTTATTCTAACAATAGTGACAACTATCATTAGCGTAGGGTTAAATCAACTAGCAATTGCTCCAATTTTTATTTTACAGCTCTTACCACAATTACAATTGAAAATAAAATTAAAGATAAAATAACGAATGGTATATACCATCCATAAATTCTGGAGAAAAATCAATGGAAAATAATCTCATTAATTCTTCCCTTTTCCGTCAACAAACCTATATTAACAACGGTCAATGGGTCGATACTGACAAGCATGCAACATTTAATGTTGTCATCATGCTAATGGTGATTTAATTGCTAAAATCAGTGATTTAGGTAAAACCGAAACACAAAAAGCAATCGCGGCCGCTGACAATGCATTTCCGCCTGGCGAGCAATGAGTGCAAAACAACGCAGTCAGATTTTAAATAAATGGCTTTTCTGATTATGAAGAATCAGTCAGCCTTAACAGAAATATTGAGCCTAGAGCAAGGCAAATGCCATAACGAAGCAATAAGTGAAATAACTTATGGCGCTAGTTTTATACAATGGTTTGCTTAAGAAAGAAAGCGAACCTATGGTGAAACGATCCCTCCTCCTGTCACTTATTTCCCGAATAATGACCCATCCAAACAAGCTGTTGGTGTTGTAGCGGCTCTTACGCCGTGGAATTTTCCCAATGCCATGATCACAAGAAAAGTTGCGCCTAGCCCTAGGCTCTACCGTTATTCTAAAACCCGCCGCCGTAACACCTCTGTCTGCATTAGCACTAGCTGTACTTTCTGAAAAAGTAGATATTCCAGTCGGTGTTTTGAATATTGTACCCAGTACCGATGAAAAAATTATTGGTTCGGTTATGACAGAAAGCTCGGTTGTCCGTAAATTAACCTTCACTAGCTCAACTCAAGTGGGTAAATTATTAATGGCGCAATGTGCTAATACGATCAAAAAACTCTCATTAGAGCTAGGCGGAAAGGCCCCTTCCCTTTATTTTATATCGTCTTTGATGATGCTGATTTAGAGGCTGCTGTTCAAGGTGTATTAGCGGCAAAATTTCTCAATAGTGGACAGACTTGCGTTTGAGCTAATCGTATCCTGGTTCAAGTAAATATTTATGACCAATTCGCCAAACGACTTAGTGAAAGCACTAAAAACTCTGAGCATCGGGCCAGCAAGCCAAAAAGAGGCCGTTAATTAATCAGCAAGCTATCGATGTATAAAGATACTATCGAGCGAAGTGCGCACCTGTTAACCGGTTGCAATGTTGCTTCACAAGGAAAATTATTCTTCTACTATATTGGTTGATGTAAATAACCAGATGAAAGTCGCTAAAGAAGAGATATCTGGCCCTTTAGCGCCATTATTTAAATTTGCTGACGAATAAAAAGCAATTCAGTTAGCTAATGAAACCGAATTTAGCTTAGCAGCTATTTTTACTCACGCGATATTAGCCGCATCTATCAAGTTGCTAAAGCATTAGAAACAGGTATGATTGGCATCATGAAGGACTCATCTCTTATGAAATAGTGCATTTTGGTGGAATTAAAAAATCAGGACTCTCTGGTGCGAAGGTTCTCATTATGATATTGGTGAATTTTTAGAAATAAAATATCTCTGTTTTTGTAATATTAAATCGACTATATAATTTAACTTAATAAAATATTAATAATTTTTATAAACAATAAAAATTTTAGGATAATCTTAACCTTATAAAATTAGTTACATTGACCCTCTTTAGTTTTAGCATTCTATGGAATTTTAATTTAACTCTAGATGATCTTGAATTAGGTTATTTTTGCTAATAAATACAACTTATTAACAATTAGTTACCATCTATAATTTATAATCAAAATATCATCTGATGTATTATCATAAAATAAGCCATTTATATTGATAATATTATCTTGCATATAAAACCGAATAGTTAAATTTATATAAATAGGACCTTATAATTTTTACCTTTTCTCATTGCTTTTCTAGTCACGATTTCACTTATTTTCAAACAAAAAAACTAAGTTATATCCTTATATTAATGCTGTTTACTATAACTATTTCATTATTTAAATATCATGCAACCGACAATATTAATCTATCTTTTTAGTTAGAAAATTATGATGAAAACACTATCTTCAACAAAAATTATTTCTAATCTAAATATTCTAGGATTATTAGGAATATGTGAAATATTAATCGTTGCATTCTATTATCAAATTATATTACATGAAATGCCATGTCCATTATGCTTATGACAACGAGTGAGCATTATAATGATAGGCATCGGTTTTCTATTTAATCTTATCTTTGGCATTAATCAGCGCCATTATAGTATAATTATTCTTAGCTCTATCACGACATGTATTACTGCCGCCCCCCAGGTGTTAATCCATATTCTACCAGGTGATCCTGGATATTATTCCACAGTCTTGATTTGCATCTTTATATTTGGTCACTAATTTTCTCTTTAGCTATCATTTTGTTCATTTTTGTTTTAATGTTATTCAATGCCGCTGAAAAAAAAGTAGCAAAATCCCCTGCTAGATAAATAGCTATTTATAATGTTTTAATACTCACTAACCTTATATCCACAAGACTGGAGTGTGGACTAATACAATGCGTTGATAATCCAACTTTTTATAAAATTATTAAATTAAAAATTTAATTTAATATCTATTGAAAATCCATTGTCATCGCGTAAATTGAACGGCAGATAGTGGCTTTAAATGATTTATTAAGTCGGATAATAAAAAACCCTATGGTGAACCATAGGATTGAGAACAAAAAACATAAAATAGCGATCAGTTAAGCACATTGATACAATTTAACTCTTTATATGCAAGTTCTAAACGCTCAATCATAGAAACTTGACCCGCACGCAGCCATACACGAGGATCATAATATTTTTTATTAGGTTTATCACTACCTTCTGGGTTACACAGTTGGCTTTGTAAATAATCTTCATTTTTCTTATAATAATTCAAAATGCCTTCCCAAGTCGCCCACTGGGTGTCAGTATCGATATTCATTTTCACGACACCATAACTGACCGCTTTTTTAATCTCTTCAGCAGTAGAGCCTGAACCACCATGGAAAACAAAATTCAGATTATTTTCTGCCGGTAAATTAAATTTCTGCGCAACATACTCTTGTGAATTCTTAAGGATCATTGGTGTTAATTGAACGTTGCCTAGCTTATAAACACCATGTACATTACCAAAAGATGCCGCAATAGTAAATCGATGACTAATTTTACTCAATTGCTCATAAGCATAAGCTACATCTTCAGGCTGTGTATAAAGCGATGAGTTATCTAAGCCAGTGTTATCGACACCATCTTCCTCACCACCGGTACAACCTAACTCAATTTCTAATGTCATGCCCATTTTACTCATCCGTTGCAAATATTGAGAGCAAATTTCAATATTCGCCGCTAATGTCTCTTCAGACAAGTCGATCATATGGGATGAAAATAATGGCTTCCCGGTTGTCTTATAATACTCTTCGCCGGTAGCTAATAAACCATCAATCCAAGGCAGTAGTTTACGCGCACAATGATCAGTGTGCAGGATCACAGCAACACCATAATGTTTTGCCATTTGATGCACATGATGAGCACCTGAAATTGCCCCTAAAATCGCAGCTTGCTGACCGTCTGCTTTTAGACCTTTACCGGCGATAAACGCAGCCCCACCGTTAGAAAATTGGACAATTACCGGAGAACGAACTTTAGCGGCAGTTTCCAAAACAACATTAATCGAATCTGTACCTACACAATTGACTGCTGGCAACGCAAATTTATGCTCTTTTGCAACGGCAAAAACTTTTTGCACATCATCGCCGGTAATAACACCTGGTTTTACAAAATCAAAAATCTTAGACATGAGATAAAGTCCTATTATTGGACAGGTGATTAATGCTACCTGTCATTTTCTTCAGATATAATTACTGTTTCGCTCGTTCTTCTAACACGACAACCACAGGTAATTTTTTACCTTCCACAAATTCAAGAAAAGCACCACCGCCAGTAGAAATATAAGAGATTTTATCCGCAATGCCAAACAAATCAATAGCCGCTAACGTATCCCCACCACCTGCAATAGAAAACGCTTCGCTCTCTGCAATCGCTTGTGCAACTACTACGGTGCCATGACGAAAATTGGGGAATTCGAAAACCCCAACCGGGCCATTCCATAAAATTGTTTTTGCCTTTTTAAGGATATCAGCCAAACGTTCAGCAGTTTCATCACCTAAGTCCAAAATCTGTTCATCATCTTTAACATCATTGACAGATTTCATCACCGCTTCTGCAGTTTCAGAAAATTCGGTCGCCACACGAACATCAGTTGGTACAGGAATGTCGCAAGTAGATAATAATTTTTCTGATTCGGGGATCAAATCATCTTCATATAAAGAACGGCCGACTTTATGACCTTCAGCAGCAATAAAAGTATTGGCAATACCCCCTCCCACAATAATTTGGTCAGCAATTTTTGATAAAGAATCCAAAACAGTTAATTTAGTAGAAACTTTTGAACCACCAACAATTGCAACCATTGGACGGGCAGGCTCTTTTAATGCTTTAGCTAATGCGTCCAGCTCAGCAGATAACAGTGGCCCTGCGCATGCTATAGGTGCAAATTTTGCCACACCATGGGTTGATGCTTGAGCACGGTGAGCTGTACCGAATGCATCCATTACATAAATGTCACAAATTGCAGCATATTGCTTAGATAAGGTTTCATCATCCTTTTTCTCACCTCGATTGAAGCGTACATTTTCAAGAACCACCAGCTCGCCATTAGCAATTTCAACCCCATTTAAATAATCTTTTACCAAACGAACAGGGTAATCGAGCTTATCTGCTAAATAGTCTACAACGGGTTTCAATGAAAATTCCTCATTATACTCACCTTCAATCGGGCGACCTAAATGAGACGTTACCATTACCTTTGCGCCTTGTTTTAAAGCGGTTTCAATCGTCGGTAAAGAAGCACGGATCCGTGCATCAGAGATAACTTTGCCATCTTTGACAGGAACGTTTAGGTCAGCCCGGATGAATATTTTCTTACCCGCTAGATCTAAATCGATCATCTTAATTACAGACATGGTGAATCCTCTCGTTGATTCTCTAAATTATTAATCTTCTGCTGTGCATGAGGAACCAATATTCCCATACTGTCTGTCAACAGATAGATTTGTTGAAACCAGTAGCAGCCATTGCTAATGTCGTATCAAGCATACGATTGGCAAAACCCCACTCATTATCACACCAAACTAAAATCTTAATCAGATGTTGCCCACTAACTCGAGTCTGAGTACCATCTACAATAGCACTATGTGGGTCATGATTAAAATCTGTTGATACTAACGGCAATTCAGTATAATCAACTATACCACGAAATGAACCCTTTGCTGCCTGTTGCAATAGCTGATTGACTTTAGCCACGGTTACTTTAGATTTTACCGTCACACTGAGATCAATTGCCGTTACATTGATAGTTGGTACGCGAACCGATATCGCTTCAAAATGATCTTTAAATTTAGGAAATATTCGCGTGATCCCCGCAGCCAATTTCGTATCAATAGGAATAATAGATTGACTAGCAGCACGTGTTCGACGTAGATCTGGGTGATAAGCATCAATAACCGGCTGATCATTCATTGCAGCGTGAATGGTTGTCACTGTACCATACTCAATATCCAAGACATCATCTAATATTTTTATCACAGGAATAATACAATTTGTGGTACATGATGCGTTTGACACCAATTGATCACTATTTTTTAAACTGGTTTCATTAACACCATAGACAATGGTTGCATCAAGATCCATACTCCCTGGACGGGAAAATAGAACTTTTTTAGCGCCACTGGATAAATGCGCATAACCATCCACCTTTGAACCATAAACACCGGTGCAATCGAGTACTACATCAACGTCCAGTGCCCGCCATGGCAGTTTTTCAATCGCAGATTGATGAAAAAGATAAATACTGTCATTGTCTACCACTAACAAATCTTTATCTAGACGCACATCGCAGGCAAATCGACCATGACTAGAATCATACTTCAATAAATGCGCTATCCCTTCGGCCTCTGCAATTTCATTAATCGCAACAACAGCAATTTGAGCTCGACGATCTGATTCATAAAGCGCTCTCAATACGCTACGCCCTATTCGCCCAAAACCGTTAATTGCTACTTTAACTACCATACTATTCCTTCAATTTAACAACTGATTTATTAATGGCAAAGAATACTGATAATTACAGCTTTTGTACTGACGATTTTTGTTGTCAATCATAAAAGGTGTGCTTTTGATCGATAAATTTATCAATTCTGGAAAACTAAAACGTTTCGGCTTAATTTAAACAGGTTACGGCATTAAAAAGAAGATCGCAATAAATCAGGATCAACTGTTGAAATAAAAAGAGCGTCTCTAATCATATAAAGTTGATCAATACGCTCAAATCATTTTCATCAATTACTGTAATAAAGATTTAGCCTTTGCAATCACATTTTCTACACTAAAACCAAATTCTTTAAATAAAACCTCTACTGGTGCTGACTCACCAAAAGTATGCATACCAACAACTGCGCCTGTTGTACCAACATATTTGTACCAATAATCAGCAATGCCCGCCTCAATAGCAAGTCGTGCAGTAACTGATGATGGTAATACAGACGCACGATAAGCCGCATCTTGTTTATCAAAAGTGTCCGTTGATGGCATAGAAACCACTCGTACTTTATAGCCTTCGGCAGTCAATTTTTCATAAGCTTTAACCGCTAATCCAACTTCAGAGCCTGTTGCAATCAAAATAAGTGCTGGTGTAGCTTCAGTATCTTTCAGAACATAAGCCCCTTTAATAAGGTTAGCTAACTGTTTAGTATCACGCGGCTGCTGCTCAAGATTTTGACGGGAAAAAATCAACGCACTTGGCCCCTCTTTACGTTCAATCACATACTGCCAGGCAATAGCCGATTCAACCTGATCACAAGGACGCCAAGTACTCATATTAGGTGTCATACGCAAACTGGCTAATTGCTCAACAGGTTGATGGGTCGGACCATCCTCACCAAGACCGATAGAATCATGGGTATAGACAAAAATACTGCGAATCTTCATTAATGCAGCCATGCGTACTGCATTACGCGCATATTCAACAAACATTAAAAAGGTTGCACCATAGGGTATGAAACCACCATGCAATGCGATGCCATTCATAATCGCTGACATACCAAATTCACGCACACCATAGTGAATATAATTACCTGCTGAATCGTCATTTATTGACTTAGAAGCCGACCACATAGTCAAATTACTGGGTGCTAAATCAGCAGAACCACCTAAAAGTTCAGGCAAGACCTTACCGAAAATTTCCAACGTATTCTGCGAGGCTTTACGGCTAGCAATATTGGCAGGGTTATATTGCAATTCCGTAACCAAATCATTAGTGACCACTTTCCAATTAGGCGGTAATTCACCTTTGGTACGACGTATAAACTCATTGGCAAGTTGCGGAAAAGCCTGTTGATAAGCGGCAAATTTTTCACGCCAAGCGGTTTCTTTTTGCTGACCTATTTCGCGAGCATCCCAAGCTTGATAAATATCTGCTGGTATTTCAAAAGGTGGATATGGCCAATTTAGTGCCGTTCGCGTTTCTTCGATCTCAGTTTCACCTAATGGTGAACCATGAGCTTCTTCGGAGTCAGCCTTGTGTGGCGAGCCATAACCAATTATCGTTTTACAGATTAATAAAGACGGTTTATCAGTAACATTACGAGCTTTTTCTATTGCTGGCTTGATTTGCTCAGGATCGTGACCATCAATGCCCTCAATAACGTGCCAGCCATAAGCGGCAAAACGCTGAGCGGTATTATCCGTAAACCAACCTTGTACCTCACCATCGATTGAAATGCCATTATCATCATAAAAGGCAATTAGTTTACCTAATTTTAACGTTCCTGCTAATGAACAAACTTCATGTGAAATGCCTTCCATCATGCAACCATCACCCATAAAAACATAGGTATAATGATCAACAATAGTATGGTTTGGACAATTGAATTGTGCAGCTAACGTCCGTTCAGCAATAGCAAACCCTACGGCATTTGCGATCCCTTGCCCCAACGGACCGGTTGTTGTTTCAACACCTGGAGTATAACCATATTCAGGATGTCCCGGTGTTTTGGAATGGAGTTGGCGAAAATTTTTTAATTCTTCAATCGGTAAATCATAACCAGTAAGATGTAACAAACTATAAAGTAGCATAGAACCATGGCCATTAGATAATACAAAGCGGTCACGATCTATCCAGTTAGGATCTGCAGGATTATGATCGATAAAGTCACGCCAGAGTACTTCAGCAATATCGGCCATTCCCATTGGCGTACCTGGATGCCCTGACTTTGCTTTCTGTACCGCATCCATACTAAGGAAACGAATAGCATTAGCAAGAATTTTACGAGTGATCATTGTTTACTCCATGTCGAATAAATAGCAAATTTCATACTGATTTTCTCAATGCTACTTTGTCATCTTAACAGTTAGAATTTAATCTAGACCTGCTCTAAATAACTAACGGTAGCAAAACCTTAATTAACAGAAAAGGAATTAAAAATAAGTGAATGAAAAAATAATAACAACACAGTTTGTTCTACATCAAAAATTAAAAAACTAACATCCTAATTTTTTCTAATCAAAAAGGCTGTGAGATTGGATATGACTTTACTGGAAAAAAGAGTGTCAATTATCTTAAAAAGACAGAAAATCCCGAAGCTTATTACTCAGGGTTTTATAATATTGGCGATGCGGACGGGACTAGAACCCACGACCCCCAGAGTGGCAGGCCGGTATTCTAACCAGCTGAACTACCGCACCACGATATAATCGAGTTAAGAACGGCCATGATATTACGAATCAACGAGTTATACGTCAATATTTTTAGAAAAAATAACTGCTTGCACAATTTTTCAGCTAAAAGTCTAGCAATGTTTAACCTGATCCTTTTCGCCATCATTCGAACGCCAAAGAGAGATCTTTCCTCTTTTTTTTTCAATCAAGTCCAATCTTGCTTCATGGGCAACAATTTCTTCCTGATTAGCATAAATTACATTTAATCCAGTCGCCGCTCTCTCTATTCGTCTAATGTCACCTTTATAGACCTCACTACCCTGCTCTGAATCAACTAAAAATGCTAATAACGTTTGGCCTCCGGTCATCGCCATATAAACTTCGGCCAAGATCTCAGCATCGAGCAATGCACCGTGTAAAGTACGCTTTGAGTTATCAATATGATAACGATCACATAAAGCATCAAGATTATTCCGTTTTCCCGGAAACTGCTGTCTTGCCAGTACCAAGCTATCTGTGATCTGACAAAAGTTTGCCGTTGGTGGAATATCTCTATTTAATTTAGAAAATTCATAGTCCATAAATCCAATATCAAAAGGTGCATTATGAATGACTAACTCAGCGCCGCGAATAAAGCCTAAAAATTCATCCGCTATTTTGGCAAAAGGTGGCTTATCTTGTAAAAACTCATCACTAATCCCATGAATTTCAAATGCTTCAGGATCAACTAATCGTGCTGGTTTTATATAAACATGAAAATGACGGCCTGTTAGGCGGCGATTAATCACTTCTATCGCGCCAATTTCAATAATATTATGTCCTTCATAATGGATCCCTAGCTTATTCATACCAGTAGTTTCCGTATCAAGAACAATTTGTCGTGTAATCGTTGTGCTCATAGTGCCTTTTTATGTCAAACTTAGGGTTATAAATCACGAATAAAATGAGTTTATCAGAAATGACGAAACAAGTAGAAATTTTCACCGATGGTTCTTGCTTAGGTAATCCAGGTCCAGGCGGTTATGGTATTTTACTACGTTATCATAAACATGAAAAAACATTAAGCAAAGGTTATTTTCTTACCACCAATAATCGTATGGAGCTAATGGCTGCCATTATTGGTTTAGAAACGCTTAAACAACCCAGCCTGGTTATTCTAACGACAGATAGTCAATATGTTCGGCAGGGGATCACCCAATGGATACATAACTGGAAAAATCGCCAATGGCGACGCGCTGATAAATCGCCTGTTTTAAATGTTGATTTATGGCAACGATTAGCCGCGACAATCTCACGGCACCAAGTAAAATGGCATTGGGTCAAAGGCCATTCTGGACATACAGAAAATGAGCGATGCGATGAACTAGCAAGAAATGCGGCAAATTCACCAACAGAAGAAGATAGCGGCTACCAGAAGCAGCAAAATTAATGACGTTGACGCCAACATTTAACGACACCCAACGTATTACCTATTTTTATCCGGGTTCGCATAAATTTTATTGGTGTTGGCGTCAACGGTAACGTTCTTTTACGGGCAATGATAAGATTGATACAACCTGCAAATTGTAAATTTCTATTAATAAAATGGCCAGGACTTATCCAAGGTATAATTTGAAAACTTTGTTGGTGCAATACTTCATAGTTCAATAAATTCAACCAATCAAGTTGACGCCAAATCGAAAACATACGACTACGATAGAGTTGTCGCTTACGCAAAATAGGGAGCCATTTCACTACCCCTAACAAACTAAAGGGATTAAAATTAGATAAAATTAGCCAACCATCATCAACTAAAATTCTATCGGCTTCACGCAATAACCAATGTGGGTTAGTACTGTAAGATAGTTGCTGTATCAAAAGACAGGCATCGATCGATTTGTTTTCGAAAGGCATTTCATTAGGATCACCTAATAATTGAAAGTTACTTCCGGCTATATTCATACTAAATTGATGAGTAATCAGCGATGATTTACTATCAATCTGTAAGCTCAATTGACCAATTTTTAGTAAATGGAAACCAAATATTTTTGGCCACCATGGTTGTAGTTGTTGGTTCAATACAATACGATAATACTCTCCCCATGGGATATCTTCCCAGGAGTCAGGCATTTTATACAGTTGAGCAATACGAGCTGACTTCATTGTAATATCCTTCTAACCCATTAGCTATGAGGTATTATTATATTATGGAACTTATCAGAATTACTTCCCTAGTTGATAATTATATATGGCTATTAATCTATCAAGGTAACTGTATCATTGTTGACCCTGGTACTTCTAAACCAGTACAGCAATTTTTACAACAAAATACCATAAAACCGATTGCTATTTTACTCACTCACCACCATCATGATCACGTCGATGGAGTCAAAGAGTTACAAAAAAATTATCCAGAGTTAACTGTTTATGGCCCAATGGAAACCAGTGGCAAAGGAACAACATGTATCATAAAAGGCGGAGAACAGGCAAACTTTGCTGGATTTTCATGGCAAATTTTTGCCGTACCAGGACATACACTAGGACATGTTGCTTATTATCAAAAACCCTATCTATTTTGCGGTGATACCCTATTTTCTGGTGGTTGTGGTCGCATTTTTGAAGGAACGGCAAAACAAATGTATCACTCTATTGAAACTCTTAAGGCATTGCCTGATGAGACTTTAGTTTGTTGTGCTCATGAATACACCGCTGCTAATATGGCATTTGCTAGTTATTTGTTACCTCATGATGAAGCGATACAAGCCTACACTTTAGCAGTGAATCAAAAACGAGCAACAAAACAACCCACCCTTCCCACACAACTTAAACATGAAAAAAAGATCAATATCTTCTTAAGATTTGACGACCCTCATTTACAAAAAGTATTGGGATTTTCTCCTGCTACTTGTTCAAATTGTGATGTATTTGCCAAAATTCGCAAACTAAAAGATCGCTTTTAAATTGGTGGTTTTCATTAGCTAACGAGATCACTATCATTGGCCTCTTTATTAAACAATTGAATAAATAACAACCTAGGATAGGTTACATTAATGAAGACAAAAGCGATGTTATTCGCCTCTGTTTTGCTTATTGGCTGTCAAATGACACCCAATAAGCAGACGCCAGATCCGTCTTCAGCCAATCAAGATATTGAAACCACCGCTTGGGAATCAACCTATTTAATAGAAAATGATTTGTGGAGTTATATTAGTAATGAGCTAAAAATGGATATTCCTGATAATGCCAGGATCGCAAATCAAATCTTATTTAACCAGAGAAAGCCATCTCCGGAATGTGGTATTACGTGCGGAGCCTTACATGTACTCGATTGTTGAAAAAATTGACCAACGTAACCTACCAATGGAGCTTGCTCTGGTTCCTATTGTTGAAAGTGCTTTTAATTCCCATGCAACCTCACAGGCACAAGCAACAGGTCTATGGCAAATTATTCCATTGACCGGTCAGTCATATGGATTAAAACAAAATAAATGGGTTGATGAACGCAAAGATATCGCTGTTTCTACTACAGCACCGCTAGATTTACTTCAGCGATTAAATAACCTATTCGACGGTAATTGGCCTTTAACACTTGCTGCTTATAATTGTGGTGAAGGGCTATGTACTTAAAGCCATTAAAAAAATGAAACCCTTGGATTACCTATCGATTATTGGTCGTTATCACTACCCAAAGAGACTATGAATTATGTACCAAAAATTTTGGCTCTTAGTAATATATTACGCAATAGCGATCAATATGCATTGCAATTACCAACTACCAATAAAAACCATACCCTTACCCAGGTGAATATTGGCGAGCAAATTACCTTACCGCAAGCAGCTAGACTTTCTGGGCTGTCGTTAACCGCTCTTAAAGCCTATAATCCTAATTTTAAACATAATATAATGCGCCAGCCGGTCCCTATATTATTATGGTTCCAACAGATAAAGCCAAACGGCTTAAAGATGCGCTTTCTGATCAAGAAGTATTAAATATCATTCGTCTTGCTGTTGCCAAAATAATAAACAGATATTAGCTAGACAAAATCGTACTATAAGTAATTATAAAAGTTAAACGCGGTGACTCCTTATCAATTATCACCAAACTTTTTAATACGATAACCTATAAGCTTAAGTCACTAAATGGCATGAAAACGGCCAACTTGCGGAGGATCGGGCAAACATTAAAAATTAGCGGTAAAAATAGCACTTCATTAGACAATGAAGGGTAAAGTAAATATCAAGACCTACAAAATCCGTCAAGGTGATTCCAGCTACAGTATTGCTAAACGTCATACCATCAGATCTTAAAGATCTGATATATTAGAATTCTGGCGTCAAAATAGCTGATTTAAAACCTGGTATAGCCTTAACTATTAACCTCTAATAATATTATGACGAAATAGCCCTTCAATCGAAGGTTTTTTTTCCGCATTAATAAGAAATTTGACAATTATTATTTTTATTATTAGGCATTGAGATAATAATCTATCCCTCCTGAACTTGCCCGTAATCTGGACTGGTAAAATAGAAAACACTGAAAAAAATAAAACTAATAATAAATACCTCCAATCCAGCACTATTCCACGTATCCTGTACAAGTTTAAAGGTTTTTACATCACTATAATTACCATTATACCATAGTTAGTTTAAAGTTGGCCAGCAAACTATCGTCAAAGGGCAAAATATTATTCTGGAAAGCCATCATTATCAATGTAGTAATAATTATTCATGCAAAAATAACAATATCCAATTAAATAGAACGCTGATCGCGCAAAATTTTTCCCTACTCGGTGATAGTTTATTTGAAAATTCAGGATCGCTAATTTTTGGCCGGCAATCATGATAAGTAAATTGATAACATCACTAAACCTTTCCCCTTATTAAGCCATAGTAAAAGCATAAACTAGATTCAAAAGATATTAATAAAAAGGCGAGATAGCAATAAGTATCTCGCCTTTAATATATGATTAATAAATAACAGTAAATTTAAGCCTGGGCCTTGACTTCTTTTAGACCATAAAAAGGTACTTTTTTACCTAATGCTTCTTCAATACGAATTAATTGGTTATATTTAGCTACCCGATCAGAACGGCTCATTGAACCTGTTTTGATCTGGCCCACTGCTGTTCCTACTGCCAAATCTGCAATTGTAGCGTCTTCAGTTTCACCTGAACGATGTGAAATAACCGCAGTGTAGCCTGCATCTTTCGCCATCTTAATTGCCGCTAAAGTTTCGGTTAAAGTACCAATCTGATTGAATTTAATTAAAATAGAATTAGCAATACCTTTTTCAAGCCCTTCTCGCAAAATCTTCGTATTAGTAACAAATAAATCATCACCAACTAACTGAATTTTGTCACCTAACACTTTGGTCTGATAGGCGAAACCTTCCCAATCTGACTCATTGAGGCCATCTTCAATAGAGACGATAGGGTATTGTTTAGTTAATTCTTCTAGATAATGAGTAAACTCTTGTGAAGTAAAAGTTTTACCTTCACCTTTCAGCTCATAATTACCGGTTTCCTGGTTGTAGAATTCTGAGGCCGCACAATCCATTGCTAAGGTAATATCTTTACCTAGCGCATAACCTGCTGCTTCAACGGCTTCCTTAATTGCAGCTAAAGCTGCGGCATTAGATTCTAAATTTGGCGCATAACCACCTTCATCTCCCACTGCTGTATTCATCCCTTTGGCCTTTAAAACTTTTGCCAAGTGGTGAAAAACTTCTGAACCCATCCGAACTGCTTCTTTCAAGCTTTTTGCGCCTACTGGCTGGATCATAAACTCTTGAATATCAACATTGTTATCCGCATGTTCGCCACCATTGATAATATTCATCATTGGTAAAGGCATAGAGAATTTACCCGGCGTGCCATTCAATTCAGCAATATGCTCATATAAAGGCATGCCTTTCGCCGCCGAAGCCGCCTTAGCATTAGCCAGTGAAACGGCTAAAATCGCATTAGCGCCGAATTTAGATTTATTTTCTGTGCTGTCTAATTCGATCATGATTTTATCAATATTAGCCTGATCTTTAGCATCTTGACCAATCAATGCGTCAGCAATCGGGCCATTCACTGCTGCAACTGCTTTCAGAACGCCTTTACCTAAAAAGCGAGCTTTATCACCATCACGAAGTTCCAATGCCTCTCGTGAACCAGTTGATGCACCAGATGGTGCTGCTGCTAAACCAACAAATCCGCCTTCTAAATGAACCTCTGCTTCAACAGTTGGATTACCACGGGAGTCGATGATTTCACGCCCGATAACTTTAACTATTTTGGACATTAAATTTCCCTCAGTACAAGTTAAATTTCAGCCAATGGTAACAAATTAATACCATTAGCCCATATCTATTTTCAGCTGGTCTTGCTGATATTCCTTCGCTGCTTTGATAAAACCAGAAAATAAAGGATGGCCATCTCTTGGTGTCGAAGTAAATTCAGGATGAAATTGACAAGCTACAAACCAAGGATGGTGAGGATCCTCAATAATTTCCACCAGCTTATTGTCCGCCGAGCGTCCTGCAATACATAAATTCGCTTCTTCAATACGCGCTAAAAGCATATTATTCACTTCATAACGGTGGCGATGCCGTTCCATAATTATATCGCTATTGTATAATTCACGGACTTTACTGCCTTTCACTAAATGGCATAATTGGCCACCTACTCGCATCGTACCGCCAAGAGAGCTTTTCTCATTACGAACTTTAATATTACCACTGTCATCAGACCATTCTGTAATTAAGGCAACAACCGGATATGGACAATCTGGCGAAAATTCTGTCGAGTTTGCTCCTTCCATACCAACAACATGACGAGCATATTCAATAAGGGCAACCTGCATTCCTAGGCAAATACCCAAATAAGGAATATTATTTTCACGTGCGTAACGTGCTGCCATAATTTTCCCTTCAACACCCCGCCCCCCAAAACCACCTGGAACTAGGATAGCATCAAGTCCTTTTAGTAGTTCGGTACCACGCGCTTCAATATCTTCAGAATCAATCAGTTTTATATTTACTGTTAAACGATTTTTTAAACCACCATGTTTTAACGCTTCTATAACCGATTTATAAGCATCAGGTAACTCTATGTATTTACCTACCATGCCAATAGTTATCTTACCTACAGGGTTGGCTTGAGCATCAACAACCTGTTCCCATTCAGACAAATCAGCCGCTGGACATGCAAGTTCAAATTTCTCACAAATATAATCATCTAACTGCTGAGATTTCAATAATGCAGGAATTTTATAAATTGAATCAACATCCTCTAATGAAATAACCGCTTTTTCCAGCACATTACAGAAAAGCGCAATTTTCGCCCGTTCATTAACCGGAATAACCCGATCTGAACGGCAAATTAACACGTCTGGTTGAATACCAATAGAAAGAAGTTCTTTTACAGAATGTTGGGTCGGTTTGGTTTTAACTTCACCCACAGCAGGTAAATAAGGTACTAAAGTAAGATGCAAGAAAAGGGAGTGTTTACGGCCAACATCGACAGCTAATTGGCGAATAGCTTCCAAAAAAGGTAATGATTCAATATCGCCCACTGTACCACCAACTTCAACCAAAACGATATCGTGGCCTTCTCCACCACAAATAATCCGATTTTTGATCTCATCAGTAATATGAGGAATAACTTGGATGGTTTCGCCCAAATAATCACCACGACGCTCTTTACGTAATACTTCAGAATATACGCGACCAGTTGTGAAATTATTACGGCGTGTCATTTTGGTACGAATAAAACGTTCATAATGCCCCAGATCAAGATCAGTTTCTGCACCATCTTCGGTAACAAAAACTTCCCCATGTTGGATTGGGCTCATAGTGCCTGGATCAACATTAATATAAGGATCCAGTTTCATAATGGTAACATTCAGTCCACGGGCTTCAAGTATAGCAGCCAAAGAGGCTGCGGCAATGCCTTTGCCCAGAGAGGAAACTACCCCGCCGGTTACAAAAATATAATTTGTTTTCATGCTGAACCTGAAAATTTAATTTAGGTGTATAAAGACGATGAATATAACAGGACGGGAAAGTAGTATACCCTAACCTTAAATCTACTACAAATGTTCTAGACCTATTAAGGTTAATTTTTTATCAATAATCTTTCAATATCCAGAATTCGCTTTCACCAATTCCTTTCAATATAATAGCTAATCGATTATAACATCCTAGCTAATAGTTAACCCATTCAGCTAAAAAAAATAATCACTCTTTTTTAATTTGATGACAAAGTTTTTCCATTTCATCTAGTGTAGCATTTTCTAATGAACCGCCTTTGTTTAAAATCAGTTTTTCTACTTGGCGAAAACAGCGTTCAAATTTACGGCACGCTTTTTGTAATGCTAATTCAGGCTCATGGCTAAGATCACGCGATAAATTAACCATCACAAAAAGTAAATCGCCAATTTCTTCTTCAATACGTGACTGAATCGGTTCAGGCTTATTCACTTCTGCCAATACTTCTTCAATTTCTTCATGAACTTTGGCTAATACAGGAGCAAATTTATCCCAATCAAAACACCCACAGTCGCACATCTTTTATGCACTTATTGGGCTTTCATTAATGCCGACAGTACTGCTGGAATATCATCCATAATCGAATGCTGATTTTTTGCTGCCCGCTCTTTGACTTTATTTTGCCCTCAATCATATCGTTATCTACCAGCGACTGCCTGGCAAAAATACGGGGGCGACGTGATATCAACTTTTCACTCACAATTTGACAGATTTCATTAAAATCAAATAATGTTTGTTCTTACACAATCTGAGCATAAAAGACAATATGAAATAGTAAATCACCCAATTCTTTCTTTTAAAGCAGCAAAATCTTGTCGTTCAATAGCATCGAGAATTTTATAAGTTTCCTCCAACGTATAAGGCACTATTGTGGCAAAAGATTGCCCTTTATCCCATGCACAGGATCACGTAACTGGGCCACAATCAATAAAAATCGTCCTATTGTACCTGAGTCCGTTTGCATGTTATTTCCATCCGAAATTAATAAACAACAAAAAGCAATCAATGCACTACTTTCTAAAATATGATGTTATACTTACGACTTAATATAACGTTTAGCCTCGAATACATCAGGAAGTTGATTCAATTTCGCTAAAATACGACCTAAAACGGGTAAATTATAGATTTCAATATTCATATCGATAGTCGCTAATTGTTGTTTAACATCACTACGACTACTAACACTTAAAACATTTACTTTTTCATTGGCAAGAATAGTAGTGATATCCCTCAATAATCCGCTACGATCATTAGCAATAATTCGAAGGCCTAATGAGTAACCACTAGAGTAGTTCCCAGCCCAAATAGCATCGACTATTCTTTCTGGTGCATGCAATTGTAACTCAATCAGTTGCTCACAATCGATACGATGGATCGAAATACCTCGACCTTTAGTAATAAAACCAACAATATCATCACCAGGAATTGGCTGACAGCAACGAGCAATGTGGTGCATCAAGTTACCAACACCTTCTACAATAATTCGACCACTATCTTTTACTAGCAAACGAGTAGAAAATATTTTATCTTCCATCGTCTTTAAAGCGGCTCGATCTGCTTCTTCGGCAGTAGTTTGACTAAACTTATTCTGTAAAAATTTTACCAGTTGATTAATACGAATATCACCAACGCCAATACCTGCTAGAACTTCATCCAACGAGTTAACGTTGTAGCGCGTTAATAACAACTTTTCAGCTTCTTTTAAACTTACCGACAGATGATTTAGTTCGTTATCTAATATTTGTCGCCCTGAATTAACATTCATATCACGATCCTGCTTACGAAACCAATTGTGGATCTTAGCGCGACCACGGCTTGTCGTAATATAACCTAAATTTGGATTGAGCCAGTCACGACTAGGATTTGGAAACTTTTGCGTGATAATTTCAACTTGATCCCCCATTTGTAAGTGATAACTAAAAGGAACAATCCGGCCGCTGATCTTAGCACCAATACAGCGATGACCAACATCACTATGAATATGGTAGGCAAAATCAAGTGGGGTTGATCCAGCTGGCAAATCAATAACATCACCTTTAGGTGTAAAAACATATACGCGATCATCAAAAACCTGGCTACGTACTTCATCAAGCATTTCACCTGAATCAGCCATCTCTTCCTCCCAGGCTATCAATTTTCTTAACCAAACAATACGATTTTCATAGCTACTCTCTTTGCCAGTTATTACCACTCCTTCTTTATATTTCCAATGGGCAGCAATACCTAATTCAGCATCTTCATGCATTTGTCGAGTACGGATTTGAATTTCAATCGTTTTACCATTTGGCCCTAATACCACAGTATGAATGGATTGATAGCCATTCGGCTTAGGGTTAGCAACATAATCATCAAATTCATCAGGTAAATGACGAAAATGAGTATGCACAATACCTAACGCAGCGTAACAGTCCTGTAAACGTTCAACTGTAATACGCACAGCGCGAACATCAAGAAGTTCATCAAAGGCCAGGTATTTTTTTTGCATCTTTCGCCAGATGCTATATATATGCTTCGGACGGCCATAAATTTCTGCTGTAATGTTTTCTTGTAACATAAAGTGTCTCAGTGAAAAGACAAAATTATAAATATATTGTTCGCGGTCGATACGACGTTCATGGAGTAATTCAGCAATCTTTTTATATTCCTCCGGGTGTAAATAATGAAAACAGAAATCTTCTAGTTCCCATTTCAATTGCCCGATGCCTAAACGGTTGGCCAAAGGAGCATATATATTTAAGCACTCTTTTGCTGCTAAGACTCTTTCATCTTCAGAGCGTTCCTTTACCTCACGTAAATGAGCAATACGTTCTGCTATCTTAATCACCACACAACGAAAATCTTCCACCATGGCGAGCAACATCCGGCGAATATTATCCACCTGTGCGGAACTCTTTTCTCCTAACTGGCTAGTATTCAATTGGCGAATAGCGTCCATTTCAATCACACCTTTAACCAAAGCTTGAATCGATTTACCAAACTCAACATTAATAATTTCCTCAGTGACAATTTTGGCATCAACTAAGGGAAATAGCATTGCCGCACGCAGACTATCGAGGTCCATACTTAATGTTGACAGGATTTCTCCCATCTCGATCCCACGCCAAAGCAGTAATTGACTATTTTCATATTGCTGAACTTTGCTATAGCAATAATGCCAAAGTTCAATTAACTTTTGTTCTGAGTCATTGTTGGTAAGTTTGAGACTAGCAACCCATTTATCAACGGCAAATTCTCCCGCAGATGTCAAATGAGCGCTTCTAATTGCAACCATAATCTTTCCTTACCTATTTGCTTAAATCGCGACAAAAGAGTGCCATAGATCTATATGACTAGTATGCGGAAACATATCTAACACCCTGACACTCATAAGTTGATAACCAGCTGTAAGTAATTATTTACTGTCTTTTACTAATGTCGTTGGGTTACAGGAGATATAAACAACCCGTTCTGGCTTAAATTTGATAATCTGCGGCATTACGCCTATAGCACCCGCTCGGGCAGGATCTAATAAGATTTTGTTAAAGTCCATTTTGCCCAAGGTTGAGAATCTATGCCAGACTCGAGATCAGCTTGATAAAACTCAATATTTGTTAATCGATTTAAACTAGCATTATAACGTCCTTGCGCTACCAATTCAGCAACACCTTCGACACCAACAACTGAATGAACATGATGCGCGATGGGTAAGGTAAAATTACCCATGCCACAAAATAGATCCAAAGCCCTATCTTTCGGCTCAAGCGCTAACCAGTCCAACACTTGAGCACCCATTTTTTATTAATTTCTGGATTTACTTGAATAAAATTCTGCGGATCAAATGTCAATTTCACATTCTCAATAGAATAATAAGGATAACTATCATTACTAGCTAAACTAACAAATTTTAGCCGATTGACACTATTATCGACCAAATAAACATTGAGATTATAGCGCCTAGCAAAAGCAGTTAATAACATTTAATCATCAGTAGTTAATGATTTAAGATGATGTAAAATAACACTCACACTATTATCGGCATTAACAATGCTCAACATGGCCTAAATGTTTAACTACTGCCAATTTGTTTAAACAGTCAGCAACAGGAAATAATAATTTTTCTAGTTCTGATTGTAATACAGGACACAGTTTCAGCCCTACCAACACATTTGATTGGCTCTGACGAAATCACATTCGTAAACGATGCTCTGCATACTGATAGTGAAGACCAAACCGCACTCTACAGTGATATCCATACGCACTAGCTGCAATAATCGGAAATGATTTTACCGCACTTCCCATTTCACGTTGAAGTGCTGGCGTCACATATTGTTGTTGACAACTGCCACAGATGCCAAAATGACGACAAAAGGAGTCACCCGATCAAGGCTATCAGTCAATCTTTTGCTGACTTTTGCCTTCGCAAATTGTTTTTTCTCTTCAGTAAGTTGAATTTGTGCTTGCTCACCTGGAAGTAAGTTAATAATAAAAATTGTTTTTTCTTGGTAATCAGCGACACCTTGACCCTGAACATCAAGACTTTCAGCTATCACTGTCAAATTATTGGGCTTAACTTTACGCTGCCTTGAAGAATAAAATTGTACCATATCATTAAAGGTGTAAAATTTTGTAAGTCTATTAATTAAAGAAACTGCCATCTCATATATTGTCAGAAAATTAAGTTCACTTTATTCATTTTCTTGATGAGGATAAAAGAATAATATCACATCTCGAAACGATTGACGTAAATTATCCACTATTAAATTGTTATTTAAAAAAATAAAATAAATAGATATAATATTGCCAAATAATGTTGTAAATTTATAATACGATAAAGTTTATTAAAATGTCAATTTTTGACTTATGTTATAACTAAATTATTATCTAATTTCTAATAATAAACATCATCAAAATCATTTTAATTATATAGGTAGAATAATTTAAATTACGATTGTTTTTAAATTTAAAAGTTATTCACTTAACAGACTTTAAATGTGTATTTAATTAATATGCATAGCCTAAACTATTACTTAAAATATTTACTAATCTATATATTCAAGCAATGCTCATTTTCGTTATTTACTTCAGTAAAATAACATTTTTTAATTTTTCACGGTAAATTTTCGGTATTCCTGATAAGCATAATGATCTGTCATACCACTAATATAGTCTTGTATAAGACGAGCTCGATAATAAAATTCTAATATATCTTTTTCTGTCTCATCAGTAGTGCAAATCCCTTCAATGGCCTCAGCATAAGCTAAACAATGTTTAGTTGATAATTTATGCAATAGGCGTGTTTCGATGAAATATTTTTTGTGATACTTATATTGATAAAGCTGAGTAAAGTCAGTGCGTGGTATTAATAATAAAGGGCGATAAAAGTTTAGTAAGCCACTAATTATTCGATAACCTTGTAATTCTAATTGTTCAACTTCAGGATGAGTAAATACATGTTTATAGGCAATTCCTTTCAACACCTCCAATAGATGATGTTCATCACTTTTATCTTCTAATAAGGCATTATTAAAACTTCCTGCATAAATTTCAGCTAAATGTTTAATAAAACGATGGGCACTATAGGAAGCCAATTTACTAATAATATTAACTCTAAGATACATGAAAAATTGATCTTGCTTGCTACGCCTTGTTCCATTGTGATTAATACTTTTATAAGCTTTTTCTACTGTCTGTTCAAATAAATCATCTTTTGTTTTTTTACCTGTATCCAGCCACCCTTGCCGTAAATACTCCAACAGCTGATCAACACTAAAAATACCTTTTTCTACCGCATCATCCAAATCGGCAATGCAGTATGAAATATCATCTGCCGCTTCCATAATGTAGGAAAGCGGAAAACGACAATATGGCTTCATATCCAATTGATGGTACAACTCTTTAATAAAACTATCTTCTGACCAATAATAACCTGTCTTTTTGGTTAAATAATCAAAATGTTGAGGAATTTCATCCTGTTGATAAGCACCTTTAGTATATTTTAAGATTGAGCCAATTTGGGCATAAGTCAAGTTCAATTTTAATAATTGATGAATCATCCTAATTCCTTGAGCATTACCTTCAAATTGACAAAGATCTTTACGCAATTGGCAACGAAGCAAATCCTTGTTATGTTCATTTTTTAACTGTAAAAAATTAATCTGGCATTGATCTGTAGCTTTTGATTTAGTAGAAATAAATTCAGCGTCGAGAAATGTTGAAAACCAGCTCTTAATGGCGGATTCCCCAAAATGGCCAAAAGGTGGATTGCCAATATCATGCATCAAACAAGCCATTTCGATCAAACTTTCAAATGCATCAAGGCGCTCAGAGAGACCATAAGTTTCCAGCAATTTCTTTTTTTTCAATAGGCTGATTACGGTCTTTGAAATAAAGCGGCCAATTTGCTGCACTTCTAATGAGTGTGTCAGACGACTCCGAACCGCAGCATTTTGTTCTAAAGGAAAAACTTGAGTCTTCTGTTGTAATCGCCGTATTGCGGCAGAATTAATAATACGCCCTCGATCGCTTTCAAATTGACGATTAACTTGTTCCTCATTCTTTGCATCAACATTGTAGTCACTATATTTACGAAGAAAATTGAGCTTTTGTTTAAAATCAATCTTGGACATTTTTCCCTTCCCGATGATGAAATATCTCCAGCTAATGGACAGAGTTAACTTTTTTGTTTTCAATGTTACAATGGCATGGATCTGACAACATGTCTAATTAATCAACTATGAGTATGACAGAATGAAAATTGCGATAATAGCTGCAATGGAACAAGAAGTGGCATTATTACGTGAGCAAATCGATACTCACTCTTCATTATCACGAGGTGGCTGCGAAATATACTACGGAAAATTTGATGATATTGATATCGCATTATTAAAATCAGGTATTGGTAAAGTTTCTGCGGCAATGGGAACAACATTACTAATAGAATATTTTGCGCCTGAATTTATTATTAACACTGGCTCCGCAGGCGGGTTAGTGCCTACTTTACAGGTTGGCGATATCGTGGTTTCAACCGAAGTTTGCTATCATGATGTTAATGTCACCGCCTTTGGTTACCACCCAAGCCAAATGGCACAATGTCCGGCCACATTTAGTCCGGATAAAGAATTGATAGAACTGACAAAAAAATGTATTGAAAACCTTGATTTACATGCTGTTCTTGGTTTGATTTGTAGCGGTGATAGCTTTATTAATGGTTCTGAAGAGCTAACCTATATTCGCCAAACTTTCCCTGCTGCCATTGCTGTTGAAATGGAAGGCGCGGCAATTGGTCATGTATGTCATCAATTTGGTATCCCATTTGTTGTTGTGCGTGCAATTTCTGATGTCACTGATAAAGAGTCTCATCTTTCTTTTGAGGAATTTTTGCCTGTCGCGGCTCGTCAATCAAGCCTAATGGTGCAAACAATGCTAGCAAATTTAACGAACTCAAGCCAAAGCAGCAAATAAGCTATTAGCAATCATTTCCGCAAGCTAAAATAGAGCTCCATACTAAGGGATTATTAATCACCCTTAGTAAGGTTAAGCGATTAAATACTAAATGAAGAACCACAACCACAAGTTGTTTTCGCATTTGGATTGGTTACCACAAACAGAGACCCGTCTAATCCTTCAATATAATTAACACAACCACCAACTAGATACTGTAAACTCATAGGATCAACGATTAGTTCTACACCTTGCTTTTCAATCGTTAAATCGCCTTCATTCACTTTATCATCAAAGGTGAAACCATATTGAAAACCGCTACAACCTCCGCCAGTAATATAAACACGCAAACGCAAATTCGGATTTTCTTCATCCGCAATCAACTCTTTAACTTTATTTGCTGCAGCATCAGTAAACTGTATAGGCAGTGCAGTATCATTACTCATTTATAACTCCTGGCCGACATGCCGATCATAATAAACACAGGAAGCATTAATACTTCACTGGACAAGGGATAATTATCTAACAGCCGGCCAATTGATTCAAGATCGAACCTAAATTAACTGATTTAAAAAAAATTTCCACTAAATTTACTATTTGGTTTACTGCCAATACTGCTTTAAAATATGCGCAAAATTTCTGCTGGATAATGCTTGGAGCTATTTAATGAGTCAATCTGAAACACTTTACCTAAAAGCTAAAAAATTTATTCCTGGCGGTGTCAATTCACCGGTGCGCGCGTTTAATGGTGTTGGCGGCCATCCATTATTTATCCATAGAGCTAACGGAGCTTATATTTATGATGTTGATGGCAAGACTTATATCGATTACGTCGGTTCTTGGGGAGCCATGATTTTAGGTCATAACCACCCGGCAATTCAGCAAGCAGTCATTCAAGCGGCAGAAAATGGCCTAAGTTTTGGTGCCCCGACCCCCATTGAAGTAGAAATGGCAGAAACTATTAGCCAACTTATTCCATCCATCGAAATGGTTCGTATGGTAAACTCAGGCACAGAAGCTACGATGAGCGCCATACGGCTCGCTCGCGGCTATACAGGGCGTGACGAGATTATCAAATTTGAAGGCTGCTATCATGGACATGCCGACTGCCTGTTAGTTAAAGCTGGCTCAGGTGCTTTAACCATCGGTCAACCTAATTCTCCTGGCGTCCCCGCCGATGTTGCCAAGCATACTCTTACCTGCACATTTAATGATTTAGATTCAGTACGGCACACTTTTGAACAATATCCGCAAGAAATCGCTTGTATCATTGTTGAGCCAGTAGCAGGCAATATGAATTGTATTCTACCTGATGCTGAATTCCTATCCGGACTGCGTACATTATGCAATCAATTTGGAGCACTACTAATTATAGACGAAGTAATGACCGGCTTTCGGATTACACTAGGTGGCGCTCAAACTCATTATCAAGTGAAACCTGATTTGACCTGTTTAGGCAAAATAATCGGCGGAGGGATGCCTGTTGGTGCATTCGGTGGCCGCCGCGAACTTATGGAAACACTCGCTCCAATAGGGCCAATTTATCAAGCTGGCACTTTATCAGGGAACCCATTAGCTATGGCAGCAGGCCTTGCTTGCCTAACTGAAGTTGCTAAACCCAACACCCATAAACGCTTAACAGAACTGACAACACTACTTGTTGACGGCTTGCAAGAAAAAGCTCAAAAAGCATCTATCCCGTTGGTTGTTAATCATGTGGGTGGCATGTTTGGTCTGTTTTTTACAGAAGCAGCACAAGTTAACTGCTATCAGGATGTCATGCAATGTGATGTTGAGAAATTTAAGCAATTCTTCCATTTAATGTTAGACGAAGGCGTTTATTTAGCACCTTCAGCATTTGAGGCAGGCTTCATGTCTATTGCGCATAGTCATGAAGATATTGATCGCACAATTAAAGCGGCAGAAAATGTTTTTAACAATATGCAATAATCATTTTTAAATCATAAAACAACCGGCACCAATTTTTTAGCATAGCGCCGGTTTATTAGATTTTGATTACTGTCCAAACATCTCTTTTACCCAAGCTGGCGCATCATTACTATTTGTCTGCTGCTCATTTAAATTCAAATTTGGCTTCAACGATTGTACCCCTAGCTGACATAATGCTTCCGGATCCTCAGTCCATACTGGCAGGATACGATAACCACCACCTGTGCAGTTAAAACTACCATCGGTATTCACTCGCATCTCCATAATTCCTTCTGGAGGGCGATTATCCAATGCTAATGGAATTTGATTTTCTAAATAACGGCGATATAGCTGTAATGCTCCACTTGCTCCAGTAAGATTTGTTGGCCCATTATTGTCACGACCAGCCCAGGCAATTGCCACTTCTTTACCATCTATACCGGCAAACCAACTATCGCGTAGCTCATTGGTTGTTCCGGTCTTACCGGCTAAATGATATTTAGCAAATTTATTCATTAATGAACGGGATGTTCCGCGTTCAACCACTTGTTGCATACCATAAAGTGTTAGATAAGCTGCTTGCGAAGCTACTGCCCACTCGGCTGATGGATAGCTTTGATAGATTTCATTACCATCACCATCAATAACAGAACGCAGTGCAGATAATGACGCTCGATTCCCCCCTCCACTGATTGTTTGAAACATTTGAGCCGTTTCCACTGGTGTTAAGTTCAACGCACCTAATAACATAGCAGGTACTTTCTCAATCGCATCACTTGGCACCCCAAGACGTATTAATACTTCATTAACTTGATCCAAGCCAACACTCAAGCCAATATTCACCGTCGGAATATTCAACGAACTGGCCAGGGCATCAATCAACATTACCTGTCCCCGGAAGCGGCGATCATAATTTTTCGGCTCCCATATTTGGTTATCAAATTTGACGCTAATTCGTTCGTCAGGTACCCAGGTATTTAAACGAAAACGATCCGGTTCACTTAATGCAGCCAGATAAGTCGAAGGCTTAGCCAGTGAACCAATTGAGCGGCGAGCATTTAACGCTCGGTTAAAACCAGAATATTGTGGTTGCGATCCGCCGACCATAGCACGAACTTCACCATTAATACGGTCAACGACCACCATTGCACCTTCAAGATCAGGTAACTTACGTGTTTTGCGTAAATCGGCTATCCCCTGCTCAACGGCATTTTCAGCTGATTGCTGCGAGACTGGATCTAAGGTAGTAAAGATCTTAGCACCGGAAAGGTTATTCACTCTATCACCCAATTTTTCAGCTAATTCTTGCCGAACTAGCTGCATAAAGGAGGGTTGAGGTGTCAAAACACCACTTCTGGATTTAACACCTAACGGACGAGAACTCAATATATTATACATTTCATGATCTATAATTTCGCGCGTTTCCAATAGCTTTAACACTAAATTACGACGTTCAAGGGCCAGTTTAGGGTTACGCCATGGGTTATATAGTGATGCTCCCTTCACCATACCAACTAATAATGCTTGTTGATCAATACTCAGCTCATCGATTGGACGACCAAAATAATAGAGACTGGCAAGGGAAAAACCCCGAATTTGCTCATCTCCACTTTGTCCTAAATAAACTTCATTTAGGTAAAGTTCAAGAATACGTTCTTTGCTATAATGAGAGTCCATTAAAATCGCCATATAAGCTTCATTGGCTTTACGTATTAACGTTCTTTCATTACTTAAAAATAAGTTTTTAACTAATTGCTGGGTTAGTGTACTGCCACCTTGAACGGTCTTACCGGCCATTAAATTAGCAATAACCGCACGCCCAATAGAATAAATACTTACCCCATCATGCTCATAAAAATGTCGGTCTTCAGTTTCAAGTAATATTTTGGCTAAAGAATCAGGGAAATCTTCTCTAGGCAAAACTAAGCGTTGCTCATTGCTAGCCGATTGCATCATAGTGATAAGTTTAGGATCAAGTCGAAAAAAACCAAATGAACGCCCATTTTGCATATTAGTAATATTTGTTAGTCGAGCTTGTTCAAAACTTAATTTAACTAAAATCTGTTCTTCTCTTTGATCAGGAAAGGAAAATGGCCGGCGTAACATCTCTATCGTGTTATCTTTAACAATATACTCACCGGGTAAAGTAATTTTATTTACCTGACGATATTGCATACCATCTAACAATCTGATCATCTCTTTTTTACTGTAATTCATGCCCGGTTCAAGATTAACCATTCGGCCATAAACAGCTGCCGGTAGATCCCAAACTTTTCCATCAAGACGTTCACTGATTTTCTGATATAAATAGATACCGTAGACACCAATTAACAATGCCAAGACTATTGCAATTTTGACAAACAACCAAAACCAACGCCATCTATTTTTAGGTGGCCGAGACTTATTGTCTTTATTTGCCATTAGTTCTTTTTCCCCGTTGTCATCAATATCTTCATAATCATAGTTGTCTAACCGATTATTCTGATGAGATTTTGATTTTTTACTAGTGGGCTTTTTCTTAGATCTACGCCCAATAGGTTCATAATTATCTTTGTCAAACATGGTATAAACTCAATCTTTATTTACTATTAGTTTATTACTTAGCCCAAGATCTTAATCATAACTTACAGATATTTCTTTCATATATCTTATTAAAATAGTATTTTTATCATAATTAAATAATAAACATCTTATAATAGTAATTTTATATTCTGATGATGACCGTCATTACCCCTATCACAACCGGAGTAGCTACCAATGTATAGGTTACCACCATTAAAATCAGCACAACTAGTAAAACGTTACAAACGTTTTCTCGCTGATGTTATTACACTATCAGGTAAATTACTAACCATTCATTGTGCCAATACAGGCGCCATGACCGGCTGTGCAACACCCGGAGATACAGTTTGGTACTCAACATCAAATAATATTAAGCGAAAATATCCACATAGCTGGGAACTGACGCAAACACAAACTGGCGATTGGATTTGTGTTAATACTCATCGAGCAAATGATCTTATTAGTCAATTTATAGCAGAAAATAAAATTCCAGAATTATCCGATTATGATAGCATTAGCCGAGAAGTGAAATATGGCGACGAGAATAGTCGAATCGATCTTCTACTAAAGAAAAAACAGCAAGTTAATTGCTATATTGAAGTAAAATCAGTCACTTTACTAGAAAACAATATCGGTTATTTTCCTGATGCTGTTACAATGAGGGGGCAAAAACATTTACGTGAACTATCCTTGATAGCAGAACGAGGCGAAAGAGCTGTTTTGTTCTTTGCAGTACTCCATACAGGTATAAATAAAATGTCCATTGCAAGCCATATTGATTCTCATTATGCTGCACTCTTACAGCAAGCAATAAATTTTGGTATTGAAATACTCTGCTATCAGATTAAAATATCAGAAAAAGGACTATCAATGGACAAAAAAATACCATTTATTCAATAAACCAAGCTATTATATTCTTTTAGGCAAAATTCATTTTACATACAAAAAAGGCTGGATAACACGCGCATCATCCTGGTACAGTAAAACGAATTGAAAGAACGATTGCTAAGTACGGAGTGTTCTGTTATTTATAGCGGCCTTAGTTTTTCCCCCTTGAGGGGTTCTTTTGAATATTGCGTGTGTAGGAGAAGGATTATGCAAGAAGGGCAAAAACCTAAAACCTCGTCCTTAAGCATTCTCGCCATCGCTGGGGTTGAACCCTACCAAGAAAAGCCAGGCGAAGAATACATGAACGATGCCCAATTGGCACATTTTAAGCGCATTCTCGAAACATGGCGCAATCAACTCAGAGATGAAGTCGACCGCACTGTAACTCATATGCAGGACGAAGCGGCAAATTTCCCTGACCCCGTCGATAGAGCGGTACAGGAAGAGGAATTTAGCCTTGAGTTACGAAATCGCGATCGCGAACGTAAGTTGATTAAAAAAATCGAGAAGACGCTAAAGAAGGTTGATGATGAAGATTTTGGTTATTGTGAAAGCTGTGGTATTGAAATTGGTATCCGCCGCTTAGAAGCTCGCCCAACAGCTGATTTATGTATTGATTGCAAAACATTAGCTGAAATGCGTGAAAAACAGATGGCGGGGTAGTAAATAATCTTACACCATAAAAATACGGTACACTTTTGTGTACCGTATCCTTTTGAAATAAATGCTAAAATTCCACCCTATATTAGAAACTTTTTTCCGTCCACCACAAGTAATATCCATTTTGGATCGTTAGTTAAAACGCTTGGTAGCTACCTACAGGCCAAAAAACAAGGGAAATGGGATGTTAGGATCGATGACATCGATACCGCTAGAGAAGTAGCGGGTGCTACTGATCGCATTTTAAAAACGTTAGAGCATTATGGTTTACATTGAGATGGTAAAATCATCTATCAGTCACAACGCTATGATATTTTAGCGTAGCTAAAGCAAGTGCTATGGCCGCTATTATTGTCGTTGTACACGCCAACGTATTAATACTATCGGTGGTTATTACGACGCGCATTGTCGCAATCTTGGCTTATCTTGTTTTGCAGCAACTTTGCAGATAATACTGTCAAAACCGGTCTATAGTTTTTATGATCAATTACAGGGTGATTATGTAGCACCTTACTCTTTGGCTGAAGAAGAGTTCATAATTGTTCGAAAAGATAATTTATTCGCTTATAATCTTGTTGTTATTGACGATCATGACAAAAGTATAACCGAAGTTGTCCGTGGTGCTGATCTCATTGCACCGACTGTTGGTAAATTTATCTCATCACGATCTAGCTTTTCCGGTACCCGATTATATGCATTTATCTTTAGCATTAAATCGTTCTCATAATAAACTTTCTAAACAAAATCATACCCCACCGCTCCCGATGAGCGATCCGAAGCCTATTTTAGTTGATGCATTAAATTTTTTATCACAAACAACTATTATTAATTTGCAAGACCTTAGTACTGAACAATTACTTAGCCAAGCTGTACATAATTGGCAAGTTAGATAGCATTCAACCAGGCGGGAGAATTGTTACAAATTATGATTAATCAATAATTTTTATCCTACTTAGGCATTTTCAAAAAAAATCCTATAATGTATGATTAATTATTAATATTTCTTTTTTGACTAAAATCGCATTAGATATCGAGGTGTATTATTTTTACCCGGGTAGCCAATTTCTGTCGTAATTTATTGATACGAGCAGAAAAAAATAATCGAAGTAAACAGAAATCTTATGATAATTCTGCGACTGACACTAAGTCTAAGGTAAAAGCTTTACTAACAAAAAGATATCGGAGTACAAAAAGCACTAAAAGTACTCAATTAGCAGATAAACTTACACTCACCTCTGCTATAAATACGTCAATATCCATAATTCCACGAGATAAGCATCCTATCTCGCGAAGAGATATCAGTGACAATGCACTGAAAGTTCTTTATCGTCTAAATAATGCTGGCTATGAGGCCTATCTAGTCGGAGGTAGCGTTAGAGATTTACTATTAGGTAAAAAACCTAAAGACTTCGACGTTACCACAAATGCGACACCTGAACAAATTCGCAAATTATTTCGTAATTGTCGTTTAGTCGGACGCCGTTTCCGTTTAGCTCATATCATGTTTGGTTATGAAATCATTGAAGTTGCTACTTTTCGTGGTTCTCATGGAAAAACTAATACCCATAATAAGGATATGGCTCACCAAGCACAAAATGGTATGTTACTGAGAGATAATATTTTCGGTACTATTGAAGATGATGCCATTCGACGCGACTTTACCATCAATAGCTTATATTACAGAATTAACGATTTTACCCTACGTGATTATGTCGGCGGATTTGAGGATCTAAAAAACGGCATAATTCGCTTAATTGGTGATCCAAAAATTCGTTATCGAGAAGATTCCATAAGGATGCTACGCGCTATTCGATTTGCTTGCAAACTGAATATGCAAATTGATGCTGAAACTGCCAAACCTATACCACAACTGGCATTTTTATTAAAAGACATTCCGTCTGCACGCCTATTTGAAGAATCACTCAAATTACTCCAGACCGGTCAAGGTTATCAAACCTATCAACAATTAAAACGTTATAATCTTTTTCAATCATTATTTCCGCTCGTTGAACGACACTTTACCGCCAATGATGATTCGCCGATGGAGCTTATCATTAATCAGGTGTTGCAAAATACTGATTATAGAATAAAAAATAATAAACGCGTTAATCCAGCATTCTTATTTGCAACCATGTTATGGTATCCCCTAGTAGAACATGCAGAAAAACTTTCTCAGGAAAGTGGCTTACCCTATTACGAAGCCTTTGCTATCGCAATGAATGATATCCTTGATGAGCAATGCCGTTCTATCGCTATCCCTAAACGTCTTACTTCAACAATGCGCGATATCTGGCAGCTACAATTGAGACTACCACGGCGCCAAGGTAAAAAAGCAGATAAGCTACTTGAACATCCAAAATTTCGCGCTGCGTTTGATTTTCTGGAGCTACGCGCCAACGTGGAACAACGACGCGAATTAGAAGAACTTGCTCATTGGTGGGCAGAGTTTCAACAAGCCAATAATAGCCTACAGCATGAAATGATCACGGAACTTGGTAATATGCCGACTCATTGTCGTAATTGGACACGTCGTCGAAATCATACCAACCGTAAACTGATAAAAAACAACAGAGTTAACTAAAGATGGAACGTGTTTATATCGCCATTGGTAGCAATCTAAATACTCCCTTACAACAGGTACAAAGTGCCATTAAAGAATTTCACCAATTACCTAATACAAAGCCAGTTGCCGTTTCTTCTTTCTATCTCTCTAAACCTATGGGGCCTCAAGATCAGCTAGACTATCTCAATGCAGTTATCGCGTTAGATACTGAGTTATTAGCCGAAACCCTACTTGAACATACTCAATCCATTGAATTAAGGCATGGTAGAACACGTAAAGCCGATCGTTGGGGGCCAAGAACGCTCGATTTGGATATTATGTTATACGGCCAACAGATTATTCAAACAGCGCATTTAACTATCCCCCATTATGGCCTTAAAGAACGGGAATTTATGCTTTATCCTTTAGCAGAAATTTACCCTAAGCTACGCTTTCCAGATGGTGAATTGCTAAGTGATAGATTGCTGTTGGTTCCTAAAAATGGGCTGACTTTATGGTAACTTAGCTAATGATTCAATTGGCGCTATGGAGCAAGCCATATATCAATCCTAATATTTAATAATAAAGTTTCATTAATAATATCTTGTGTTTTTGCAGTAAATTAAACTCTGTATAACTTTAAAAAATAAACGTCCATTTTAAAATAGAACACAATAGTAAGCATAAGTAATAACATATTAATTATGTACAACTAATATTGTCAGAAACAAAACATAAATAGGTCACTAAAATGAGATTTAAATGAAAAAATTTTCGAGAAAAAACAATTTTCTTCTGGTAATAGCAAAGACATCAATAGTTACCATTATACTATACAGTTGCTAAAAGATGGTTGGACGATAACTTCTGTTGCTGTAATAATTTAAAATATTCACCATCTGAAATTAAAAAAATTAACATTATAAAATAATACAACAGATAGTTTTAAAACGAAAATAATAATAGATGTTTATAAAAATTATACCTCAAAAAAATAAAATTATAGTAAAAAATAAATTACTATAAAAAATATATGAAATACTATCAGTCTTTTTACCTTAAAGTTAAGCTGTATTATTTTGTTATTTTTATTTACGCCTGCTTAAATAAAATAGTTATAAATATCGTCCAACCAATCATTTAAATATCTGCACTATCCCATTAAAGCAATATTAGTTTGTAAACGTTGGTATTCAGCTTACTCTTTAAGCCTAAATAATTTAGAAGAGATAATAGAGCAAAGAAAAATGGCTGTTGACGAAACAACAGTCCATCGCGGGGCTTTATCACTACCACAAAACTAGCAAGTGCTGCTAAAAAAACAAAAAATCTATAGCAGCAACATAGTCCTAATGCAACAGAACTGCTAAAAAATAGCGCAAGTGCTGGTATATTTATCACACTGCGCTCTAGCTATTAGGTTCTTAATCCTTGTCCTTTTTCAATTAAATACCAAGTTATGGCATATAAGATAACAATAAAAATCACTAATACCGATAAAGTAATAGATAATGCAACATCACTAATACCAAGAAATCCATAACGTAACCCGCTGATCATATATACAATCGGATTAAGCTTAGATACCATTTGCCAAAACTCAGGCAAAAGAGACAAAGAATAAAACACACCGCCTAAATAAGTTAATGGTGTCAAGACAAAGGTAGGAATAATACTAATATCATCAAATGTTTTAGCAAATATCGCATTTACTAATCCAGCTAACGAAAATAAAATTGCTGTCATTAATACGGTAATCATTACGACCCACCAAGAGTAGATGTGTAATGGGATAAAAAATAGCGAAACAAGGGTACCCAAAATACCAACCAATACTCCTCTAGCAACCCCACCACCAACAAATCCAATTATCACAATATGGGTAGGAACTGGGGCAACCAGCAATTCTTCAATGCTTTTTTGGAATTTTGCACCAAAAAAAGAGGAACAAACATTAGCATAAGCATTAGTGATCACCGACATCATAATCAAACCAGGAACAATAAACTTCATGTAATTTATACCATCCATATTACCAATTCTTGCACCAATTAAACTACCAAAGATAATAAAATAGAGAGACATGATGATGACAGGAGGTAATAAAGTTTGTACCCAAATGCGCCCAAAACGTGTTATTTCTTTTATCCAGATGGTTTTCATCGCCACCCAGTAAAGCTGAATCATCTATTTTCCCCTTGCTTTGTCGATAGTGGATGCTGTTTATTCATTAAACCAAAAAATAATTCCTCCAAACGATTTACCTTATTACGCATGCTAGTTATCTGTATCGCTTGCGCAACCAATTGGCTAAACAAACCATTCAGCCTCTGATCTCGAAGTACATCGACTTCTAGTGTTGAAGTATCCACCTGCCGAAATTTATAACCATCTAAGTTAGGAATAGGACTTTTTGGCGCCAAATCAAAAATAAACGTTTCTGACTCCAACTGATTGAGTAGTTTTTTCATACTGGTATTCTCAATCAGTTCACCATGTTGAATAATGCCAATATTACGACATAAAATTTCCGCTTCTTCGAGATAATGAGTTGTTAAAATAATAGTGGTGCCTTGCGCGTTTAAGCTCTTCAGAAAACTCCACATTGAGCGACGTAATTCAATATCGACTCCTGCGGTTGGCTCATCCAAAATTAACAACTTTGGTTGATGCATTAATGCTCTAGCTATCATTAAACGACGTTTCATACCCCCTGAGAGGACTCGAGCAGGATCATCACGTTTGTCCCACAAAGCCAGTTGAGAAAGATACATTTCTGCTCTAGAGAAGGCTATCGAACGCGGAACCCCGTAATAACCCGCTTGATTCAGCACTATTTGTAATACTGTTTCAAACGGATTAAAATTGAATTCTTGTGGCACTAAACCCAACTGACGTTTTACATTCACCACGTCTTTATCAAGATCGTAGCCAAATACTCTCACTTTACCGCTCGTTTTATTGCCTAATGAACTAATAATACCAATTGTCGTTGATTTACCTGCACCATTAGGTCCTAATAAGGCATAAAAATCACCAACCTCAACCAGTAAATCAATTCCGGTTAATGCTTTTACACCACCAGGATAGGTTTTTGTAAGCTGGAGCAGCTCTAAAGCATAAGTCATAAAAAACCTTTCTTATCTATTTTTATTCCACACATGATAATAAATCACACCATTTGCAATCTTCTTTCAATTAAACTATAAGTAGCAGCTAGCAAATATTAAAAATAAATTGATGCTGTATATGATTATTATCGCAGTTAAACATAACTAATCCACGTGAATTATGATGAAAAAAATTAAACAGTTGTTTGAAAACAATCTACAGTGGTCAGAATCGGTAACCAAAGAAAATCCTTTTTTTTTTAAAGAATTAGCAAAATTTCAAAATCCACATTTTCTGTGGATAGGCTGCTCTGACAGCCGCGTACCCGCTGAAAAATTAATTAAAGCGGCGCCAGGCGATCTTTTTGTCCATCGTAATGTAGCCAATTTGGTGATACATACTGATTTAAATTGCCTGTCCGTCATCCAATATGCTGTTGACGTACTAAAGGTTGAACACATTATCATTTGTGGTCACTATGGTTGTGGTGGTATTGAAGCCGCAATTGATAATACAGAACGAGGACTTATTAATAACTGGCTACTGCATGTTCGTGATATTTTGTTTAAACATAACTCAATCTTAGGTGAGCTTGCTCCTCAAGAACAGGCTAACCGCTTATGTGAACTCAATGTCATCGAGCAAATTTATAATCTTGGTCATTCCAGAATAATACAATCTGCCTGGCGGCGCAGCCAAAACCTAATTATTCATGGCTGGGTCTATGGTATACAGAATGGTAGACTCAATGATCTTAATGTTACCGCTAATAGCCATGAGCAACTTGAAATCACATATCGACAAGCTATTGCTAAATTAAGCCAATAAAAATAAGTACAGTAAAAATCGAGCTAACCTTCGATTTTTACTGTAGTAAATTAAATTATTACTCAATCATCAAGTAAAATAACATGCCCAATATAGGGTAAATACCGATATTGCTGTGCATAGTCGATACCATAACCAACAACAAATTCATCTTGAATAGCATAACCAATCCATTCAACAGGAACCTCTACTTCACGTCGGGAAAGTTTGTCTAATAACGTACAAATAGCGACAGATTTAGGGCCACGTAATTTTAGTATTTCACGGATTTTTTTCAGTGTATTACCAGAATCAATAATATCTTCAACAATCAAAACATGCTTGCCTCGAATATCCTCATCCAAATCCTTAATAATTTTCACATCGAGGGTTGAAGTCATTCCATTGCCATAACTTGATACCGTCATAAAATCGACTTCATGAGGGATATCAATTTTACGACATAAATCAGCCATAAAAATAAAAGAGCCTTTCAAAAGACCAACCAACACCAACTCATCTTGCAATGATTTATAATGTTCAACAATCTCTTTTGCCATCTCATCAATACGTTGTTTAACATCCGCTTCTGAGATCATGACTTCTACAATTTGTTTCATAACTTTAGGCATTCATGGAAGTATAAACCGTAGATTCTAACATAAGGACAATAAAGACGCGATAAAATGCCCTCATTCAATATTGATTAATAACATAAATAAAATAGTTAATATCTTAGCTAACAGAGAAACTAACCATCAGGCCTGTATTTTCATGCTCTAACAAATGACAATGCACCATATAACGATACTCCTAGATTGCAAACTTTACCAACAACCTCACTGATATCACCACCAACCCGCATAATATCTTTCCAACCTTTGTCGATGAGGAGCCTATGGTTGATCATTCTCTGTAAGGATCTTAAATTTGAATTCTATGAATATGAAATGGATGTAACATCATGTCACCACGACCTGATATAACCCAACGTTCATATTGACCTTTTACTACATTAAACGCCAATTCCGTCATTAAAAAAGGTCGGCCATTAATACTATTGGCATGGAGAAGATCGAATGATTGATTCATCATTGGAGCTTGCTGATAATGATTATGCATACGTGTTGTTCCCCCCCATTTTCATGCATGACCATGCATATTCACAAGCCATAGCCTGCTCACCATACTCTTTTCTAAGCGCCATCATAACCTTGCATATCTAAACGTGGATCCATCATTAAATGCAATTGACACTGTTTAATTCCAGTCAAATCAAGCAATGATGCAATAGAAGCTAAGCTATCAGATAAAAAGTCGCTCTTGTGTTCAATCCCTGCTCAATGTGCAATACAGCTACCAGTTCATCAAAGGGTGCTATCGCCATCCCCATTTGTTTGACTGGTAATGTAACAATATCAAACGCTTTACCATTCTAGGGATCTATCAGTACTTCAAAACGTTCAGCACTTATCATCGGTAATTGATCTACTGCAACAGTTTCATTTAACAGTCCCCATCCCCATCACTAACAATAATATACATTTTAAGCCCATCACTGGTTGCTAAGTTTAAACTTCCGGCATTACAGCCATTAAGAAAACGTAAACGTAACCAACCCTTTGGTCCTGTATGTTTAGGTAATAACAACGCCATTAGTCAAAATAGTGTTACCAAACCAACCAACAGCAGCACTAATTACATCAAGTTGATAATCTATCTGCCCTACGCTATCTAAATGTTTATTCTGCAAAAGAATCGGAATATCATCTATACCCCATTGGTTTGGTAATTTATGTGATTGGCTGTTTTCATCCTCAATTAATACTAAACCCGCCAACCCCATTGCAACTTGATAAGCAGTTTTGCCATGAGGTTGCGGATGAAACCAACAAGTTGCCTCGGGCTGATTAACTGCAAAATTAACCCTTCTCACGGAATTTTGTTTAATTACCGAATGAGGACCACCATCCACCTCACCGGGGATCTTTAGTCCGTGAATGTAATGCGGTAGTTTCGGATAACTGATTGTAAATATCAATAGAGACACTCTGGCCTGATTTAAGCCTGATGGATGGGTCTAACAACGATCCATTTAACCACATGTTACTGCTAATTTTTCTGGTAAAAATTGCGTTTTACCTTGAGTAACCCGAATCGTAATTTTGCCATAATTATCCGGCCATAATAATGGTGGAATAGGTAAAGAAGGATATTGAGTTGCAGACAGTGCAGCGCAACTCCAAGTTGGTAATAAACTTACCGATGCCATTGCCGCTGCCAACTTCATAAAATCCCGACACAACATAGCTTGCTCCTTTATTATTAAACCCTAATAAAATAAGGTATAAACGTGAAATGATAGAAAATAGATAATTTCACTAAAATATAGAGGTTCCACTTACAGGAAGATCAAGCCAATATTTTTTATGTACTATGACAATATATTTATCTAGTTTTGTTTAAAAAAGTATACTTAATAGTTCTATAACTATTAATAGAATAAATGGACATTTAAATTATACAAATAACTGAATGCGTAAAATTATTTTTATTTCACATATAGCCCTGTTTTTTTAGTTTATTTTTTCAACCGAAATATCTGCTCTATCAATTCATGAAACAGAAAATTTTGATTATTTAACAGAATTTTATATATTTTAAAAGCATGATTGTGGTTACTTACAAATTCCTGATCGTGAAATTGAAAGAGCAATCATCTATTTTGCACAGAGTAATCATTGGGATCTAAGTAATTACGACAAAAATACCATAGCAAAATTAAATGAAAAGCGTTATGATGACTTAAAAACATCCCCACCCCCCGTCCCGTAGAAAAAATGCAGGGTGCTTGCCGATAACTCTTTAGCATTATTTGCCTATGTAAAATAAATTTTTTCTTTCATGCATTTAAATAAAAAAATTTCTAACTTACCATTAAAACGAAACGAATTATTAGCTGCGCTTTTTAAACTCTGTTAGAAAGGGAAAGACAAGCATGTCAAAAAAAAGAAATTTGGCTCGGCCCCCCCCCACACACACACAATTTAGGTCAATATTTTACTATCGATAATATACTTTATCATAATAAAACTGCTCACCAAGAGCTGATTATTTTTGAGAATGTTGAGATGGGGCGGATTATGGCCCTTAATGGCGTGGTATAAACAATTGACGGGATGAATTTATCTATCACGAAATGATGACTCATGTCCCTTTATTTGCTGATGGTCACGCTAAAAAGTACTAATAATTGGTAGAGGTGATAGAGGAATGTTGCGTGAAGTATGTCGCCATCAATATTTAGAAAGCATCACAATGGTTGAAATTGATACCAGTGCAGTCGAATTTTGCCACCAATATCTACACAGTCATAATGCAGGGGTTTATAACGATCCACGTTTTAAATTGGTCATTGATGATGGTGTCAATTTCATTAAGACAACCCAGCAAAAATTTGACCTGATAATTTCTGACTGCACCGATCCTATCGGACCAGGATAAAGGCTATTTACTTCAGATTTTTACCATGGATGTGTCAACTAGCTGAATGAAAATAGCATTTTAGTTGCACAAAATAGTGTTTGTTTCCTGCAACCAGATGAAGTGATTAATAGTCACCAAAAACTATCTGATTACTTCAAGGATTGCAAACCGCTGTATCATCTTACTATGGCGGAATGATGACTTTTGCCTGGGCCAGCCAAACACCAAAATTACGTCAAAGACCCTTGCAAATACTGGAAGATCGTTTTAAAAAAGCTGATATTACTTGTCGCTATTATACGCCAGCATTACATCTAGCCAGCTTCGCTTTACCACAGTACTTACTGAATTTACTAGCTAAAAAAGCTCAGTTTTACTCAATAGGAGGTGAAATAGATTGCAAAAATTTAAATTACATGGTTTTAATAATTTAACTAAAAGTCTAAAGTTTCTGTATATATATACGATATCTGTTATGTCAAAACAGCAGCAAATCTCCATTGTTATTTGGCATTATATTGATGAGCAATATAATGCAACACACTTAACTGAAATTCTAACTAAAACCTACTCTATTATTGATGCCAATATCTTGAATATTGCCCGGCAAGATTATGAACATCAAGCTGCCAGTGTTACCATTTTGCTCAGTGAAAATTCAATAAACCCCAAAGATGTAGACAACACTAAAAATCCAGGACCATTACCTGATTCTATCGTTGTTTATCTCGATAAAAGCCATATTTTGTTCAACCTACCCAAAAAGAAATCCAGATGATGGTATATGCACTTTTAGAGAGGATATCGAAGTCTCCACTTGTGGCATAATTTCGCCATTAAAAACCCTTAACTATCTTATTTATCAACTTGAATCAGATATTGTTACTATTGATTATCGTATTCGTGGTTTTACGCGCGATGTTAATGGCATCAAACTTATATATTAATCACGAAATTAACTCGGTTCAAAATTATATGCCTGAAGAATTTCAGTCTCAGTACCATATGATAGATGTTAACCTCTATCAGGAAAATCTTTTCCATACTAAAATGATGCTAAAAGACTTTGAGCTTAATCTTAATAACTTATTTGTTTAACACGATCGCAGAACAACTTGCTGCTGAGAGAAAAAACGGATTACTTATCTGTTAAAAAAAGAGATGTAAGAGATTTATTACGACCGTAATTTGCCAGAACTATAATTTATATCGATTAATGAATCGAGAATAGATATCTTATCCACTAATCACACGATTCCGTTTAGTTGATATCGATTTCTTACTTTATCAGCCAGCTGCATACTAGATGAATATTATTGAATAATAAAGAGACCTATGAGTTGTTTTCATTATCTTTAATAGCTTGATTATAAATTGCTTTCGCAATCCATTGGTTAATTTCTATTACCTCCGCATTGTCCATATTCCAGACATCTTTCATTACTAAAAAGACCTCAGAACCATAAATAAGCGAAAATGCTCTTTTAACTCTCTCAATGATTTCTGGGGAAAAATCATCCTTCATAGGTTCAACTATCATCGCCAAAATATCTTTCCGATGTCCACGAACTAACCGTTTGTCTACTTTGATTGTTGATGAACGAGCTGCTGCCCATTGCTGCAAAGAAACTTGTAATGCTGCCCTAAGCGCTCCTTCGTATTGAAACATACGAGGATAGGCAAATAACAATAGTTCTTGGATCCGTTCTTCAGTTTTTTTGCTATCAGGCAACCAAGTTAAAATAGGCCCTAAGCTTTCACTCACAATTGCAGAAACAAGATCACTATGAGTTGGAAAATAACAATAAGCTGTCGCTCTTGAAACATGTGCATGAGTTGCGACCTCAGAAACAGAAGGTAATTTTCCGTCTTCAAATAAGCTTAATGCTGTTGAAATTAATCGATTAAAAGTCCGTTTTCTAATACCTGTATATTGTGAAGTAAGATCAATTGACGTCATAAAATTTATCCTTTATTTTTAACCAAAATGGATTTAAACGTCACCTTTACGATAACTTTTATAATTAGAATGTACTGTCACTAAGAAACCATATAACGCTAAAAAATTAAAATAAATTGAGACTAACATCTCAATTTACAAAAAGTAGAAATGATAGCTTACTCTTTTTATGCATATAATACTCTCATCTAGGTCCTCGAACAATGAAGGATTTATTATGGAAGGACAGCAAGGATATATCTACATTGTAGCGACCTTAGATACTAAGGGCACCAAAAGCTTTTATATTAATCAACTATAAGAAACTGGCTTAGCAGTGCATATTGTTGATTTAACTACTAAACCTGACAATTTAGATGATAGAGCTGATATTACCTCTGAAACTGCTGCTAGCTATCATCCTATAGGAAGAAAAGCTATCTTTTGTCAAGATAGAGGAGAACCTATCGCAGCTATGATAATAGCATTTGAGAAATATGTCTCACAACAAAAAGATGTTTTAGCAATTCTTGGATTAGGTAGTTCAGGTGGAACGGCCCTTATTACACCCGCAATACAATCTCTTACTATCGGTATACCGAAGCTAATGATCTCAACGATGGCGTCCGGTGATATTTCGGATTATATAAGTCCAGCGGTATTTCTATGATGTACTCAGTCACAGATATTCCAGGCCTTAAACTCATCTGCCGTAAAATTCTAAAAAATGCCGCTGCTCAAATCGCCGATGCTGTAATTTTTAATTCTGATGATAAAAGTGAAGATTATAATAAACCAATAATGGCGCTAATGATGTTTGGTGTAATAGCCCCCTGTGTCCAACAGTTAACCAAACAATTAGATGATCATTACGATTGTTTAGTCTTTCATGCAACGGTAACTAGCGGCAAAGCAATGGAAAAACTGATTAATTAGCCAATTATTAGATTACGTGCTTGATATAACAACTACTGAAGTTTGTGATTACCTTTTTGACAGCATACTTGCCTGTGATGAAGATCGCTTTGGCGCAATCATGCGTACACAGACACACTATATCATCTCGTACGGTGTTAAATATTGTTAACTTTGGTCGCCCAACAACAGATTCCTGACAAATATAAAGATCGCTATTTTTATCATCATAACAGTCAAGTTACATTAATGCGCACTACAGCCGAGAAAAATTATCAGATGAGGGTTTGGATCACGCAGAAGCTTAATCAATGTAAAGACGCTGTTACTTTTATTATTCCAACAGGGGAATTTTCCGCATTAAATATTGAAAGTGGCGTTTTTTGGTCACCACAAGCTGACCAAGCCTTTATTGATGCGTTTAAATCAAACTACCCAAAAAACAGCTAACAAAAGATTAATAATCAATCCTTACCATATCACCACAGCAGAATTTTGTCATAAAGTGATGCAATTGCCGCAAGAATTAATGAATTAATTTGGAGTCCTTGAAATGAATCAAACACGTGCATCATTATTAGAAAAATTTCAAATGATGGTCAAGCATGGTCAACCCATTATCTTCGGGTTTATCAGCGATATGTAAAGAAAGAGGAGGGATTGATCTTATTTATAACTCCGGTCGCTATCGCATGACTGGTAAGGGTTCATTGGCAGGTTTACTTTCTTATGGCAATGCTAAAATATTGTTATAGAGATGGCAAAAGAAGTATTACGCGTGGTTAAAAATACCCCGGTATTAGCGGGTGTTAATACCGACCCATTTTGCCAATTCGATAAATACCTTGACTCTCTAAAAATAATGGGATTTGCTGGTATACAAAATTTTCCTACTGTTAGTTTGATCGATAGTAATTTCCAAGCTAACCTTGAAGGAGCAGGCATCAGATATACGTTAAAAGTTGATTTGATGCGTCAAGCCCACGAAAAAGATTTATTAACAATGCCTTACGTTTTTAGTGCCATTGATGCTAAAAACATGACAGAAGCAGAAGCTGATATTATCGTCACGCATATAGGATTAACAACTGGTAGTGATGTCGGTGCAAAAACAATTCACTCATTAGAAGATTACGTAGAACTTATTAACGATTGGGCAGAGCGCAACTGCAAAAACTGTGCGTAAAAATATTATTGTACTTCGCCATCGCGGTCATCTTGCAATACCTAAAGACGCACAATATATTTTACAAAATTGCCCTGATTTCCACGGTTTTTATGGGGTAAGTTCTATGGAACGTTTACTTGCCAAAGCTGCCATAACTGGAACTACAAAAATATTTAAAATGATAAACCGAAAATAATTTTTAATACATTTTAGGTTGTAAAATTAACCAAACCGTCGATTGCTAACACCAGGAGCCTGTGGTACCTACCACAGGCTTATTTTATTAATCATTATTTAATCAATAACTAGCCAATAAAATAGCTTATTACAATAAATTAACAATATGTTAAGGTAAATTATCAATAAACACTTATCATCTAATTTAATTAATATAGAATTAAAAATTATAAAAAAAGAAAAAATTCTTAAGTATTCGATTAATTTAACTAATAAAATTTTAACAGAAAAATACCAACAAATAATAAATAGTTAATCATCTATCATACAAAAATAAAATGTGTAAAATATTTAGTCGTTTTTTTGTTTGTTTTGCCAAAAACCTTCTCGTTTACTTTAAAAGGTGCATAATGCATTCATCTGATGTTGCCGAGCATTCACTCTACTCGCTAAGTTGGCCCATCTTTATTGATGTTCTGCTACATTTTGCGACATTACTTATCAATACTTATATGGTAAGCCACGTCTCCATCACTTATCTAGCAGCAATGGGAGTAGGCAACCAAGTTTTTGATCTTTTTATCACCATATTTAATTTTATCAGTGTAGGATGCAACGTTGTTATCGCCCAATATTTAGGTGCAGGTAAAAAAGAAAAGGCCAGTCAAGCCATTCATATTTCCATTGCTTTTAACTTTCTATTAGGTTTTCTTAGCGCCGCCATTATTCTACTATTTGGCTATAAGATACTTGGTATCATGAATACACCAGCACATTTGTTGGATTATGGTTACGCCTACTTACATATTCTTGGTTTATGTTTAATACCAGAAGCAATTTCAATCATATTAGCAGTTTGCTTACGTGTTTATGGCAAATCACAACCGGCAATGTGGGTAACATTTATTGCTAATATAATCACCATCTTCGGTAATATGATCGTTTTATATGGTTTTTTTGGCTTGCCACAATATGGCTTAACCGGTGTTGCCTGGTCTACTGCTATCGGTCGCATAGTCGCTATTATATTACTTTTCTTTCTATTGTTCAGTAGTCTGAGGATTAAATTTGTTCCCACTTTACTGTTCCGCTGGTCAAAAGATATGTTGAATAAAATATTACATATTGGACTCCCCTCGGCAGGCGAAAATTTAGTCTGGATTTTACACTATATGGTTGCTTCTGCTTTCATCGGTTTAATGGGAGAATCCCCTCTTGCTGCTCAAACTCTCTATTTCCAACTTTCACTATTTATTATGCTGTTTGGGATTTCCATTAGTATTGGTAATGAGATCATGGTTAGTCATTTAGTCGGCGCCAAGCGCTTTGAAGATGCCTACCAGAGAGGATTAAAGAGCTTGAAATGGGGATTTTTTATTACCATTGGTATTGTATTTTGTTTCTGGTTATTTCATACACCTCTATTGGATGCAATTACTGAAGATCACAACATTGTAAAATTATTACTTCCACTTTTCTTACTCTCTGTTTTTTTAGAGCCTGGCAGAACGCTGAATATTGTCATGGTGAATGCCTTACGTGCTGCTGGCGATGCCCGCTTTCCTTTCTATACCGCGCTTATTTCTATGTGTGGTATTGCGATCCCAATTAGCTATTTTTTAGGTTTAAATATGGAAATGGGATTATTGGGGATCTGGCTTGGATTTCTATGTGATGAATGGCTACGAGGTTTAACCAATGCCTGGCGTTGGCGTTCTAAGCGTTGGCAAACCAAGAGGCTCGATATCTAATACCATTGCTACCTTTGTTGTCTTTAAGTAACAAAGGTAGCCAGAAATAACCCATCAACTAATGCTTTTGCTTTCGGCTAATAATGCAAATTGTTGCCGAATTTCCTCTTCAGGTAAATGTAAACCAATAAAAACCATTAGACCTTGACATACCTCACCATTTTGCCATTCACGATCCCAATCTGAACTTGAGCAATAATGAATTGATTAAGCTGTCTCAGCATGTACCCCATCCACAACTGCAATAATTCCATCTAACAAGAAACGTTAATAAGAAATTCCATGTGAAAAGAGAGTTTGCGTAATAGTGCTAGGATCAACCATTCGAGTAAACTCAATAATCAAGCGATTAGAACAAATGCAACCATTACTTAACCTTGTTATCTGAGTGGTATTATCACCGATGAGTTCACTATCAATCGACTCTGCATCAAATTCATATTCAATAACTGCAATTTTATAGCCATGCTCTATCTACATTGAGAATATGACGAAACAATGTCATTTTGCCAGCTCTTAGAAAGCCTGTCAATATTGTTACTGATATTGGTGTCATACTGCTAAGCCTCAGTTATCACATCCATTGAATTATCGCTAGCAACAGCGAAAGCCACCTTTATCACTACTAGCATAGAGCGCTGCCTGACGTTGCAGAAACAATTATTCTTCATACTCATGATAGGTTGTTCAGAATGATTATTATGCATATCAGACAGTTTCTGAGCCGTTGCTACAGTGGTTGCTGTTGCTATTTTTGCTTGATATGAATGAGCCAAATAGATAAACCCTTCCAGATGAGGATCAGAGCTAAACAACTTCAAACCTAAGGTCCATTTAGTACATATTAATAATCATACTGCTGGAGCTAGCGTTACACAAATATACTTATAATACACTTCATTCTAATCAAAATAATACTCCTTAATACTAACGCAACGGCGGCCAACATCTGATTGGATATACCAAATAATGGCCATAAACTTTTAACACCACTTAATGGATCAACAACCCCTTGATAAAAAGCAGGTGACCCCATAGACGCACACAACCAACAGTACCTAATAACACCAAAAACTAAAGAATCTGTTTTTTTCAGCGCATTCAGCACAGGGATAAAATTGGCCAAAAGATCTTGTAACATAAATCAACCGGAACGTGTGCCCGCATTCAAAGCGGTCAAAATAAATAAAGCTTCAAAAAGAATACCAAAGTGATACCAAAATCCGATATCTGCGACAGGCATAATTTGATGGAATACATAAGCAATGCCTACATAAAAGGGTAAGCGTGCCACCGGCATGATTCAAAACCGAAGATTAACCAATATCTTTAGCCGTTTGTAAGATTTCCTCTGGCAAAATAATAACCCCCCAAGAACTAACTGTTGCCGCAGCATGTACTGTCACTGCTTTCAATTGCTCGATAATCATAGGTGCATCAGAGCCGCCTAATTCATCCAAACTAGTAGGTATGGTAAAACCTAATACAGCCAAAAAGCGTATTCATTGCAAAATAGATACCATGTTCAATGATAGAAGCAGCGACTAGCACCATAACCGATGTGGCGCCCATCGGTCTCATTTGCCAACAATTTAAGTGTTGTTCCCGACGCAATTAAAGCATGAAAACCAGACAGGGCAACACAAGCAATAATAATAAACAGAAAAGTAAATAATATACCTTTCCAAACCGGCCCGATTCCATCAATAAATTGGGTTACAGCTGGCATTTTTAAATCTGGATTAAGAATGATAATACCGATTGCTAAACCAACAATGACACCTATTTTCAAAAGGTCGCCAAATAATCTCGGGACGCTAAAATCAATCACACTGGCAATAGTGCTGACACAAAAGCATAGCCAATTAAGACATAAGCAATGACCGTATCTTTAAAGGTTAACGTTGGACCCCAATAAGGATCATGAGCAATAAGTGGAGACCTACGCGACACAACTTGGCCGAATATAGCGCATATAAATGCCCATAAAAATCGCGCTCGGGACGGTTGAGAAAACGGTAAAGACACCCCAATGACTTTCGGTCAATACTTTTACTACAATTAACGCCAATACTGCTAATATGATAATCAAAAAGCAGCCGAATAACGCAATTGAACCTTGCACCACTCCCATCTCTTTTTTTACGATTTCCTCTAAAGAAATAGCATTGCGGCGGGATGAAATAAACAACACCATAAAATCATGCACCACGTCATGATCGGGTTGCCATCATGATGAAAACGGCAAGCACTACACCCCGAAGCGTACATGGAAATAAATTTTATTTACTGTTTTTAGCATTTATTTTGAATTCATGGCAGTTTAAAAATATCCTTTGCCATAATGAATATAATAAATCGGAAGAGGTAGCGGTTGATTTTTTCTAAGTAAACGGTTAAATAAATCCAATAAGTGGTTAAAAATAAAAAAGAAATATTTTTGTAACAATGCTAACAACAAAATTATTAACTATTAATATATTATGGGTTTCTAATAGGTTAAAGATATTGTTATTGTAAAATTATAAACATTATTAATGTTAGTAAAATTAAATATTACTGTTTAATAAAATTAAAGTAAAGTTAGCATTCAAGCTAATTGAATAAACAAATATAGAAAGCGCTAACAAATTAAATAATCATCATGTCTTATCGATATATTAATATCCTTAATAAAAAATTATTTTATTTATAATCAATAGTAAATGTTGCTGTCGCATTAACCGTTCCGACAGAAACGTTATTACCAGTTTGATAAAATTTTTCGTTGTTAGTTAATTGATTTAAAAAATCTATGCTTAATTTTTTATTAAAGACTACAGCTGTATTTTTAGCCAAAATCCGAATCCCAACCCCGGTTGCTGACGAATTTTTATCAGCGTATATAACATCATTTGAATCTTCTCCTTGCCAGGTAATATAGGCTTGATTAACACCTCTGCATTTTACATCAATGTTAAAAGTACGCTCTCCAGTAGAAGTTACCTTGCCTTTAAAATTTTTTTATATACGGCTTCCCATTTGAACATTTAATTTTGGGATTTCTACTATACAAGAATCCTCCTTAACTTTAATGTTAGAGATATTAATATTATATCTGGCAGATAATGATTGAGTAGTGCCTTTTTTAGATGCTAATTCTGATAATAAGCAGAAAAATAAAAACTACCAAAGTATTCTATATTTTGATTAAACGTAAACTGAAATTGGCTAAGTTTATTTTGTCCGTTTTCAAAATCCTGATTTCTTAAATGTCTATTTACTTCTGGAAAAGAATAATATTCAGCGCTAGTATAAAAATTTCCGGCAAAATTAAAGGATGTCCCTATTTCACCAATACTTTTTTCATATTGAATTTTATAAAGCTGCCCTTTTTTATGTCTATTATTGGGCCGCTTAGCATCAGCAAATACTGCATTAAAAAAATAGCACCCAAAATTATCTAAACCTAACCCCAGACAAAAAGAAAGAAAAAGAGAAAGAGATAAATAATTTTCCGCAGCTTGGATACCAGATAATAAACTTGATTGATTAGAAACCCAATATATTGATGCTAATTAACTAAAATAGCGTCTATAAAAAATTGTTTTGGAATTAGCATAACATCCCAGATTAAACTGATACTTTGATTTTCCTTCTCATTACATTATAGATACTGATGAAAATGGCTGGATAAATTTTGTTTGTTTGCCATTATCTTCAGTGATTGTAACATGCAAATTACCAGAACCGTGTATCGCATAAAGATAGGATATCTCAAAAGGACCTAACCGAACATAATTTTCATAAATGATATAATTATTTTTTCGAATCGTAACCCACACGTTTGTTTGCGCTATTCTTCGAATAACTGGCGTAAAATCACGTTGGCTACTTGGTAACATTAAATCATCAAAGATAATTGATGCACCAATGAATTGAATACTGTTAAAAACATCATTATTGATAAACGTTTCACCTAAAACTATTTGGCTTTTTAATTTATGAATATCGCATTGAATATAACTATTAACAGATGATAAATTATTCTTATCTCTTTGCGAATCATAGTTATAAACTAATTGATTTCGCAAGCGCCAAGCGCCGATATTAATTCCATTGTGTAAATTTAAATAATAATTTTGACTGGTTGAGCTGCGATTATGATGATGAGAACCACTAAAATCATAACTCATTAAAAAAGCAGACTCCCCTTACTTGCCATGAATTGGTTGGAACAGTATCTCTGGCCAGATTATCCATAACTGCTTACGGAGTATTAACTTCAAGACGTTGTTGATAAAAATCGAATGATATTGTGGAGTAAGGAATATAATCCTCAATATTATAAAAAATATGTTTGGCAGGAAGTATCATCAATTCAGGAAAAGCAGTGGTTTTAACACCTAATCGCCTTAGATCGTCGACAGTTAACGCAGCAAATAATTGTCCATTCTTCTAAACAAAGTTAATATCTTTGTTCTCTTTTTCTATCCCATGAAGAAGAACAGTAACTCTGTAGGTTCCTGGCAACTGCCCACCAGGTGAAGAAAATGAACTCAAATCAATAAACATAAAATCACTAGAAAAAATACAAATGAGCATAGCTGTTTTTTTCTAGTTTTTTATTAAAAATTACATTAAAGACCTTTCATTTCATCTAAGGTAGATTTTTTTTCATCTCTGTACTAATACCACCATAACTATTTATGCTATTCCAACTAATTAAATTAGATGAGTCAGCAGATATATTAAAATAAGCTATTCCTTGTGGAGCAATCATATCTGCACCATTTAAATTAACTATTTGATCACCAATTTTAATTTGATTAAAAGTTACATAATAATTACTTGGATTTTTAATTTCTAACTGTTTACTAAGAAGGTCAAATGTTAATAACTTATAACTCTCGTCCTCATCACCTTGAATTTCTTTTGGGCGATAAAATAATTTTATTCGGGTTTTTACCGTAATAAATAAAAACATTCTGCATATTATCCTGAGCTGAAGGGATCGCTTTTTACATTGAGATAAAAAAAGATTCTCTATCCAAAGGCAAGTCACCACCCGGGCGCATAATTCGCAAAATATTTTCTCTGCCTGCGTCTAAACGAAACAATGGTGGGATAACAATAAATGGTGGTTTTTTCATCGGCATCAATACTAATAAAAGATTGAATTAAATAAAGCTATTCTCATCATGATTAGTTACCAGAATTGAAACTTCCCTTTTATTTTCCTCATAAATAACGCGTGTTCCACTAATTGTTACATTTACATAAACTTTAAATATAAAAAATAATAGTATATAAAGTGTGAAAAACTTTATAATTCTATTTTTCATTATTATTACTCAAATATTAGTCATAAATATAAAGAATCCTTTCTATGACTAGAAAAAAATATTTAAAAATTCAATTATCAATTTTTATTTATAATCAATCTCAAAACTCATCTAAGTATTTGTCTTACGGACTTTGATTGGCTACCGATTAGCAACATAAGCTGCCTCCAATTTGATAATAAATGAATTTTTATTATCAAAAGCGGTATTAGGCTCATATTGTTTTTTAATATCTAATAAATTACCAGGTGGATCATAAAGACCAATAACTACCCCTTCTGTCCCTAGTTCATCTAACTTTATTAAGTTTGTCATGATGAGTATCATTATTTGCCCTAATTTTTACTTTAGGATAAACCGAATAACCATTACCATTATGGCATCTGTCTAGATTAATTTATATCCGCGTGTCACTTCCGGTAATTTTTCTACCACGAGCGTTAAGTACTTTATTTTTCATATAATCATCCATCTGTATAGTTAAAGGAGTTCCAGAAGATTAGGAGAAAGAAAGCATGCACGAGCTCTCTAAAATTTCCCCCTCAAAATTGATAGTCCCGCCGGTTGCCAGGACAGTAATATTGGGAAGTGCATACGCCGTACAAGAGAAGGAAACACAGAATGCCAGCGTGAAAAAGCCCATTTTTAGTTTCATTTTCATTTTATGTATTCCTTAAAAAGGATATCGCAGGTGCATCACACAAGGGTACAAGCACAAAGAATGCCTTTTGTGATCAAAAAAAGAAGAGAAAAGCTGAAAAATACCGGGTAACAGGTGCTGTCTTTGAGTAGCGGCATAGACAGAGAGTTGTACTTAGTTAGATATTTTTCGTATTTGACGGATCTTATAATGCTCGTGGGGTGTTTCCTTACAGCATTTCAACTGGGAGCATATAACAAGTCAGTTAATAATTCAGCTTATTCTAAATTAAAAATTTTGGTTTGTTAGAAACTGTAGATTGTGCAAAAAATGCACTGGATAAATGTGCAAGTGGCACCGTCAATGGCAAATTTCATGTAACCTACTCCATCAATGTGGGTGACACTGAATCAAGTCCTATTCAATAGTCACGGCAATATGGTGTTCTACGCTAATAACGTCAAAATGGGTGTATGGTATCACCATCTTATCAGCAGTTGCTCAGGCGGAACGTCAACGTATTTTAGAACGAACAAACGAAGACCGACTAGAAGTGAAATTAAGGGACCTTCATTTTGGGTGTAAACGTAGTGTTGATCGAGAGAAAATTAGGCAACTGCGTTCTCAGAGAATGGGAGCAACAGCGATTGCCCGTCAATTAAAGATCGTACGTTCAATAGTTTATAAAGTGTTTGATGATGAAGATTTACTTTTAAAGCGATAAAAATGTTTATAAATTCAGCAAGCACCCTCTGTCGTAATAGTAAAACCGTGAAGCTGTAATTTGATAAAGTCCTCCTTTTGTCAATTGTGGAAATTGATTTTAGCTGTATTTTCAGGTTTTCCTGTTCTTTTATTTCGAGGATCAATCAGGTGGTATCAATAATGGCCTTTTAACTACATATTTTTCGCCGCCCCCTTATAGGATTAAAATTGGCGGGACGACATAGTATTTGATCTCTATTGGTGCGCTTGTGCATGGCATCAATAACCAAATCCGGAAAAATTGATGGCTTTTCGGTTATTAAGAGCCACAGAAACTAAAAAGAATCTAACCCCGATTTAATCTGACATACACTTAATTAACGTAGGTGACTGTCCGAGCCGATTTGAATTACTCAATAATTATTTTTCTTCTATATTTATATTCTATTTTTATGGAGTTCATTACGTTTTTCCAATAAGTAATTCATCAACGGTTTCTCCCGCTGCTTTTTCCAACGAAAATGATCTGCCAAAATACGTTGTTACAGCGATTAAGATCATCTTCTGCTCATACTTCAGGGAGAAACTCGTTTGCTTCCCAATGGGTTAACAACTCGCGATAATTTCCCGTTGCTATTTCAGATTTTCCTCGATCCCGTAAATGAACAACCAGAAATAAATGGTTTTCTGCCATCACATGACTTTGATTCCTTATAACCTATGATTGGGGATAAAAGGCAAACAACAATCCTTCCAGGAAATTATGATGAATAGTGCAATTTGTATCCCACAATAAAGCA
>JBDPYZ010000015.1:0-59470 GCA_047291315.1 Candidatus Phloeobacter fragariae | reverse complement strand
ATGACTTTACGTTCTTTTACACGCTCTGACGCTAGTTTTCAACCACACGGATATAGTGATTATAATATTAACATTGTTATCTAAAGAGGGCGGGAGTAAATTATTAATGCGTCACTGGGCAATGATAACTTTTACATCATCGCTATTTATTGTTAGCTCAACATCGACTTTAGCCGAAGCAACAGATGTTAGTTTAGCAACATCAAAACCCGCCGAACAAATACAGGCTGTAAAACATGATAGCTATATCTCTAAGTATAATAGGTTATGTAATCCCTATCACATATTTATCCCTTTAATAAAGGGTATTACATTAAGTAAAAGACAACGCCAGCAAATGCGTGACTTGATGGCTTCACAACGGCAACAAAGCTTTAGAAAGAAGGTTTCACGACAAGAAAGTGAAATTTTGTATGATTTGATGACAGCAGATATTTTTGATGAAGCCGCTTTTCGCGCAACAGCAGAAAAACTGTCACAAGAAATTATTGAACAACAAATTGAGATGGCACGCATATATAACCAATTTTATAAGCTATTAACACACGAGCAAAAAATGATACTGGAGAAACAACATCAAAAACAGCTACCACGATCCAGGTATTGAAGATTTTTTAATAAGCTTAATAAGTAAGTAGCAAATAATAATACTTATATAGGGATTTTTCATCACTCAATGCTAGTGATTTAGATAATAGTGGTAAAAATTAGTAGGTGGTCGTTCTATAGTTAGTTCTGGAATCAGTAGTGCCCACTTCAATTATGATTCACGTGATTCCTTACCTAACGCACAACAAGGTCAAGCCCTTGAAGTTATTTATAGCTATTTTTCTCCAGAACTCACTAGCAATAATCGCTTTCAAAGCACACAGTTACACTGTCTACTATACACTATTAGAAGATAGCGTTTTAGCCGGTGATAATTATGCCCGTTTTACTTCAGGTTGAGTTCCTTGGGATCATCTTTCTTTGTTAGGTAATGCAAATCAGATAAGAGGTTATTATGAAGGGCGTTATCGGGATAATAATGTTTTTATTACCCAATTAAAATATCGCAGAAAGTTGGATTGGCGCTATGGTATCGTTGGTTAGATTGGAGCAGGAACACTTAGTGACTCACCTTCAAAACTAGGGCTCAAATCATTGGTTATCGACTGTTGGTGTAGGCTATCGATTCGAATTTAAACCTAGAATGAATATACGATTAGATTTTGGTATTGGTCATAATAGCACTGGCTTTTATTTTCAAGTGGGTGAGGCATTTTGACCAGCAAAAAATTTGTTATTTATAGTAGTAATAAGATAGCCTCTAGGTAAAAATGAAACCAATAATACTAATGGAATTAATTTTTAAATCTATTTATTGCCAGAACAATTTGAACTAACATAATAACCAATTTTTTAGTTAACCATTAGATCACTCGATGATCTATTTAAAAACTTAAGAAAATATTTTCGCACAACTATGATCTGAACCATATTTTACTGTACAAATTTTATTCTCTACGCCGAAAGCAAACTTCTCTATTTTCTCTTCTGCCAACAACATTTTTAAGCGATTACTTTTTAATGCTACCTTATATTTGCTTTAAGCGTTATTAAGATCCACATCAAGGCGACACAGTATATCGGTAAATAAATTCGGTCCACAAAAAAAATGAGATTTCACTAAAAGACAAGATGCCGGCCAGCAGAAAATATGAAGGATAACCTGCTTTTTACCTACGTAATTCCTCTGCAAATTTATGCAATAATCGTTCATTTTGTAAATCGGATTTCCCAGTTGTACTGCAACCAATTAATTATAACAGTTCCGTTTTCTCCCGATCGATTTGTGGCTGTATTAACTAAAACTTCATTTTCGGTACAAAGGCGCATTTTCTCACATAATAGGGGCGTAAGATAATCTTTTCCATCAACATCAGAGTAAAATTCCTCCGGTACATTTACACAACCAAGACGCAATATAGACCGAAGCTAATATTAAGCATATTTATTTTTCAAACAGAATTTATAAAACTTATCCCTCATCCGCAGTTAAAAATTCAGTTAATTTATGCTCTTCCATACTGATATTATATGTATATTGGTTGGTAACTTAATATCAAAACCACTTGCTTGTCTACATGTTTTCATCACATTGAAAGTATTGTTGTCAAGATAAACATTAACCCTACTATCCCAATTCATATTTGCACAATGTAATATATTATTAAGGTTTTTTTGGCTAATTTTCACACACACATATCGATTATATGTAAAATTTCCGTTCTATCTTTTGGTATTGGAAAGATCAACGACATCGTGTGGAAGATAAATATGCCGCTTCCCCACATTACCATTAATTTCCCTCGTTGCAACCATCCGAATTATCAATCCAAAAATTCCATAAATAATGTTATCTATAACGATTAGCAAAACCTAATACATATAAGAAAGTAGACTTCTATATTAGAAAAATAAAAGCGGTTAACTGAGACTGCTATTTGTTTTTGATGGTGTTGCGTTATTAATAAAATTGTTATTGAAGGCATTAATTTATATCCATAAACTGATTGATTATCGCTAAAACTAAAGTCATAGTAATTAATGAGCATCAATAAAGTAAGTAAGGATAATAATAGTATGATATCAAATTTTAATATTAATGCTTACTAAGAGCTATTTTTTATTTCACCAATATTAAAATTAATCTTAATTAGAATAAAAAATATTAATTATTAACATAAAATAGAATAAATTAACTATTTTATAATAAACAATTATCCCATACCAAATAATTTTTAGAACTTTCACTGTATACAGCTACAAGCGTTATATTCAGTTCCATTCTAGAAGTAAATAAATTAATGGCTACTTGATAGTAGTTAATAAACACTAATGTAATAAAATAATCATACTTTCCAAGTAACACTCGATCTTTATCTTTTATTTCTACCGAGAAGTATCAATACTATAAAAACATTACCCAACGGAATAAAATGAATTTAATTCCTGAAACAATGAAATAACCAATGGGACATTCGAAATTTACTTAGCAAAAAGATTTATGTCAACAAAATTTCAGGAAAAGACATAAACATCATAATAATATAAACACTTACAGTAGTAATAAGTACCAATAATAATAATGTCGCTTGTGTTTTTCTAAGACTTTGCCAAGGATCTGCTTCATGGCCATAAACCATACGTTCTGTAAGATAGTAAAGGGAAGAGTCTATCGACAGTCCTATGATGCTCATATTCATTACTAACGTAATTAAATACAATTCACCAAAAACGAGTAACGTAGTAATACTAGCAACTAACGCGCCAATACCAATCGATAAAAAACAAAGTAATAATGAACGAAAAACAATCAAGATTAGTGAGCCCATTCCCAATACAGCAATAATGCCAAAGGTAAAATGTCCTGTTTTATCTACTGGCTCTTATAATCACTATACAGCATAGTACTCGCAATAAAATTTGTACTTGTGGATAATCAACCGTAAATTATTTCGCTTTGGTTTCTAAATTAGTTACTAACTGATGGATCCTATGCATATTAAAAGACGAATCTATCAGTTCTCCATAAATCAGATACCAATATTAGCCTTGATAATCTTGTATCATAACCCAGCCATTTTGTAGACATAAGTTACTAGTATTTTATGCTAATTTTTGCCACATATTATACATTAGTATTAGAGAATCAATAATAAAATTTTTGTTATTATTATCAGAAAAAACGTCATATATTTGAAAAAACATCCACTGAGCATGAGGAATATGAGCATTATTATGGTTTTTTAATACTGGATCTCCAGGAAGTTGTTCATCTTTACGACAACGAGAAAGAACGCTTTCTTCTAGTTGTTTCTGCAGTTGAGTATCAATCGGGCCTTTAACATAACTAATACCGGATTCTAAACGTAACGATGCTAACCAATGTTTTGCAACCGATGGATCAGGCTGTTTACCAGGACTTATCAACCACATTAATTTTCGCTAGAACGGCTGCATAAAATCATTATCAAACGAGGGAAAGAGATCCTTTAAATTTTTTTGAGGTAACCACGTTAATACATTGTCACTAAATCCTACATTAGGTAAAAATACTAATAATAGCAAATAAATAAAGAGCCATATAACTGCACCCCAGTGCAAAAATTTAATAGGCAAAACTGGGATCTTCATCGTTAATCAGTGTAAAAAGCATCCATTGATATTGCCCAACAGCAGTATTAGTCTTACAATTTTGCTTATTTTTTGAAAGAAAAGCATTTAGATAAAATAGATTTTCAAAATGATTGTTCTAGATGACATTATTGAATAATTTATTTATTAAGAAAAAATATAATAGAAGCCTAAATTCAAATATCGATAAACAAGTTTTCATTACGATGAGAAAAACGCAAAACTGTCACAAAATCACCCTGTGTGGCTAAAAAATAAGTAAAACCAATATGAGAGTTTAGTTTTTTTCTTCTTACTTAACGATGTTAGCAAGCTAAGTGTCATTAATTGTATAAGCGTTTCCGCTACTAAAGACGGCAGTAATAAACAATATCAACCCAAAAGATTTCACTAAATATTTGAAAAACATAGAGTCATCCTATCCTCGTAATATATTGCTATAAAATTTATCATTTATGTGACTAGCAACTATGAGAGTTTACCTTATAAATATTATTTTCAAATAAATATGTAAAAACTCAAATAATTCATTCTGATAATGATGAATATCGAAATTGACCAAGCAGTAGCAAAGATACTACATTCCGTAAGCCCATAAACTTAGATCAGCTGTGGTGGACTTAGGCATAAACTGACAGTAAAACTGCTGAACAGCTTTCGACCTCAGAGCTTCTCGGTCTACTAATAAGCAGCTTATCGAAGCCAACCAGGGAACTGAGCCAGTTATCAACGAGTAGAATAATGCAAAGGTGATAAATAGGACATCCACCTGAGCAGTAGGCTTCAAGTCACTGTCTGTTTCCTAATAACAGAGCATATCCGGCGTGATCATTATATGCCCCGTTGGTTAATGCTCCCCCCCCCAGAAGTCGAAACTGAAAGCATCAAAAGCGGGAGTCGAAACTGAGCCCCCTGGCCCGGTACGATAGTGACATAATCTGGCTGCCAAGCCATGCGCAGGATCCCCTTGTGGCTAACTGCGACTGCTTTAGGCTTTTCTGTAGTACCCGAGGCATAAAACAGGCAGGCACAAGCGCCTGTGGTGTTGAATGGTATCCTAAAAATGTACTGACAGGATGGCTTCAGGCAACTGACTGTAATGAACACAGAGTGTGGTCTACGGTAAAGCACAATTTACAACAGATGATGTCAGCACCAGCGCCGACACTACATCTTCCAATAGTTGTTCTAAACGGCCTTGAGGTGTATGGAGTTCAACGCAAAGATAACTTGCTCCCAGCTTTAGAACGGCCAATATGGCTATCGCCAGGTTTTCAAGCCAAAACAGCCAGTTTGGCTGCCAACGCACAGCTCTTCTAATCCAGTTCACGATAGCTTAGCTTTTGCTGCTTGCTGTGCATCGATCCAAGCATTAGCTTTAGGAGTCGTTTGAAGCCAATGGTGGAAAGCAGCAAGTAAACTCTGAGGCTTTTCAATGTTCATATGCATACATCCTCAGCCATATCTTGACAATGTTCGGCCATTATATCTTCCACCATCGCCGCCACTTCTTGCACGTGGGGTGGATCCATCAACGACCAATGATTACCTGAGGTCGGCAGCGCGACTAACTGGGGGGATAACCTGACTCCAAGATGCGGCGGCACGCACCACTGTAGGGGTTAATAACATCATCACCAAAAATTAAAGTATCAACGTTGAGAAAAGCGCGATCTTACCAGACTGCATGTAGCTATCAAATAATCCCGTCGTTAAGAAAATATTATCTGGTTGATAATCAACAATCAGCTTCTGCATTCGCTGTGGATCAGCAATGGTTTTTCGTTCAGGGGTGATGACCGTTACACCATGGATCCAAACTGACCATAACTGGAGCGTTGCACAATCAAAAGTTTCATTAGCGGAATAGAGAGCACGCTGTGAGACTGACAGGTGTAGAGACTGAGATAAGGTACTCATCACTGACCTGTGTTGGAGGTGCCTGTGGTACCAGAGGTAAAAATTAGGTGACTCAAATCTTCGACCGCCCCTTGAGGCGCCTGACTTAAAAAAGATACGGTGTCAAGCAGAAATACCTGAGCTTCTTCCAGCAGGAGGGAAATATCCAATTGTGGTAACACCAAAGCGAATATTTTCTGTTGATTCAACTAAATAATAAATCGGAATGCACCACTCCCTTCATCACTACTTTACGCTCTTCTGGAGCATTACGCGATCAATACAGTAATAAATCATCCCTACATGCCACACCGCCAGAATAGCAATCACCAACTTCGCCAGAGGTTCAATATGCAATATCACAATCATTTGGCAACAATATGACATGGGTAGCAATATGGTGAAGCTACTCTTGATCAATCGAGCGCAATATGATCAGGTTGTTCTAATACATATTGTGCCATGTGCCAGCTGCGTATGGGCAGGCTGACGGTAATATTACGTTGATGTATATTCGCTATCATGCCCAGTGTAAGCAGTTGCAGATTCATGATACCTGGTAAGAATTTACCAACACCGTATCTAACGCTGATTGATATTGCGCCATAAAAGAGTTAAATAGCCCATCCTGATTAATACTTGGCGCGATTTTAAGCGTAAATTGATTTCACTATTTTCTGCCGGGCAATACAGCAGTTGTAAGTCATTACTGCTTTCGATAAATTCATAATTTTCACATATAGCCTCGCCATCACTGAAACGATATGCGTGGTTTAATGCAACCGTTTCACCAAACATTAGATTGAACCTCTCTAGTGAATGATCTTTTTTCTGTTTACGCAACGCGCCAATAATATTTGCCAAAGGGATGTGCTTTACCCCTTTACCGCGTTTGCGTTGCAGAGTGATTTGTTCAAATAAGTTAGACCAGCTCAAATTTGCGCTGAAATGGTGATCTAAAATGACAGTGTTGACCCAGCATCCGCCTTCTTCACGGCGAGATACCAGACTCATACTAACTGGCGAGAGCATGAAAATATCATTTTCACCCGATAAACGGTGAAGTAAACCTACAAATATTGCCTGTAAAATAATATGTCGGATTACGTTATGCTTGTCTGCTAAAATTTGGATACTCTTTACAAGATATTCAGGTAAAGATAACATTTTACTTTCTACCTTTTCACTCTTTTGCGAACTACAGGTTAGCATTAATCGACACTTTTGCTCTATTAAATCTTTGCACGTTGTTCCGCCAACGCCAACTCTGATTGACTTAAACTATTTTCTGGCTGTTCACTAGTGAAATAACACTCTGGAGATGGCCATTCATGAATGGTAGAGATTCTGTTAATAATTGATAAAAGCGCTGAACATTAAACATCAGCTGACGAAATGAAGTGCCCTCAATAATTAGATGGTGAATAACAAGATTTAATACATACTCCATCTGCTGATCGTTTTCACCCATAGAGCATAAGCACCATTTAAATAGCGTGGTTACTCTTGGAATCAATCGCTGTTGGTAAAGAGTATTAAGATTATCTTGACCAGATTGCTGCGGTGAATCGTGCTGTGAAAAATCAGAATACTCAACTTGAGTCGGCCCCTCAACATGGCGTTTTATTAATTCGTTTTGCCATAAAAACGTCCACTGAAAGCTTGGTTGCTTTAGTGCGTGTGACAGAACCAACATAAAAATTTCACAATTAAGTTCACCTGTTAGTTTCATTGAAAAAAGGGTATTGGAAATTTCAGTGTTATCGGATGATTTATCAGACAAATAAAACGCATTTTCACATTTAGTCGCAGCTCATTGTGTCATGGTATATTTTTTCCTTGTATGTTGTGAGAAGGGGTAACTCTGCTGCATTGGTAGATTTTTGTTGATAGTAAACAGCAGGTAGTTATTACATTTTTTCAATAGCAAAAAACTCTTATCAATCTAATGCATGCTATATTAAGAGAAATACATTGCCTCACAGTTATGGTAATGGTCAGCAAAAATTCTCTAGCATGTTTGATCAGTGGGTTTAGTGCTCACTCTTCAATCTCGGAAAAAAACGTTCTATCAGACTATTATCTCAGCAATTACCACATCGGCTCATGCTTTTGGCTATCCGCTAACGCCAGAACATTTAATAAAATATCTACGGCTGCTATAGTTGCCGCTCTGTGACGTGATGAAGCATCTCACCGACTGATCGACCACGTAACGCTCTAACAATCTGAAGCGTGTTCACTGTCAACATCATGCAGGACCAGCACAACAACATAAGCCAACACACAACTAATCAGTCTGGAAAAGTGACGCTACCACACCAAACTTAGTCACTGTTTTGTGACCACCAACTGCCTCTTGAGACGATTTTGTATTTCAACATCTCGTTTGTCTTTACTCAGTCAACCGGCGATATCAAGCACCTTCAAACCTCACTTGTGCGGGAAAGTGTTAGATCTGAGCCGGATTTTAGGTTGTAATGTTACAACCTCTGAGAATTGAGAATTTTCACTTTTGCTACCAATTTCAAACTCTGTCAGCAACCCAGGACAAAATGGCAGATAGCGTTATTATTTTTAAAAATTTGTATTCATATCATGAACCTAACTAACTTTTTTAATGAATTATCTTCTTTATTTTCGTGCTGAGTTTCACGTTTCCCAATTTATTTGGCGTTTTATGATCAACTAAAACTGCCCACCATATAAAATTGTTAATAGAAATAACTGCCCTAACTCATTAGAAGTTAATACTTGGTTATCGTTCTGTCGCACTAAGATAATTAACTGTTATTCGCTTAGTTTTATTTATTTTTCTATAAATAAAATCGTGGTTAAATCTACCCATAATTTCATTGAAGATACTGGCTAGTTTAGTAAATATTTATGTTTAGGTAATCTAGAACAGATGACGTTGGAAAGAGGGGTTAAAATTGACCGCTCAATTATTTATCTAAGGTTTTACGCTTAGCCCCAAATTGGCTAGGTTTATTGCCAATAAAACACAAAAAATTTATGGCGCCAGCGGCTATCTGGATAAAAAGTAAATAGCATTATTTTTTATCAGGCAGTTGTGGATTTTTAGCGGCACTAATAGACTTGAAATGGTGGAAGAGCACAGGAGTCGAACCTGCCAACGACCGCTGGCGGCACCATCTGGATTTGAAGTTCAGCCACCACACCGGGGACGATGATCTTCCATGCAAAAATTGGCAATTATTATAATCTTATTTTCAGAAATTCTAAACCTATGTATTTAAACAATCTCTATAAAAAATCAGATAAAATATTTATCCTAATATTGAATTCAGCAGTTTGTTGCCATATCTTAATCACATATCTTATTTATATTTAATTATACCTACCAGAAAGTATAATTAATCACAGGATGTTTTATTATGACAAATCCTTTACTAACAAAATCTGTGTTACCCCATTTTTCAATGATTACACCGCAAAATGTGATCCCTGCGGTAAAAACCGTATTAGAGAGCTATCGGCAAACAATTGAGACCATACTTAAAGAAAATAGCACCTTTAGCTGGAACAATTTATGCCAACCATTAGAAGAAGCTAGCAACAGACTTTCCCGAACTTGGTCACCCATTGATCATCTCAATGCAGTAAAAAACAACACTGAATTACGACAAGTTTATGATAACTGTTTACCTATGCTATCAGAATTTAGTACCTGGATGGGACAACATACCGAACTTTATCAAGCTTATAAATCACTAAAAAATAGTGCTGAATTTGATACGCTCAATCAAGCACAACGTAAATCGATTGAAAATACGTTACGTGATTTTGAATTATCCGGTATTGGTTTTCCAGCAGAAAAAAAGAAGCGTTATGGCGAAATTGCTATTCGAATTACCGAATTAAAAACTAAGTTTAGTAATAATGTCTTAGATGCAACTATGGGTTGGACGAAACTAATTAAAAATATCGATCAGCTCGCTGGTATACCAGAAAGTGCTCTTTTAGCAGCAAAAGCATTAGCTAAATCTAAAGGAGAAGAAGGCTGGTTATTCACCTTAGATATGCCGAGCTATCTGCCTATTATGACTTATGCTGATAATCGTGAACTACGCCAAGAAATGCATTATACCTATAATACCCGCGCATCTGATCAGGGGCCAAACGCTGGCAAATGGGATAATAGTGACATTATGGACGAAATTTTAGCGTTACGTTACGAATTAGCTCAATTACTTGGTTTTAATAATTTTGCTGAAAAATCTCTAGCCACTAAAATGACAAAATCACCCAAACAGGTTCTGGATTTTCTTATAGATCTTGCTCAACGAGCCTACCACCAAGGTGAAAAAGAGCTTTCCGAATTGACCCAATTTGCTAAGGATCACTACGGGATTGAGAAACTTGAGCCCTGGGATCTGTGCTATTACAGTGAAAAACAAAAACAACATAAATTTTCAATTGATAATGAACAACTACGTGCTTATTTTCCAGAACAACTCGTTATAAACGGTCTGTTCAAAATCATTAACAGAATTTATGGTTTGACAGCTAAAGAGCGTCATGACGTGGAAATATGGCATCCCGATGTGTGTTTCTTCGAATTATATGATGAAAAGGGTGATTTACGCGGTAGTTTCTATTTAGATCTCTATGCTCGGGAACATAAACGTGGTGGAGCCTGGATGAATGATTGTGCTGGCAGATTAAAATATGCCGATGGCATCTATCAAAAACCTGTGGCTTACCTAACCTGTAATTTTAACAAACCTATCGGTGATAAACCCGCTCGATTTACCCATGATGAAGTTATTACGCTCTTTCATGAATTTGGCCATGGTTTACACCATATGTTAACCCAAATTGACGTAGCAGATGTTGCTGGCATTAATGGTGTGCCCTGGGATGCTATCGAACTACCCAGTCAATTTATGGAAAATTGGTGTTGGGAACCTGAAGCACTTGCCTTCATATCAGGCCATTATGAAACTGGTGAACCGTTACCAAAAACAATGTTAGATAATATGTTAGCAGCCAAAAATTATCAGGCTGCAATGTTTATTCTTCGTCAATTAGAATTTGGCTTGTTTGATTTTCGCTTACATACTGAATATTCCCCGGCAAAAGGCGGACAAATTTTATCAACTTTACAATCAGTTAAACAACAGGTTGCTGTAATACCGTCACCGGAATGGAGTCGTTTTCCTCATGCATTTAGCCATATTTTTGCCGGAGGTTATGCTGCCGGTTACTATAGTTATTTATGGGCCGACGTTTTAGCCGCCGATGCATTTTCACGATTCACCGATGAAGGTATTTTTAATCGCAGTACTGGGTTATCATTTCTTGATAATATTTTAAGTCGTGGTGGTTCAGAAGAACCAATGGTACTCTTTGAACGTTTCCGAGGACGAAAACCAAAGCTGGATGCAATGTTACAAAGTTATGGTATTAATGAATAAATGGCAATTGATATTCAATTAATTTGTGAACCCGGAGCTTCTCAAAGCGCCTTATTGTTTATTGCTGATAAATGGCAACTTAAACACACACCCGCTGCATTAATGGCTTTAGCACTAACGCCAGAACATTTACAACTAAAAAAATTAGACGAGCCTAAATTAGGTAGCATTTATGTTGATTTTGTTTCAGGAGCTATGAGACATAGACGTAAATTTGGCGGTGGTCGAAATGAAGCTATCGCAAAAGCGGTTGGCATCAAAAAATCCTATTTACCCACGGTTGTTGATGCCACTGCCGGTCTTGGTAGGGATACTTTTGTCCTTGCTGCACTAGGCTGTGAGGTACGGATGTTTGAACGTCATGCCGTAGTCGCTGCACTTCTCGATGATGGATTACAACGGGGTTATGCTGATGCTGAAATAGGAAGCTGGTTAAGACAAAGAACGACATTGCTACACGCTTCAAGTATTAATGCATTAGCAATTCAGTCACCCGCACCAGATGTGATTTATCTCGATCCTATGTACCCCCATCAACAAAAAAGTGCCTTAGTAAAAAAAGAAATGCGCGTTTTTCAATCTCTTGTTGGTAATGATGAAGATGCTGACAGCCTTTTAATTCCGGCAATGACGATAGCTAAACGCCGTGTTGTTGTTAAACGACCAAATTATGCATCCCCCCTAGCAGAAATCTCTCCACAAGCGACGATCAAAACTAAAAATCATCGTTTTGATATTTATGTATGTTCAACTGATTCATCCTGTTAAATATTAATAAAAATAATTAACAATCAATAATATTAACAAAAAGTAAAAATAAATATTTTTATTGAAAATTTAATAAAACATTTACCATTTATAGATCTAAAAATACAATTATTTAAAATAACATTAATATAACAAACATTAAAATAAACTTGCAATGACACCTAAACAAATGTTATTGCTTAAATGGATATTTATTAATATTATTGGAGATGAGTTGGGGATTATAAAATAACAGGAAAAATTTGATTATTATTTCAATACCAAAAGTTCAAAACAAAAAATAACTATAGTGGGAAAGATAAAGGTTATTCTTCATTATAAAAATATAACAAAAAAATAAAACAGATAAAGAACTCAAACAGGTTGTAGATAATTTTAAAACATTAGCTAATTTTAAAAATATTAAACCAAGCCAACAACCACTTGAAATATATATCGATAATAAAGAAGACTACCAATATTATGGCAAAGAAAAAAGTTTAGGTACCGAATGCAATAAATTATACCCAGGAAATCCACCGACCATATATGTATATCAACAAGGCAATATTCTTAATCTTACACATGAATTCACCCATTATTTAACTAATACCAATATACCTAATGCAGATAGCTTGCCTACCGTATTAATAGAAGGTATCACTCATTATATTGAGCATTTATCAGATAATAAATTTAATTCTCAAGGAAATAGTATTGATCTGACTGAATATGAAATAAAATCAAAAAATATAACTCAGCTTTTATAATTAAAATATCAAAAAAATTTCATGATAATGATATAGTTTATAAAGCAGGCATTCTATTATACTGTATTTAAATAACAACAACCCTCAATTATAAAAAACTTTACAAAATGAAAATCCAAAATAATATTTATATATAATTAAATAGGAAAACAATAAATTTGAATATTAGCTTAATGAAAATAATACCGATAATGCAATGCAAAAAAAATGCATTAGAAGTGACTAAAGGTGAGTTTATTGGTAGCCAAAAATAAATAATAGATGGTGAAAATTAAAAATGTAAATTATTATATTGATAATATAAAAAATTTAGAAAAAAAAGAATTTTTTAAGAAATTTTCTGCTGTAGAATATATGAGTTTTGATAATTATATTCTTTGCTATTATGCCCCAACTAATAACATTATCGATATCAGTTTAGACAATAATTATCACCACTAAAAATAATAACAATGAAATTAAATTAATATTTACTAATAAAAACGGTACTAAAAATTTCACCGAAAGTATTGAATATCAACATCAACTCAAAATTATAAGATAAAATCACGCTCAACAATTTATTATCAAGGTGAGATTAATTAGAATATAGAAAATAATGATAAAATTAATATTTATGAAAACGTTATATGTATTGGGTAAATAAGATAACCTAATAAAAATAACGTCGTTGACTTATTTTAATAATAATGTCTATTAGGATTAAATATTATCAAAGTAAAAATGAAAACAGCATGACAGATAATTCAAAAACTAAAAATAGCAATATATTAATTAATAAAGTAAAACATATAAACAAACATTTTATAGTATTGGAATATCTACCGCTATCATTAATATACTGATACTAGCCCTCTCTATTTATATGTTACAAGTTTATGATCATGTCGTGTCATAAAATAATAAAATGACGTTATTAATGTTGACACTACTTGTCATTTGTATTTATTTATTGGCGTACTCGAATGGGTACGTAATCTGATTGGTATACGTTAGCACAGCCCTAGACCTATCAGTTAACCAATTGCGGCTTACGAGCAAAGCTTAAAATATAGTGACTCACAAGCCAGCCAAGCGTTAAGTGATCTAAAACACTACGCCAATTTGTAACAGGTAACGGCTTTATTTGATGCTCCCTAGTTTCTCTTTTTCCTCTGTGTGGTATTTTTACTTCATCCATGGTTAGAATATCTAGCCTTAGGTAGCGCAACTTTTATTTCCTCTAGCATGGCTGTCAACCTTATCTGGCTGAAGCCAATCTGATGGCTCGCAAAGCTATTAATCAAGCCTCTAGCCATTTCCGTAACACAGATGTAATCGAGTCAATGGGCATTTGGTAATATAATATACGTCGCTGCTGGTTAACCTACCATCACGCTTTTTTATCCCATTAGAATTTAGCCAGCGAAAGAACTTCAACTGCCAGCTGCTCATGGTCAAAAACAGCACGTTTAATGTTATAATTCCTGGTATTATGCATGGGAGCTTGGTTAGTCACTAACAATAAATTGACCGCAGGCATGATGATCGCTAGATCTATTCTGGTGGGATGGGTTCTTAGTCCAATCGATCAACTTATTACAGTTAGCAAACAATATAATAATGCCAAACATGCTTATGACCGCTTAGATCCGTTATTAAAACAGAATCCTCCTCGTAAACAAGTGATGACTTTACCTGCTCCAACTGGCGAATTAAGCGTTGAAAATGTTCTCTATCTCCCTGATCCTGAATATCCACCGCTGTTATTTGATATCCAAATTTTCACTCTCTGCTGGCCAAACATTAGCTATTATTGGTGCATCTGGCGCAGGAAAATCAACATTAGCTCAGATACTTGTTTGAGCGCTTCCACCTACCTTAGGGCACATTCGGCAGGATGGTGCAAATATTCACCAAATGGATAGAAAGATTTTAGGACCTCACATTAGTTATCTGCCGCAAGATATACAATTATTCGATGGCGCAATAGCAGAAAATATTGCTTGTTTTGGTGAAATTGACGTAGACAAAGTTATTACTGCAACCAAAATTGCCCGAGTGCATGACTTAATTATGGCTTTACCCAATGGATAATATGATACACGATTAGGCAAGTCCGACCGTTATCTGGCGGACAAAAACAGCGATTAGCTTTGGCGCGTACTATTTATGCCCTTCCCCGTTTAATTACTCTTGATGAACCTAACTTCTTCTTGATAGCGAAGGAGATAAAGCCCTTTGCCTTGTGATTGAAGAACTTAAAAAACAACATTGCACCCTTATTATAACTACCCATCGCCCTTTTCTGATCAGATATGTAGAGTATGTGCTAATTTTACAGCTCTGAATGTCACCACGTTTTGTAACACCCCAAACATTATTAAATGAACACAAAACGTCACAACTAACAACTTGATCCTTCAATATTTTAGTCCGTAAAAAATAATAGCAATTAATGGAAAAAAATATGTCCGCACAAGGTAAATATCACAAATCATCACCTACCTTAACAAACAAATTAATTAGTAATGAAAAACGAGCTGTGTACTTAGGCTGGTTATTATTGACTATTGGATTTGGTGGCTTTTTATTATGGTCAGCTCTTGCTCCTTTAGATAAAGGTGTTCCTGTATCAGGTAATGTGATTGTGGCAGGCAATCATAAAACTATTCAACATCAATATGGCAGGATCATCGAACAATTATCCGTCAATAATGGCGAAAAAGTACAAGCCGGACAAATTCTTTTAACACTCAATTCCGTTGAAATACATTCGGAATACAATATAAAACTAAAACAATACCACGAACTGTTAGTTAGAGAAACCCGTTTATTGGCAGAACAATAAGGCAAAAAACGGTTGATTTTCTCACGCGCTTTGCAACGTGAAATGAAAGAACACAATGTAAACGAGCTTATTCAATTAAATCAACAATTGCTAGAAAACCAATATCAAGTTTTACAATTAGAGTTAGCCCGTATTAAAGAAAAAATAACCGGATGAAACGCTACTCTATATGCCCAACAACAAAAAACAAAGAGCCAAAAAACGCAGCTTACAATGTTATTGCAACAATTAGAAGGATTGAGGGAATTAGAAAAAAATGGCTATACAGCTCGCAATACATTACTAGAAACTGAGAATAAATATACTGAAGTTGACAGTAATTTAGCCCAAACACTTGGTGATATTAGTAGAATACAACGTCAAATATTAGAGCAAAAACTGCTTAGCGAAAAACTCCAACAAGAATATCAAAAAGAGGTTCATGCCCAACCAGCAGACACACAAACTAAGATTAATCATACCAACAGTCAGTTCGTTAAAGCAAAGTTTGTGCTGGCTAATGCTCAAATACGTGCCCCGTTGCTGGCACCATAATTGGTATGTCAGTTTTTACTGAAAGCGACGTGATCTCTGCCGGATAAAAAATGATGGAGATTGTTACCGATGATCAACCGCTATTAGTTGATACACGGGTTACGGTACAATTGATTGATCAGGTCAAATTAGATTTACCGGTAGAGTTACAATTTACTGCATTTAATCGAAGTACGACTCCCAAAGTGGAAGGCAATGTGATGATGATTTCTGCTGATAGACTACTTAGTGAGCAAACTGACGTGCCCTATTATTTATTAACAAGTTCAAGTAAATGATAAAAATCGTCAACGCCTAAATCAGTTAACCATCAAACCAGGAATGCCAGTAGAAGTCTTTATTCGTACCGGCGAACGGCCTCTACTAAATTACTTGTTTAAACCTTTATTTGATCGCCTACATATGAGTTTAAATGAAGATTAATATAGCTATATGTCAGGTGAGAGGATAAATAATAATCGACACATTTTTACTAAAAACATCGCCTGAAAAAGATACTTGCAGCCGATGTCCAATAAGCAAAATAATATTCAGAATTTTACCGGTTGAGCTATATATAATTAATTTAAATTTGCCTTATAGCTATTGATTTATTACAGTATATCTTGCGCTAACATCGCATCGGCGACTTTAACAAAACCAGCAATATTAGCTCCTTTAACATAATTAGTCTGCTTATCTTCTCCTCGATATTTCACACAATGCTGGTGAACTAACATAATATATTTCAAACGGGTATTCACTTTTTCTGCTGTCCAACTTAAATGCACCGCATTTTGTGCTATTTCTAAACCTGATGTTGCGGCACCTCCAGCATTCGTTGCTTTCCCGGCCGAAACAGAACACCCGCCTCAATAAACGCATCAGTAGCTTCAATTGTCGTTGACGTATTTGCCCCTTCAGCAATCACTTTAACACCTAATGACATACATTTCTCAATAGCATACTGAACAACATTCCCTGATCCAGAAACAGATACGCGTTTTTCCTCAAACGTTAAACCATGATGTTTTAACATCGCATCAGTAAAATAAACCAAACCATAACCAGTAGCTTCGGGTCGAATTAAGCTACCACCAAAAGACAAGCCTTTACCGGTAAAAACACAAGAAGTCTTGTTAGACAGCTTCTTCATCATGCCTGTCATAAAAAACCGACTTCACGCCCACCTACGCCAATATCTCCAGCAGGAACATCTGTATAAGGACCTAAATGTCGGTAAAGCTCTGTGATCAATACTGACAAAAACGCATAACTTCTTATGGCTTTTCCCTTTAGGATCAAAATCTGAGCCACCTTTACCGCCGCCCATAGGCAAAGTGGTTAACTCATTTTTAAAAGTTTGTTCAAAGCCGAGAAATTTTAAGATTGATAAATTAACTGAAGGATTAAAACGCATTCCACCTTTAAAAAGACTGATTGCCGAATTAAATTGTACCCGCCAGGCTCGATTAACTTGAACATTTCCTTTATCATAAACCCAGAAAACACGAAACTGAATCACCCTTTCAGGCTCCATTATTCTTTGCAGTAATGCCTGTTCACAATATTGAGGATTATCGCGCAAAAACGGCGCCAAGGAAGTAAAAACTTCACGCTCTGCTTTTAAGAAATTCAGGTTGATCAACATAACGTGACTGGATTGGTGTTAGGAATGTCTTTAAATGATAGAAAATCTTTCATGCTAAATTCCTTAGTTTAAAAAATAAATTAAGATCTTTTCATACTTATTAATACTTATTTTTCAGAATGACCTGCTATAGATGATTTTACTTATTGAATATATCACTAATTTATCTCTATTTTAAATGAGATTTTTTTGGTCTTAACCACATTTTTCGGTAAAAGATAATTAGATTTAAGTTATAGGAAGTTGACAAAAAACACTTGATTATTCAAGTGTTTTTTTTGAAAAATCGATTTATCAATCACTATCTTTTAATGGCACAATTAACATATCAATATGAACAGTATTTATCAGTTGACGAGCCGAGGACATTAACTTACTCCAGAAATCTTTATGATGACCACAAACAACTAAATCTACCTTGTATTCTTTTATCACCTCAACCAAAACCTGCCCAAGATCACCTCGACCACTCAATTTTTTTTCAATCTTATAATCTGCTTCTTTTGCTAATTTGGTCAATGCATGGTGAGTTTCTTCGGTAATACATTGCTCCGTATCCCCAAGATTTACATCAATCAATCCGGTATAAAGATCAGAATAATTTACATCAACATGAATTAAAGAAACTTTTGCATTATAAGGTTTTGCCATGGAAACAGCTTTATCGACTAAAATTTTACTTTCTGGGGATAAATCAACTGTAACAAGAATATGTTTGTAAGCCATATTCAGCTCCTTTCAAACGTAGCCCTTAAAAAAAGAACGCCTGTTATTTATAAAAAATAAATTCCTTACTAATAATTAGTGTAGACCAAAATAGCTGAAATTTCCATAATTTAGCATAAAAATCATAGTGTTGAATATGTTAATTATTTATTAAAAAACACATATCATAAAAATTAAACCGATAGAAATAAACCCAATGGGTCATTTTGTGAAGTTGTTAGATTATTCTACAATTAAAATAAACCGACAACTGATAAGCAAATATTCTCTTTTATGCTTGCTAAAAATAATATCAGCGGTTAAATCTATATTTGTTGAGGTAATTATCTTAATATGCAGCATGATTTTGGACATTATATATACTTTGCATCATAAATATGATGCGATACATTTCTTCAATCCGAGTATTACTTTTTATTCTGCGGGAATCAGAGCCTTTGCTCTATCAATCTGTTGATGGTAATGGATTTTTTACAACCCATGGATAAAACATATAAAATTAATCCGTTACATTAATACTACGCAATATATAAACCATCATGATCCTGAAATTATTTTACGTTGTGAATGCATTCGCAAACAATTTATGTTAATTAGTCGATTAAGTATTATTATTTTTACAAGTTTAATATGGACCATTTTAGGATATTAATAGACCTAAATAATATCAAATGATATTGATAATATCTTATTCAATGAACAAAAAAAATAATGCCCAAATTAAGCATTACTTTTTTTATCATATACTTTGTCTCATGTTTCTATATCAGTTTTAATGATATCCAATAAAACAAACCAGAAAGTATAATAGAAATAGGCAATGTAAATAACCAAGCCAGTAATATATTTTTAATTGTTTTAGCTTGTACACCACCACCATCAACAACCATTGTACCAGCTACAGCAGAAGATAAAACTTGTGTTGTTGATACAGGCATACCAGTATAACTTGCAACACCAATGGAAACTGCAGCAGTAACTTGAGCAGAAACACCTTGTGCATAAGTCATATCTTTTTTACCAATTTTTTCACCGATCGTTATAGCAACACGCTTCCAACCAATCATAGTACCTATAGAAAGAGCCAAAGCAACAGCAATAATAATCCACAGTGGTGCATACTCCACTGTATTAAGTAAATCATTACTCAAGTTACGCAAAAAACGTGTATCGGAAGAGGACGTTTCAGTTAGTTTAGCTACATCTAATGCCGTATCAGATAAACACATTAATAATCGACGCATTTGATTACGTTGCTCAGGCTTTAGTACTAAATAACTTTGAATATCCGTTAACATCAGTGATGTCTGTTTCAACACATCAATAGGACGTGAATTATCACAATGGAATTTTTCATCTAAAATTTCCAATTCCGGCTCGTGTTGTGACTGATTAACAATATGTTTTACCGCTGACTGATGCTCTTCATAATAATGTTGTAGATGCACTATCGCATCATGGGTACGAGTTATATCATAACCACTGGCATTCATATTAAGCACAAATCCGGCTGGCGCCACTCCAATTAACACCAGCATAATAAGACCAATACCCTTCTGACCATCATTAGCTCCATGGGAAAAACTGACGCCAACCGCAGATAAAATCAATGCAGTACGTGTCCAAAAAGGGGGTTTTCTTTTACCATCTTTCTTCTCTCGCTCAGTCGGTGTTAAATGAATACGACGACGTTTTTTCGTACCACTCCAATAACAGCGTAAAAAGAAAATCAGCAATCCTGCTATAACAAAACCAATAGCAGGAGAAAGAATAAGGGAAAGAAAAATTTCAATGACTTTTGGGATGTTTAATGCATCCACTATAGAGGAGTCGGTCACTAACGCATTGGTTAAACCAACACCAATAATGGCACCTATTAATGTATGTGAACTAGAGGCCGGTAATCCCAAATACCAGGTACCCAAATTCCAAATAATGGCCGCCAATAGCATAGAAAAAACCATTGCTAGGCCGCGAGCAGAACTTACATTTAAGAGAAGATCTGTTGGTAACAAATGCACAATGGCATAAGCAACACTCAAGCCACCTAAAATAACACCAAAAAAGTTAAAAACACCAGCCATAACAACCGCAAATTGAGCTCGCATTGCTCGAGTATAAATAACCGTTGCTACCGCATTTGCGGTATCATGGAAACCATTAATTGCTTCGTAAAATAGCACAAATAATAGCGCTAGTATTAATAACAGACCGGTGTAGAAATCCAAACCAGTAAATAAATGTAGCATAAACCTTAAGCCAATTTGTTGAATATGAACTCAATGCATTATCAGTGACAAACGTTAGTGGTGGAAGCAAAATCTACATCTTTTTTGACTTTAGTTGACCAAAAAAACGAATTAAAAAAATATTCTTTACTTTCATTAAGTTACTAAAGTAAAAAATAAGTAAATTTTTTGCACTTACTGACATTTGCCTACACAAATTTAAATCGTAATAAATATTTTACGCTATTTAATAAAAATCGCACTATTTGTATTATTAATAAATATCTTTTCAGATAAAAAAATTTTTTATGGAAAAATTTGACGTAATCATTATAGGTACAGAAGCGGCTGGCCTATTTCGTGCAGCCAATTTAGGCCAAAAAGGTTTAAAAGTACTGGTACGGGATAATGGCAAAAAGCGGATAGAAAAATTTTAATGTCTGGTGGCAGGCGATGCAACTTCACCAACCTTTATGTTGATCCTACTGCTTATATATCTACGACCCCCCCCCCCCCCACTTTTGTAAGTCAGCACTAGCTATCTTTACTCAATGGGATTTTATTGAATTAGTACAAAAACATCATATCCCTTATCGTTAAAAAACATTAGGTCAACTTTTTCGTGACAATAACTCACAAGATATTGTCGATTTACTATTAACTGAATGTAAGATAGCTAGCGTTAGTTTAAGCTTTCAAAGCGAAATCACTCAGATAAAAAATAGATAATAAATTTTTAGTCTACGTTAATGAAAAGGTTATTAGTTCAAGCGCACTAATTGTTGCTAGCGGTGGTCTTTCAATGCCTAGGGGGGTAACTCCTTTTCGCTATCGTATAGCTGAACAATTTGGACATAACATCCAGCCCACACGAGCAGCTTTAGTGCCTTTCACATTACATAATGCACTTCTTGACGTTTTACAAACACTTTCTGGAATTGCTATTTCAGTAAAAGTCAGTTCACAAAATACGATGACATTCCAAGAAAATCTTCTGTTCACACATAGATGATTATCAGGTCCAGCTATTTTACAAATTTCAAGTTACTGACAGCCTGGAGAGCATATAAGTATTAATTTATTTAAAATATTAATCTTATCGACTACTTAACACATGAACAAACCATTCATCCTAATCTATCGTTAAAAAATCCATTAGCAAAATATTTGCCTAAACGATTTATCGAAACACTACAGATATTAAAAAAATTCCAGATAATTCGTTAAAGCAGCTTAATCAAAGGCAGATAAACGCCATTGCGGAAGTGCTACACAATTGGCAAATACAACCAAATAGTACAGAAGGTTACCGTACCGCAGAAGTCACTCTCTGTGGTGTTGATACGAGTAACATTTCATCAAAAACAATAGAGCCAGAAAAAGTCGCCGGACTCTACTTTATTGCTGAAATTGTTGATGTTACTGGTTGGTTAGGGCGGATATGGCTTTACTTTCAACGGGCATGGAGCTCAGCTTAAGCATGTACTAAACACCTGACAAAGTCATACGTTATAACTAAGTAATTAATATTGTCAACTAAAGTGATCTAGCTATTTCTTATTTATTGCGACCAACTATAAAATTATTGTTTTGCGGCTATTAATAAATTATCACCGTAACTAATTTTTTTTACATTTATATTAAAAAAACACTTTACAAATGATAGTGATAACTATTATCATTAGTATGCGCTTTCATCTGAACCTCTCTCGGATCATATGAAAGGACAACATTGCTCACATTGCTTCCAGTGTTTACTTATGCCAGCCTAGCGCTGGCATTTTTTTAGCTCTTTTCTATTTTTAACATTTTTCGATCAATTTTATCGTCACTGGTAATTAATAAAGATTTCCTTATAAGATGAAATGTTTTAATAGGCTCCTCTTCTTGGACTTACATACCATCTGGTATATATAATAGAATAACAAGACCATAGAGAAAAATTAAGAAAAAATTTTTGCTATTTCAGCTCAGCTCATTAATACTGCAACTCATATTCACAATTAAATAAAAAATGCATAGATTTTATTATATTCTATGCGCTTTTTATTTTACTATTAGCAATCTTTATTAAAAATTACAGCTCAGGGCCTACTTTCGCAAGTGCCGCACCAACTGGGGTATCAGTATATTTTTCAAAATTATTAATAAATCGCTTAGCCAAATCTTTAGCTTTAACTTCCCATTGGCTATGATATACATAAATATGACGAGGATCCAAAATACTGTTATCGACTCCCGGTAAATTGGTAGGTACAGCTAAATTAAAAATCGGTAAATTTATGGTTTCTGCTTTATCTATATCCCCATTTAAGATCGCATCGATAATGGCACGAGTATCTTTGATCGAAATACGTTTAGCAGTTCCATTCCAACCAGTATTAACCATATACGCTTTTGCACCAGCAGCTTTCATCCGCTTACCTAATACTTCAGCATATTGAGTAGGATGTAATGTCAGAAAAGCAGCCCCAAAACATGCTGAAAAAGTTGGCGTTGGTTCAGTGATCCCTCGTTCGGTACCCGATAATTTAGCGGTAAAACCTGACAAAAAGTGGTACTCAGTCTGTTCAGGCGTTAAGCAAGATACAGGTGGCAAAACACCAAAGGCATCGGCTGTCAGAAAAATAACTTTCGTCGCATGGCCTGCTTTAGAAATTAGTTTAACAATATTATTAATATGGTAAATCGGATAAGAAACCCGAGTGTTTTCTGTTTTTGTTCCATCATTAAAATCAACAGAACCATCAGCCGAGACAGTAACATTTTCTAATAATGCATCACGTTTGATCGCATGATAAATATCAGGCTCTGCCGCTTCAGACAAGTTTATTGTCTTAGCATAACAACCACCTTCAAAATTGAATACACCATCATCATCCCATCCGTGCTCATCATCACCAATTAATTTACGTTTAGGATCAGTAGAAAGAGTTGTTTTTCCTGTACCAGACAAGCCAAAGAAAATAGCCACATCCCCCTTTTCACCAACATTGGCTGAACAATGCATCGAAGCAATCCCTTTTAATGGCAGCAAATAATTCATGACCGAAAACAACCCTTTCTTCATTTCACCGCCATACCAAGTACCGCCAATAAGTTGAATACGTTCAGTCAAATTAAACGCCACAAAATTTTCTGAATTTAAGCCTTGAGCCTGCCAGTTGTGATTAATACATTTTACACCATTCATTACAACGAAATCTGGTTGAAAATCAATTAATTCTTGTTCAGTCGGTCGGATAAACATATTTTTGACAAAATGTGCTTGCCAAGCCACTTCAGTAATAAAACGCACTTTCAAACGGGTATTTGCATTGGCACCACAAAAAGCATCAATAATAAATAAACGCTTACCTGACAATTGGTTAGTCACCAAATCTTTTAATGATCTCCAAACCGCTTCGGTTATCGGTTTATTATCATTTTTTCCTTTACCTTGATCCGCCCACCAAACAGTATCCATAGAAACATTATCACGAACGATATATTTATCTTTGGGTGATCTACCGGTAAAAATACCAGTATCAACCGCCACTGCACCTAAGCTAGTTTCAATACCGCGTTCATAACCTTTTAAGGAAGGTTGTGTTTCTTCTGCAAATAACTGTTCATATCCCGGGTTATAAACGATTTCTGTAACTTGATGAATACCATATCTAGCCATCTCTTCTGGAGTAATCTTTTTTTTTGTACTCATTAATTTATGCTCCTAAATGAATTTTAACCTTATATTAGGACATATCATAAATTTTTACTCGTAATTGAGTAATTGACAGCGATAAAAATCAATAAATTTCATCTAAACTATTTTCTCAACTAGAAAGGTGATCTAGAGCACAATAAACGCTACAGTAAAAAATGTGTTTATATCCTTTATTATGGCATAAAATAAGCACAGCTGACTCAATGAATCTGCCGTTTTTTAATTCGTTTCAATTCCTCAATATCTTGCTTATTAAACAGATAGATAGCCCCACAAAATTCACATTCAATATCAATTTCACCCCGTTCATGCAATATATACTCAATATCTTCATCAGAAAGGGATAATAAAATGTTTTCACAACGTTCTTTTGAACAATTGCAATGAAAAGCGATTGGCTGCGGATCATATAAAATCACATCTTCTTCATGATAAAGACGATGAAGAATTTTCTTTGACTCTAAGGTAAATAGTTCCTCGCCCTTAATCGTAGCGGTTAATTGTACCAGATAATCAAATTTATGCTGACTTTCAATACCAGCAGAGGGCAATACCTGCAATAATATTCCACCGGCAGCAGGCTCACCATTTATTTTACCTGAATGAATAAATAAACGTGTCTGCAACTGTTCAGATTGTTTAAAATAATCATCCAAACATTCCGCTATTGTATTACTTTCCAATGCTACAACTCCTTGATAACGCTCACCGTTTGTTGGTGTAATCGTGATCACCATATAGCCTTGACCAACTATCTGTTTTAATGATGATTGATTAGCAACTGAACCTTTAACACGAGCAACACCTCTCATTTGTTGATGATTATTTCCGTTTATTACCAACACTTTTACAGGACCATTTCCTTGAATTTGTATGGTAATATCACCATCAAATTTTAAAGTTGCCGTTAATAAAGTAGTGGCAACTAACAACTCACCCAACAATAGATTAACCGCTGGCGGATAATTGTGTTCATCTAGCATCTTTCTATAAGTCTCACTAACTGAAGCTAGCTCACCACGAACAGCATCATCTTGAAACAAAAAACGGTATAATTGGTCATATTTAGACATATTTTCTCTCATATGCTAAAGTTATCATCAAAATCACTCATTTAAATTTGTATGCTTAAATTTAATCAGGTTACGCCGTTCTTTCTTATCAGGACGACGTTCTGGATTTGGCATTGTTAATAAGTTAGACTTCCGCGCTAATGCCAATCTTTCTCTATTAACAATACTTTCTTGTGTTTCACGGTATAACACTCTTACTTCAGATGCACCCTGTCGCTGATCGCTAATGGCCAATACTTTTATAGTTAGCTCATCATTCCCTTGTCTTAATTTTATAATGGCATGCTTTTCAACAGCTTTACTCGGTTTACTTCGCTGCCCATTATAGTGAACTTTGCCGCCCTCAATCATTTTACGGGCAATAGCTCGAGTTTTATAAAAACGTGCAGCCCATAACCATTTATCTAAACGGATAATCAAATCCATATGTGACTGTGTTTTCATATTCTATTCATTAAGTTAAATATTTTTTTGCTGGTCAGAGGAAGATACAATATTAAAACAATGCTCGTAATATTGCCGAATACTTTTTAATCGCCACTTATTTATACGCTTACGTGTAATAACCAGAATAAAATTTAATATAAAAGTTGCCATTAAAATTAAGTTTAATAGAAAAGCACTAATATAGCGTAAAAGTAAAATAGAACTAGGTTTACTATGTAAAATAATATGACGCGTACCTTTTGCATCCACAAATAATTTAGTAATAATACCTTCTGCTTCAAAAGGAGTATTCATCAAAATATGTGACAACTTTTGCATCTCTTGCCACTTTTGTAATGGAGAATAAAAATCAACAACAGGAGAGTGGAATGAAACTAAATCTACAAACTGTTTTCCTTCATCACTGATAAGTAATACACCTCTAGGTGGTGGTGAATTCAATAATACCGCTGCTTTTTCTATTTCTCTATTAATATAAAAAGATGTCGTTTCATTAACCAGTTTTTCAAGTGTTTCTGCTCCACCTGGCCGTAATATCACATTTTTACCCGCTAATTTTCCATTTTTGGCTCGAATAACAAGTACCGACCATTCATATGTATCACTTAAATTAACTAAAGCACTTTTTAAACGAAAACACTCATTATTAAATGGGCATAATGAATTTGTTTTTAAAATGATATCAGCAAAATTATCAAGAAAATTCATGCCAGATTTCATAATATCTCGTCGAAGTTGTTGATTAACTCTATGATCCAGATTATTAAAATAAAGCTGCTGTTTAACTGTTGTAGAAAGAGAAAAGACCTTTTCAACTATATCAGATTCAGGTATAGGAGACGGACTTATATTATTCCAATAAATACCGGAACAATCAAAAGGAAAAAAATCAAACCTATTCCCTTTTTCTATAAAATCAATAGGTACATAACACATACCCACACCTTTAACTTCAATATAATCACCAATCTGTAACGGCATCACCTCCAATTCAGCATAATTAGTTGTCTGTCGATAATTTTCTCCATTAAACCAATGAAAAATTAATCTCGCTGGTAAATATACTGGTTCATAAAAATGAAGTAATAACATAAGGAAAAAGCTCGTTATCATCAACATTAAATTTTTGCCATATCTTTTATATGGATAACGACGTGCCTCTTCATGTAAAGATAAATAACGTCCTTGACGAACAACGTAACCGTTTGCATAAATATCAATATTAATAGCTTGATCAATCTCATATTCCAGGAATGGATCCCAATGAGATGGATAAATAAGATCGATTCCACCTAAAGAAATATTATGTTTTTTACCTTTATCAAACTCACCGAATAAACCCCATCGTTTAGGTTTACCTTTCACACAACGAATATCCTGTTGATATCTTTTACGAAAAATATATGGTCGATAAAGAAGATACACTCCAACAATAAAAGTTAGTCCGCCAAATAACATTAACCAAGGAAAAAAAATAGCAATAACGAATAACGAAAGCGCACAAAAAATTAGCCCAATACAAATAACACCACCACCCCACAAACTAAACGATCGATTAAGCTGATATTCTTCCAATGTCTCTTTTCTGACCTTAATAAATTTTACCAGTTGCTGACCACTCTCTTGAATCAAAGCATTAATTGGTGAAAATGTTATTTCTTCAGTTAAATGAAGCTCTTTAAATGATTGCTTAAAATCACCCAAAAAATGATTATTTACTGATATAACAAGTGGTAAGTTATCCGTATCAACAACATCCATAAAATTTTGAGTTGTTAAGTAAGGTTCTAATTGTCGGGGTAAATGAACTTCTTTAGAATCAATAAAATAACGCCATAAATTATCTTGATCCTTGATTAAGGAAAAACGTGTTACTGCATTATAGCCAGTAGAAACCCAAGCATTTCTTTTAGGAAAGCCAAATAACTTTTTTATCGTAGCCTCTTTTGTCTTTATAAAGATTTGTTCAGAATTGGTATATTTAAGATAGTCACAAATTATCTGATATTCATCAGACGTAATTTTGCGATAATTAGCTTGTATTAAAAAAGGAAATCTACGTACATTATTACCCTTTTTTTCTTTCATAAACAAAAAGAAAATTAATATAAACAAGCAAGTAATAAAAATAACCAATATAATAAAAAGTAAGCTCATTTCTTCCCCGATGTAACGAATAATGCCTGTGCAGAATAACAACCCTTTCAGTAGCTCTAAATAAGGTAATTCCTATTCTAGTTTTCTATTTTTAATATTAATAATAATAAGTTATAATTTATCATTATTTATTTTAACAACATAGACATAGTCGTTCAATTAATACGTAATTTAATAAAAATATTACTAAAACATTCTTATTATAATAATCAAATCTGGTTAAATTTATTGATATATTATCACTAAATAGATAGATTGAATGACAATTAATTTCAGCAAAAAATCAAAAGCTTTTCGTTTCTCTTAATATAAAAAGTTATAATCTATTCACAAATTTTGACCGGGACACAGTATATGAAACAAATCAAAAAACCCAAAATACTGAATATAAAAAATATTGCGGAATCTAGACTTTTTCGTATCCAATCTGTTGATCTTGAATTTAGTAACGGAGTTAAGCGTCTTTATGAACGCATGCAGCCAACGATAAATCAAGCAGTACTGATTATTCCTATCATTAATAACGAACTAATTTTAATTCGTGAATATGCTGTTGGTATTGAAGAATATGAACTAAGTTTTCCTAAGGGAGCAATTAATAAAGGTGAAACTGCCATAGAAGCTGCTATAAGAGAATTAAAAGAGGAAATTGGTTATGGAGCAAAACATGTTGAATTACTAGCAAAACTGACAATATCACCCGCCTATTTTTTCAGTAATATGAATATATTCATCGCACAAAATCTCTATGAGGAAAAACTAAAAGGCGATGAACCCGAACCGCTAGAACAAATTCGTTGGCCAATCGACAATATGATGCAACTCCTTGATGTTAAAGATTTTAATGAAGCAAGAAATATTAGCGCACTATTTTATGCTCAACGTTATCTCAAAAACATTCGCTAATCTCAATTCATTCCAAAAATTGTAAAATGAAATAGAATCTATTTAATAACCCTCATTTCAACAACAAAAATGAAAGAATTTTATTACTGTTCAAAAAAGTTCCTGACTATTTCCATCTTCAGAAATAACAATTGTACCTACCTCTCGAATAGCCGCTGTTTTAGGTTCAATTCCTTCAATAAAATATTCCAAACTTTTATTTATTGAATTATCCGTTGCTAATTTACCTGTTTTGCTATCAATAGTAATAGAAATAATTCCGTCAGGAGATTCTATTTTATTTTCAGTAACTCCATCAAGAACAACTTTCATAAAATCATTCCAGATAAGTTGAGCACTTTTTTCTCCCGCTTCAGCAGCTGTAATAGAACGCCCTAAACTGCATTTGTTATCATCAAAATCTATCCAAGCTGTGGCAACAACATTGAGACCATAGTCAAGACACCAGGCATCTTTATTAGTCGTTCCTGTCTTTACGCCAATATATTTACGCTTAAAATATCTCGTACGGCAGTCTGCCACATCCAACCTGGCTCTCAATAAATATTCGTCATCATTGCATTACTAATCAAAAAAGCCAGGGGTATACTAATAGCATGTTGGGCATATTTTTCTTGTTCAACGGTTATTGGAATTTCACTATTAATATTTTACTCTAGATTTAAAATTCGTCATTGGCATTGTAGATCTAACTATATTCTCAATAGATTCTGCATTTATTTCTTTAAATTTTAGTACATCATCATAAATAACAGCTATATAGTTACATTTAGGACAAGCGATTTTAGATTTAGCCTCAAACACAATTTGACCTTGTAGCCATTAAACTTGACTAATGAAATAAGGATCGATAAGATAACCAACATTAGGCATAACCTCGAAGCTATTTTGACGGAGCACCTAATGCAAATCACTCGGTTCGATTAATATTTTCTTCAGAAAAACCAAAACGCCTTAAATAATCAGCGCACATAGCACGTACTATTACAACATTTGTAAGCTGACCTAATTCCTGCTGAAAACGGATTGAGCCTGCATATTTGGTGGGAGAATTTTTAGGTCGCCAATCTGAATCTGCTCCAGCATCCCAACGGGTAATAGGGACATATAATTTAACAATGAAGCTAATGTTAATCCTTTATCTAATGCTGCGGTATAAAGAAAAGGTTTAATATTGGAACCGACTTGACGTAACGACTGGGTTAATCGATTAAATTTACTTAATTCAAAATCAAACCCACCAACCAACGCTACCATAGCGCCATTTATTGGATTGTGCAATAAAAGCTGAATTTGCTTCCGGTATTTGAGCTAACTTAACAACTTCGTTAACCACTTTAGGTACTACACCTTGACGCTCATCAGAAATATATTTATATGCTCAAAAAACACCATCCATTGTCAGCTCAACAGAAACACTATTTGGCATAATAACTTCGGCTTTATTTCTATCAGTCGCGATAACCACTGCGGAGATTAATGGCTCGTAAATAAATTTTTTCAATAACTTGTTCACGTGTCCAAGGTGTTTTCACCTGCGTCCAAAGAATTTTTTCTACTCCTCTATAACCATGACGAATATCATAATTAATTAAGTTATTACGCAAAGCATTAACTGTTGCTATCTGATCTTTACGGATGGTTATAGTATATACTTTATAATCATCTGTATAAACATTCTCACCATAGTGCTTATAGAGCTCTTACCTAACCATTTACGCCAAATAAGGGGCTGAAAAAGAAACTTTCGGTGCATGATAAGAGGCAATAACTTTTTCATGTTTTGCTTCATTATATTGCTGTTAAGTGATATACTTTTCTTCTAACATACGAAATAATATGACATTTCGACGATTTATCGCCCGTTCATAGGAATAAAGGGGATTAAAAGCTGAGGGTGTTTTTGATAAACCTGTAATCATAGCAATTTCACTTAAACTCAATTCATCGACTGACTTACCAAAGTAAACATAAGCGGCTACACCTACACCATAAGCGCGACTTCCCAAATAAATCTTATTTAAATAAAGTTCCAGGATTTCATCTTTTGATAGTAATTGTTCAATCCGGATAGCTAAAAACACCTCTTTAGCTTTACGCATCAATATTTTTTTCTCGAATTAAAAAGAATTTCTTGCTAATTGCTGTGTTATTGAACAATAGCACGCCTATGGCGTGAGCGTCGCTGCTTTGCAGCTCCAATCCGAGGCAACGCCCTTTTCATTTTTTATACTCTGCGCTATGTATATTCCGCGACCGACTAAACTACTCTTTCAATACGATGACGGTTAGAATCAATTCCTCGACAAACATGGCGATAATGTTAGTGAATGGGCTCAACTTTCTATCGAACACATGCTCGCCTGGGCAGTTTTGCCATGGGCGCTATTCTGTTATTGTTGTACTCCCTAAACCGACTGCATTCTACCCTCGTTTTTTTTGTCAAAATTGTAAATCCAAAGCCTGCGCTTCGCGGTCTTAAAAGCACTGAGCAATAGATTGCCAAACAACGCCACATTATCCCTGATTGTGATTGGCAACACATCAACAATTACGCCCCCACTTGCTTTGGCCTTTTTTAACAAATAACTAGCCACCATCTCAATCAACTTTTTCGCTGGCAACGCGCCGCTCTGCTCCGCTTCGCCCGTAAAATTGGCATCGAGATTGCGGTATCTTCTGTGCACTCCATACTTATTACAAACAACTTAATCAACATCACCATATTCATTTATCGGTTACTTGTGGGGGACTTGACCTACAACACAGCGATTGCCCCCTTTTCTTTAAGAAAAAGATTGTTGAGCAAATTTGGCGTATTACCACCCCCCGTTATTTATTGAGAAAAAGTTATTTTCAACTACAACCCAACCAATTACCTAACTTTGCTGGCAAAGCGGCCGTACCTGCCGCTGTTGACCTATTTATTAATGGTTATCGATCCAGTAATCATCAGCTACAACCCGGCCTTTTTACTATCACCGATATTCCCTATATTAATGGCTCTGGTGAAGCGGTACTGGTAACTACCTATGCCCTTGGCCGACAAGTTTCCACCACCTTACCGTTCTATGTGGCCAGTACATTACTCAAACCGGCTCTTTCCGAAGGTGCATTTTCAACCGGTGCTCTACGCCGCGACTATGGCATCAAAAACTTTTCTACGGGCCGCTCGGATCACTAACCGCCAGTGGCTCTTACCGTTTTATAGGAAGACTGATTGGCTCACGCTAAAGTCCATGCTGAAGCCGCATCCTAACTGGCGCTTAGGAGCATTAGTCAAACTGGGTAACTTTGGTGTTGTTAATGGCGCTTATACACTCAGGCAAATGCGAAGCAAAAGTGGTAATCAGTTCAATTGGGGTTACCAATATAACCATTCTTGTTTTACTCTGGCCACTAAACATACAATACGCGATAGCAAGTTCGGTAATTTGGCCCTGTATGATCAACCAAACAACCTCAATTATAACCAACCTCTTTTCAGCTTAAGCCGGCGTAGTTCACAATATTCCGCATCATTATCACTAAACCAATTTGGTAGTATTGGCCTGACCTACTTAGATATTTATAGCTTCAATGGTGATAAAAACCGGTTGCTCAATTTATCATGTAATAAAAGTTTATGGGGGAACAATAATCTATATATTTCGGCCAGCCGTGACTATTCGCAAAATAGCTGATCATTCGCGCTAGTAATGCAAATTCCATTCAACTTTTTGGATTCCATTACGTTAGATACACAACGCAATGCCGCCGGGTAAAATATTCAGCGCGTCACCTATAGCCATGCTATGCCAAGCGATGGCGGTTGCAGCTAGAATATGGCTTACGCTCATCAAGATTCGCAAGATGATTATCTATAGGGTGGGTGCAATGCTCATGTCTAAATGCAGGCCAGCGGAATATATGGTGTCAGGCAACTATACTCAATGGAGTAATGTTACCGGTTCATTGGTACTGATAGACGGCACTATCCAGGCAGCTAACAAAATTAATGATGGCTTTGTGTTAGTGAATACTGACGGTTATCCTAATATTAGCATTGATGATGAACACCAACCCTATGGCAATACAGGCAAATCTGGCTATCTATTGATCCCAAGTGTTCCGACCTACTATCCCGCAAAATACCGTATCAATACCCTCAATTTGCCACCTAATATTTAAACCGATACTACCCGAAGGACATATTTCGGTCAAACGGGGCAAAGGCTATCTACTCCATTTCCCAATCAAAATCCGTCATACCGCTAGCGTGGTACTGACCGATCAGTATGGCAAAGCCATATCATTGGCTAGTGTGGTTACACGGGCAAGCAAACCAAACACTTATGTTGGCTGGGAAGGGCTGATTTATTTGGAAGAACTAAAGAAAAACAATTTACTCACTGTTAGCAGACCGGAAGGTAAGCACTGCCAGGTTAGTTTACAACTACCAAGCAACTAAAAACTTATGGCCCACTCACTTGCACTTTAGATAGCAACACCAGGAGTGACCATGAATAAAGGTTTATTTTTTTCCATCTTGTTGTTATTGATCGGCCTGCTCAACAACCCTGCCTGGGCGGCTTGTAGTTCCACCATGCAAAATGCCTCGTTTGGTAGCCAGAGTTCTTTTGTCATCAATAGCACCGTCCAACTACCTCTGCTAATCTGGTTGTCACCTGTGGGGCGGCAGTATTAGCTTTATTTAAGCACTGATACTATCTCTGTCAAACTGAATAGTGCATCAAGTAGCAGCGGGACACAAGCGACGATGAAAAACACAGCCAATACCGACCTCGAACCAATTAATACATGTAAAACTTCCAAAATTGTGCCACCACCACCCCAATTGAGCACCATCACTTACTCGTCAACCGATTTGCTTAACTTATTAGGCGGTAACACATTTACTATTCCAATTTATTTTAAGGCCGTCACCGGACAGAACTTATTGGCCGGCCGTTATAACGTAACACTAAACCTGACAATCAACTGGAATATTTCTGGGCAATTAGGTATCGGCAATATCTGTTTAAATCCGCAAGTTAGCAGTACTACCCTTTCGCCCACCGTCACCTTGATCATAATCAATGATTGCTCAACCATCACTGCTCCTAACATCAATTTTGGCACTGCTTCATTACTCAGCAACTTTCCTAGTGTATCGCAAACCATCTCGATCATCTGCACTAAAGGTAGTTTCTACAATGTCGGCATCAATAATGGCGTTAATGCCGTTAACAATGTGCGAAATATTATGAAGAATGGTAGTGAGTTATGGTCAAGCGCCAATCCCACCACCATCAGTGCCGACCAGCTTACCCATATTTACAATTATGTAGCGAAAATCCTTGGTTGCCAAAACACACCTACTAGCGGTAACTATACCGATACGCTAGTGGTCAATATCGCTTTTTGAAATAGAATAATGTCAGGCACCAAATTTAATAGCCTATTGGCACCTGAATATTGATAATGATCAATCATGACCAAATAGATCGCGGGTATAGACTTTGGCTTTGACATCTTCCAGTTCAGGCACCAATCGGTTAGCCAAAATAATATCGCTCTGGGCTTTAAATTCTGCAGGATCCTTGATAACTTTTGAGTGAAAGAACTCGCTTTGTTGCAAAACGGGTTCATACACCACCACTTCTATACCTTTCGCTTTAATGCGTTTCATCACGCCCTGTACCGCAGATGCTCTGAAATTATCTGAACCTGCTTTCATCACTAAGCGATAAACCCCCACTTTTTGTGGATTTTTACTAATGATTGTCTCAGCAATAAAATCCTTACGCGTGCGATTCGATTCCACAATCGCATTAACCAAATTGTTTGGAACATCATCATAGTTAGCAAGTAACTGCTTGGTATCTTTTGGTAGGCAATAACCACCATAACCAAAAGAGGGGTTGTTATAGTGGCTGCCAATGCGCAGATCAAGTGAAACACCTTCAATGATTTGGCGACTATCCAGTCCGCGACTATGAGCGTAAGTATCTAATTCATTAAAATAGGCAACGCGCATCGCCAAATAAGTATTGGCAAATAATTTTATCGCCTCCGCCTCGGTAGCATCCGTGAATAGCACCGCAACATCTTTTTTCAGCGCACCTTCTAATAACAAATCGGCAAAAATCTCGGCTCGTTCGGAATGTTCACCCACCACAATACGAGAAGGATAAAGATTGTCATATAGAGCTCTACCTTCACGTAAAAATTCTGGTGAAAAAATGACATTTTTATACCCTTTCTCTTGCTGTAATCGGGCAACAAAACCCACCGGGACGGTTGACTTAATAACAATGGTAGCAGCTGGATTAATTTGGTTTACATCATCAATAACCACTTCAACGGAAGAAGTATTAAAATAATTAGTTTTAGCATCATAATCGGTGGGAGTAGCAACAATCACATAATCGGCACCTTGATAAGCCAACTGTTTATCTGTGGTTGCAGTAAAATTCAATTTTTCTTCTGTTAGAAACGTTTCAATTTCCTTATCCACTATTGGTGATTGCTTATTATTTAGCATCGCTACTTTTTCAGCAATAATATCTAATGCAACCACTTCATGATGCTGCGCTAACAACATCGCATTTGACAGGCCAACATAACCTGTTCCTGCAATAGCAATTTTCAAAACTAACCTCTCAAATATATAGGATTAAAGCTAAACGCAATGATAATTACGATACCAGTCAACAAACGCTTTTACACCTTTTTTAATCAAAATTTGTGGTCAATAACCGGTTAACGAAAATAAATCTTTGGTATCAGCTCAAGTGGTATGGACATCGCCTGCTTGCATCGGAAGCATATTTTTAATTGTTTTTTTCTTAATACCTGCTCGAGAGCAGAAATAAAATTCAATAATTTTATTGGTTGACCATTACCAATATTATAAATTCGATAAGGTGTGTCACTTTCAGCCGTTAAAGAACAATTGGCCTTTCTTTGCGGAATGATATCAGAAATAGCTAATATTCCAGCAACAATATCTTCAACAAAAGTAAAATCGCGACTCAAATCGCCGTTATATTATATACGTCTATCGGTTTCATCTCCAAAATAGCTTTAGTAAATTTAAATAATGCCAGATCTGGCCGTCCCCAAGGGCCATAAACAGTAAAAAAAACGTAACCCAGTGGTCGGCAAATTATACAGATGAGAATAAACATGCGCCATTAACTCATTGACTCTTTTAGTGGCTGCATAGAGGGAGATAGGATGATCAACTGACATATTGGTAGAACAAGAAAATTGATTATTCATAACATATACCGAACTAAAAGAAGCATAGATTAGATGGGGGATTTGGCCGTAGTAACAACTTTCCAATATTGATAAAAAACCGGTTAAATTACTATCCGCATAAGCAAAAGGATCCTTTAACTAGTAGCGAACACCTGCCTGCGCGGCAAGATGGATCACTCTATCGAATTTACCTAAGGTAATCACTTCAATCACTTTTTCACGCTCAATAATGTTCAGCCGCAAAAATTGAAATTGCGAATAAATTGTTAAGCGTTCAAGGTGTGTTTTTTTTAACTAGGGTCATAGTAACGATTAAGATTATCCAAACCAACAACATCATGACCATTTTGTAATAAACGCTTACATAACGTAAATCCAATAAAACCGGCACATCCTGTTATTAAATATTTCATAGCTATTTTTAGTTTCTACAGAAAAATTAAAAATATTTATCTTTTATATAGCACAAAACCGCATCAGGTACTTATTTCCTTCGCAACATATACAATTAGTCAATAATAAAAAGAAGTGCAAATTAAGCACCGCTAAAGTTAGATCCAAACCCTAATCACTAAATTAAAAACCAGCCAATACCAGCTTACCCTTTACCTGACCACTCTCTATCCTTTGATGAGCAAGATGCAAATTTTCAGCACTGATTTTGACGATTTGTTCACTGACGGTAGTTGTTAAAATACACTGATCAATTAATTCTGCTAGCCGTTGTAATAATTGATGCTGCTTGATCATATCTTCGGTCTGAAAAACAGGGCGCGTAAACATAAATTCCCAAGCAGTAATTGAGGTCAATGGCAAAGCCGCTACACCATCTGGCGAATTTCTTGTTGCTGTCGTGTCAGAAAATTAAGGGTGGGTAACGAAGTTGTCATTCTTTCGCCATCTTGGTAGATCCGCAATGTGGCTTCAAGGGCGGCTAGTGTCATTTTCTCCGCCCGTAACGCTCGTTTTAACAGATGCTGTTGAATTGCTTCAATCCAACATTTTTTTCCTAGAATAATACCCGATTGCGGGCCTCCAAGTAACTTATCACCTGAAATTGAGACTAGATCAATTCCTTGTGCCAGATAATTTTTTGGTATAAGCACAGCAGGTAAGCCATATTGCGTCATATCAATAAGCCCACCACTACCTAAATCAATCGCAGTAGCAATGTTATATTTAGCTCCGAGTTGAGCTAACTGATGACCTTCAACCTCAGCGGTAAAACATAAGATACTGTAATTACTGGTATGGGCTTTCATTAACAAACCAGTCTCTTCATTTATTGCACGCTGGTAATCTTGTAGATAAGTTCGATTGGTTGTTCCTACCTCTACAAGCTAACAACCGGCCTTTGCATTACATCTAGCCGCGAAATGCGCCACCAATTTCGACCATTTATCCTCTATCCTCGCGACACAATAACCTGCCACCCCGGCCGCTATTGTTGCTCTAACATTAATAACACCGCGACAGCATTATTATTTACAATACAAGTATCTTCAACACCAATTAGTGCACAAAGCAAATCAGCTAATATTCGATTTCGATACCCACGAACGGGGTCATTAAGCGTATATTCTAAAGTCACTGGATAACTCATCACTTGAGTAACCGCTTCAATCGCTTCTGCTGCCATTGTAGTTGATGAGTTAATGCAGCAATCCAATCCTTTGCCACACAGGTAAGCATTGCTGTTGTTTTATTTGGTAACGTGCATGCTGTTGCATGTTGCGTAATATCTTTGTTACTTGAGTTCGACCATAACCTTCTATCAAAGATAAAACCGACGCTTCATTCAGTAAATAATCGATGGCAGGTAACTGACGATATAATGATATAACATCTTTAGACATAACTTATTTATACCTTAAATTATTCACAAGGAAATAAAAATGGATTAATACTGCTACGCGCAAATCCCTCTTCTTCCAATTTAGCATCCAAGATCAAGGAAGCCAGATCATCAGCAACTGCGTCAACCTTCGCATCTCGCTCCTGATAAAGAATTTTTAAATAACTGCCACAGTCACCACAGCTTTCTGCCTTAATCCCTGCATATTCACTGGCTAAGGACCAATAATCTAATTCTTTTGTTTGCTCACAATTACTACATTTTATCCGCACAACATGCCATTCAGTTTCACATAAATTACAATGCAAATAACGCAACCCTTGATTTGTCCCTATTTGCACAACACTAGAAACAGGAATACTGTCACATACTGGACAAAATTGACGATGTTCACCATATTCAGCTGTAGCCTTACCCGGGATTTGACTGGCCATTTGTGCCCAAAACAACGAAAGTGCCGCCCAAATAAAGAGTGCTTGTTCTGGAGGTACTTGGCTAAATTCACCATTGAGTAACGCTGCTGCCATTAACTCCAGTTCATGCATAGAAACTTTGGTTAAATTTTCTAATACGGGCTTTACCTGTTCAGGTACCACAGGAGCCAGTTCGGCAATTAAAGAATCAAATAATTTGTGCCAATGAGCAGTACGGATAAAAGTTTTACAATCTAACGGTGGTTTATTGGCAATCATCGATTGTTGGAGGATATCCATGATATCGATCATCAAAGGATGATCATACAGAGCATTTTGCTGAGCGCGAGTAACATGAGCTGCAAATAAAAGATATTCACTAAATGGATTTTCTAGCGTCGCTAATGATTGAAAACGTTCAGCCCTGGATTGATACAGATTGTTTAAATCTGGAAATAAAACCGGCGGGATATGACAGATGCTATTTTTGGTTGGCTCATTTTTATCTATCTCTTCTTTAGGTAAAATCCTAATGCTCATAGATGCGCTCTCTTTGATAATTTATTTTACCATTATTACCCAATAAATCTTAGAATAGACCAAAAGCTAACAGGGATCTATAAACATATAAATAACATAAAAAAAGCAGAATATAATTATTCTACCTCTGTTATTACCACCCTAATAAACGCTGTTAGCTGCTCTTTTCTTGCCGTGACTTCTCTTTTTCAACAATCTCACGATACCAACATGGATGATGTTTTTTCGCCCATGACCTGGTTACCCATCCTTCTTCAACCATTGCTCGAATAGAACATTTTACCCATATTGCGGCATGAACATGAATAATAATCGTTATTACCAGACCAATCGCCGAAACAGAATGAAGAAGCAATACCAAACGAATAATCAGGATAGAAAAATACGTAACAAAATAAGGGCGCCAAATAATAATACCGCTAACCAAAAGTAAAAACAGGCAAAATACTGCCAGCCAAAATACTCCTTTTTCCCTAAATTATATTGACCAACATCACCGGCTTTTTCATTTTTCAAAATCTTGACAATATTTTTAGCCCAGACAATATCTTGTTTATCAATAAAATTATGTTTGAAATGTCTAACAAACATGCCAACAAACAACATAAACATCACGGCACCCAAAAATGGATGCAGCACTCTTGAGAGTTGTGACGTGCCCAAAATATTCATCAACCAATTTAGTGATGGAAAGAAAAAACCTAAGCCGCTAATTGCCATAAATAAAAAAAAGATAACCACTAGCCTGTGATTTATTCGTTCACTGGCAGAGCGGCGAATAATATCTTGAAAGCCATCATCTACCTCCTTACGCCTTTTCCACATTAACCAAGAATGCTTTAAACTCAGGTGTCTGAGTATTGGCAATGAAGCCTTCTCGCATCAATCGATGAAATGCCCAATGGATCGGAATACCAATCCTATCAATTTCACAACCATCAACCTTTAAAGTACGGATACGCTACTCACCACTGCCTTCGCTTTGATATAACCACGGTTAGAACTAACCTTAACAACATCACCCGCTTTGATACCTTTTTTCTCTGCCAATCGTTCACCAATCTCAACAAACTACTTGGGTTAAATAACCGTATTTAAATGCGCATGTTTAGTCCAAAAGTGAAAATGTTCAGTTAAACAATAAGTTGTGCCAACATAAGGTAATTTTTTATTATTTCCCAATGCCTTAAGATAGTCATCAAATAGACGTTCCGCAGGATTAAAGATAACATTCAGATGTAACGGATTGGTTCCTAACGAGGTTTCAAAAGGTTCATAATGTTCAGGAAAGGGACCTTCGGTCATCTTATCTATGGCAAATAAACTCCTAATCCTTCAGGTTGCATAATAAACGGCCTAACACCGGTATCTGGCGCCGCAGTGCTATAATCAGCGATATCAATGCCTGTCCACTTGCTACCATCCCACTCGATTAATTGACGCTTAGGATCCCAGGGGTTGCCAGCCGAATCAGCCGATGCTCGATTATAAAGGATCCGGCGGTTAGCCGGCCAAGGCCATGTCCAACCCAATGTATTACCTAAACCAGAAGAATAGGCATTATCACGACGAGCCATTTGATTACTGGCCGGCGTCCAACTGCCGGCAAAAATCCAACAACCGATGCTGATAGTTCCATCATCGCGTAATTCTGCAAAAGCTGAAAGTAACTCAACTTTTTTCACTAGTAGATTACCATTAGCATCAGTCAAATCTGCCAACGCATAACCATTACTTTCTTATGCAATTTCTTCTGTCTTCTTCTGTTGGGCGATAAATTCCAGCGCATATTCAATAGCTGCTCAAGTACTACGCCACCTTGTTGTTGATAAAGCTGACGCAAACGATGAAAAATGCCGGCTAAAATTTCACCATCGCCAAGACTATACATTAATAATCCACAACCAACTGAACAGTAGCACGCAATAGTTTATATTGACACACAGATGCTAATCCTGTTGCCGGAGAAAAACCCAAAACAGCAATCGTTGTACCTGCCATACCGCCAGCACAGCTCTTAAAGAACTGTCTTCTGCTGATTTGCATTGAAAATCTCCTCATTCACATTACTGACATTTATTTCCATAAAATAAAAAATAGCAAAACAGGTAATCATTCTTTTTAAAATCACGATCTTTTTTCGTCGGATCAAACTCCATCCATAATAATTAATGTAATCTCTTTTAATGTATTATATTATTAGGAATTCGTCTAATGAGTAATTTTCATACAATTAAAGTGATTGAAAATATCGTAATATAAAAATTTGAAAAAATGGAAATTTAAACACATTTAATCTGGATAATGTAGCGGAAGAAGTCCTTATCACCATGGTCTATAATGGCATCTCTCATGCCGTTATAATGGCAAGCCCAAAAGACTTAACTCTATTTGTCTTAGGTTTTTCACTATCCGAAGGCATTATTCAATCTGCTGAAGAAATTCGTGATATCAACATAAATAACTATGGTTCAAAGGGCATAGAATTAAATATTGAATTATCACCTCGCTAGTTTATGGCATTGAAAACACAGCGACGTAATCTGACTAGCCGTACTGGCTGTGGCATTTGTGGTACAGAACAAGTTAGCTAATATTTCGCCTAATCAATCCACTCCCTTTCAGTCAATCATTTTCATTAAATTATCTGTATCAGGCATTATCTCAATTACATACGATCCAAAAAATTGGCCAATTAACCGGTTGCACACTTGCCACAGCCTGGCTAACCTCAACAAATGAGCTAGTACGAGGTTTGAAGATATTGGCCGTCATGTCGCCCTCGATAAACTACTAGGCATGAAAAGTCGGGAAAAATGGCAAAATGGCGCGGTATTAATTTCAAACAGAGCAAGCTATAAAATGTTACAAAAGCATGTAACCTGCGGGGTAGAAATTCTATTTGCCATATCAGCCATCACTTCACTTGCAGTAAAAACTACCCAACAATGTCAATTAACATTAGTTGGCTCTTGTTGACCGGGTAAAGCTACTATTTTTAGCTATCCCGAACGATTAACGAACTAATTAAATTTAATAGATACTATTTATATAATATTTAATAAAAAATAATTAATATAAATAAAGCGATATTATTTTATAATAATATGAATAATTATTATTACCTTGCTAACATTATCAGTTGGATATATTGGCTTTAGCTATGCAGAAACTGGTTATGATCAATCAAATATTCCCGCTGGCAATTTTCTAATTATCGGCTTTCCCGGTTTAACAATGCTCACTTTCAAAGATGCTAATAACGTTTATAAACTTATTGGCACTAACTCTTCAGCCTACTCCGATATGGGAGCATTTAGATTTATCAAACTAGATGATGCTAATATTTACTTAAGTGAATGGACGCAAGATAATAATATGTCTTCTGCCTCTCACACTGCTTACTAATCAGGTAAAAATATCACGCCAGATATGCCAATCTCAGATAAAGCCCCTACGCTGTCAAAGGGTTCAACAATTATCCTACCAATGGCTTTATGACCGGTGAATTAACCCTCGATTTTGAGGAAAACAGCCTGAAAGATTCATTTAGTCATAGCACATTAACCATGGACATTGATGCAAAATCAGTAAAAGTGGCGACTTTAATGGAAAAGCTTCAGCCAATTCAATCGAAGGAACAACCGCAGGCCACTTCTTTGCTGAAGATGCCAAACATTTAGCCGGTATTGCCAAGTTTGAAAATAATCATCAATTAAATACCACTTTTGCCGACACTAAACAGTAATTTATTTTAAACTTTAAAGAGCATGGAAATCCTATGATCTTTTTTATTATGGAAATAAAATAACTAACAAGAAATGATTAATCTTAATGCCATTTATTTCTTATTTTTATATAAAATTAATCCCCGCCAATTTATTAAAAATAAACAATAATCAAGTGAAAAAATAAATAACAAAAATTATATTACTAATATTTTTATTTCTATTAAATAAGAAAGAGTGGCAACAAGTTGAAAATTATTTAAATTAATTAATAAAAATAATTATCAAGATAAAAGTTTAATCTATTTTATTCAGGGTAATCTGACATATAAAAACCGAGAGACGCAATCTGCTAGGCATTATTTATTACAAGCGATAAAAATAAATCCTCACTTTACTCGTGCCGAGCTCGATTTAAGTCATATTTATATCGAAAACCGAGCTTATCATAAAGCAAAACCATTATTAAAAAAATTAATAGCACAGCAAGATTTACCTGACTTAGTTAAGAAGAAAATAAATTATCTTCTCATTCTGGCTAATAATAAAAATACTTTCTTTGCGACATTTTCATTAGGTTATCGTCTAACGGATAATCTGAATAAATCACCAGGTAACCGAAAAGAATGCTGCAAAAAAGTCTTTATGGTTATTGCCAACTAACTCGCCAAACACCAAAAAAATTACTTCATCAAGCTTTTCTTTATTCGGGATGGCCCAATAGTCATTTATGCAGCAACAGCCCCATTTAGTTTTTATTCGCCTGACAGCAATGGGAAATCTATCGACAAAATACCTCCTATAATGAATATCAAGCCAATATTTACCTAGCTACTATTTTCAAACACCGCAACATTACTTATTAACCGGCACCTTATTGGGTTATGAACAAGGTGAATAAGATCCGAATGCTTATGAAATAGGGCAGAGACTTAAATGGCGTTACCGTTCCTCTGTTGCAGCTAAATTAAATTTAGTTGTTAATCACAAGTTAAATGGAAAGACTATTACCCATTACAAAATAATAATGGACTGAAGCATGAAACTTCTTTTTCCATTAATTATCCCTTCAGCAATATGGATTGGTATCTCTGTTTTGGTTTTTCTCAATATTTACATCAATGGGAGATAAAAGATTACCATCGCTATGATATTGGTAGCTGCGTTAAATTTAGGCCATTACCTTATCTGGAAATCCGTCTTTCATTATTTTGGAATCAACCTCAATCTTCTCACAAGCAAACAAAAGCGGGAAAAAACACTTAGGTAAAATTCATGTTTCTGATATGTCACAACTGGATGAACACGGTTATGACAATATCTACGATAAAAATATTTCTAATATTTATCTTGGCAAAGAGATGATAGAACGTTTCAAGGGTGCTTCTCTCGCCGATCTGTTTCAATCTATGCCGGAGGTATATACAATGGTGAAGCCCGCAATAGCACAGCAATCGGTCCTAATATTCGTGGCATTCAGGGAAAAGGACGAATCCCTTTAACCGTCGATGATACCGAGCAATCAATTACAGTCAGCCGCAGCTATAATAGGGCCAATAACCGTAACTATATTGATCCTAATTTAATTAGCTCAATTGAAATTGAAAAAGGAGCTTCGCTATCACGCCATACTAAAAGTTCAGTCGGCGATGGTATTACCATCAAAACAATTAATATTAATAACACTCTGCCAGCAAATGAAAACTTTTGTTTTGCTGTTAAATTAGAAGGTAACAATAACGCCATCAAACCGTAGCTCAAAAAATTACCATTAGGCTATGACTATCGTAATTTTCCTGAAGTGATCAATGGTTATTCCTATTTATTTAATGATCCTTTAATCAATATTCAACCCCATTATTACCATGATAAACAATTAGGCTGTTTGGACGATTATGCTTATCGTGTTGCCGTTGGCTTGCGACAAGAGAAATTTGATTTATTGATCGCCTCGAGTTATCGCCATAAAGGCAACTATTTTGTCGGTACCAGGTTGCGAATCGTTACCGTTATCCGGTTACTAATGCCATCAAAACAGAATTTACAAAACTTCAACCCAAAATCCGATCCTTATATACCTTTTGTCGCCAATATTTATCATCCTGACAAAGAAGTGCCTAACACTTCCTACACAATAAAATCGCTGCTGTTAAAAAACGATTGGTATCAGGCCGATGATTTAACGGTTAATTTTACTTATCGCGATTTCTAACTGGAATTCGGTGATATTATGCCTTCCCGCCTCGGTTTCGTTGATGTCGAACCCAATATGGTTCCGCAATGGCCTTTAGCTCAAGTGCACCAAAAAGCCGGTAGCGCCAGCCTTAAATACGAACCAGTTGACAGTCTATGGTTCGATTTTTATATGAGAGTTTGGTTTTATCATACTGATGCAAATACCAATAGTTACGACGGCTACCCAAGAACACGAAAGTAAAGTGATGAAAAATGGAATACTGCTACCTTCTATAACTGGCAGCCAACGATTAAAGATCCCAATATTGATGGTACGTTAATCAATACCGCCAACAATAATAATGAAAATAATCGCTGGGGTTTGGACATTAGCAAATATATTTACCCTTACACCTAATTTAAATCTTACTCTGATCGGCCACTTTAAAAATGAAAGATTAATTAACTATACCAAATATACGGGTTTAAAAGCGTGGCTGGTTCAATATCCCGGCAGAGAAGGCCGCCGGCAAGAGTATCACTGAGTTTCAGATTTGACTGGCAACCAGTGTAATTTTTAACTTTCTCAGCCGGCGCCAATTATGTGACTTATTGGTCAATTGATGATTTGGTTAACAAAAAAAGAGCAGAAAAAATTCAGGGTTATCAAAAAAGTTAGCGCCATGATGGCTATGACATCAAATATTACCAGTCCAAGATTATGACAATGACGCTTATACCGATGACTGGGATGAACAATTAACAAAAAAAAATGAATGTTTATGATAGGGAAATGACTCAATTAAATAACTCATTAATAGATAATCAAAATCTACTTAATGAGCAGAAAAAAATAGCTATCACAAATAATATCAATAAATTAAAAAAACAATATAACGAACTAAATATAGTAAAAAAACAAAGCAAAAAATTATCTCAATTTAAAAAACAGATAAATTATGGCAGAAAATCACTAAAACCATCGGAAAAAGAGGAAACCTATTATCGACAAAAATCTATTACTTTACAACCCTAACGATGGAAAACTACATAAAAAGGATAATCCTTTCTTTAATGATAAAATGAATTTAGATGAAGAAACGACTGATTTGGAAAGTGGTAAAACCTTAAAACGCTATTATCCGATAGAGATTAAAAGCAGTGATGGAATTCGTGTTGATCTACCAGCAAACATTCTATGGGGAAAAGAGAAAAAATCACGGTATTTCCCTCGTCCTCTCAGCTGCTGTATCCATTACAAATGATTTAAGAGTTTATCTTCGTTATGCCCGAATCAATCAGAATGACTAGCTTATTTGAAAACAGCGTAGGCTTTTCAGACCAACGGAAAATGATTATTGGTGGAAAAATAAAACAGAAACGCGCTAAAACCCAAGAATTAGGTATCCACTATAATCTGGCCAATATATTAAAAACAGAAAAACACGCTGATATTAAATTAATCTATTTTGATACAACGATAGAAAATGTATTCGATCGTAATATGAAATATAATTTCCCCCAAATGGATAGAAAGTTATTATTCGGTATTGAAGTACAGTGCCGTTATGATAATAGGTTTATTTTTAGTAATATAAGTGACGTTTATAATATAAAAAATAAACTTTGTAATCTTAACACCCGTCATTATTTAGATCCTTATAATCAATACAATATTCCTGAATGTATTGATGGCGGTTTTCCCGGTGGTTTTTTACGTACCGCTATTCAACCAAACTACTCCTTTAATATGAATTTGGATGCTCGTTTGTGGGATAAAAAATCAAAATTGGGAGTCGATTTACCTATCAGAGTAAAGCAAAAAATCGTGAGGAGAAATATTTAATGACAATATGTTAATAGAATTAACTGGAACCAATTTAACCGATGAATATTATCTCGATCCATTAACTCGCTCGATGATACCCGCTCCAGGAAGAACATTTAAACTTAATTTAAATAGTAACTTTTCATTAAATAAACAATAACACAACCATATTAAACCAACTAAAATATTAAGATAAAAAACCATTATAAGACTGTTAGCTTATATTCTATTATCTTACATACTGCTTTAATGTGGCTGGGCTTAGCGACTTCAATTGATTTTACTTCGACTTAGCAAGCCACCATAACATTTCCCCTAATACAACAATTACATTAATATCCGCCAGTATAGGAACAACATCGCAGACAAATAAATGTACTAGTGAAGAACTAACTATTATTTTACCTGATTCACTAATAAATCCGGTACTAGCCGTTAACCAGAAATAAAAAAAATTAATAACAAAAAAAAAATAATAGAGATTAAAAAGACAAATAATAAAACTCACCCAACAAAGCAATCAAAAACCAAGAAAAGAATAAATGATAATAAAAACAAGGATCCATCTGTTAACCCAGCAGTGAATTTTGCAGGAAGTAATAATATCACGATACAAGGAGGAGCTCTCAATAATAATACTCTCAAATAAATGTAGGCGAACAAAAACTAGGTGAACGCTATTATTCGCTACTTAAACAAGAAATTGAGCACCACAAAATATATCCCCATACGCCAGAAAGCAAGACCATCGAGGGCGAGTACTATTACAATTTAATAATTAGTGCTGACAGTAGCTTACATGACGCTAAAATCATTCACTCCTCCGATTATCAATATCCTTGATAAGGCTGCATTAACGGCGATTATAAAAGTCGTTCCATCGGACCTTAAACCTGTTCACATTAGTTCAACCATGAGTACTGATATAGAGTTTAAACTATATAGAAATTAAATATAATACTATTAATAAGTAACTTATATTTTAATCTGCTTTTGAGCTAAAGAAGGGGAGCTGCCTATTGTATTCAGGTGGAACCTATTTTAACTATGTCCCTATGTCCGGCTGTGCTGTTGCTAACTAAGCAAACAAAACATGATCCACCACTAATAGACAAAAAATAAAACGCACAACAAGAAAGGATGTGCGTTTTTGATGTCAATTAACTAACTGAAATCACAACTAAATTTATTAGTTCTAACTAAGTATTCTACTTTATATATTACATACTTTAAACGATCATTTAATAATTATCATTTTTTAACACTTTTGCCCATTAGTATTTCATTACTTGTATCAATATAAAATCGATAAATTAATCCCTTTTTGTTATTTATACATCCCTTAGCTTCATCATTTTTAATATTTTTCTATCGTCAAAAAACTGCTATTCCTGATTTTAATTTTTGAAACTTAAATTTACAATATCCATATTTCTACTTTCTCTATTGTTTATTAAATTTAATAATATACCCTGGTGTTGGCAAAAGCCTTTAAACTAACTATATAATTATAACTTCTTTTGGTAATTGTAATTATAATAAACAAATTCTAAGTTATAAAAAAGGCTAACAATTAACCTTGATTATAATATAATTTTCTGTTAACAGAATAAATTAACTACTTTAGTGGCAGCAAATAACAAGGATTATACTAATATGAAATTTATAATTAACGATAAAAAAATATCATCATCGATAGTCTTTGAAAACATAATTCCAATTTTACTGCTTTACTGCTGTAGATATGCATCCGCTAAGAGTAACTTTAATGGATAATAATATTGTTGGAGGTTTGATTGCCAAAACAGTGGCTTAGATATCCAATATCTATGGACAGCAGAAAACTACAGAAAAAAAGGCTTTGGAAAAGATTTAATGAAAAAACAGAAGATGAAACAATAAAAAGAAAATATCATATGGCCTAGTTAGCAGTAACGACTAAACCACTATTACTATTTGGATCGACCAGCTCATTAAGAGTGGTCGCCAATAATCCAATTTTTTTCCGTTGTTACACTGTTATTTATCTTTTGATTATGCTTATTAAACCGTAAGTAATACTAGCAGCGAGTAAAGAATTAACCGTTGCTATCTGTTTCCACTGTTATGCCAAGAATACTGGCTATTATACAGGCGAAAACAGCATTCCAACCAATTAAAGATGTATCTTTACTAGTCAAAATTTTCTTTCCTTGTTGCGTTTCCTTTAGAATATTTCTATGAGTCTTTATATCTATTGTAATAAAATAATCCGTTAGCATAACACCAACTATCGACGGAAAAACAACGCCAAGAAGGGTTAAAAAAATCAACAAATCTGTCTAAAATACCCAAAACAGAAAGAATTGTACCAATGATACGAATTGTTAAAGTAATAATAGTGTAATTAACTTTTTTACCCGTCAATACTGAAACTGAATTGGCAATATACTCAATGACAATGAATAAAGATTAATATCATTAACACATAAAGTAGAGAAAATAATCACCAATAAACCAACACCACCAGCTGCTTGGGTCATAATAGTAACCACATCTGCTGTATTTAATGCTCTTGATAAGAATTTAGATATAATAAATATAATATTCAATAGATTAATATAAAGAATAATATAGTAATTACTCATTTATTATACATATTTTGAAAATTTTTATGAGATAAATACCATTTATCATTAACCATATTCAATTTAGTTTTATTACAATAAATTTATAAAAATGTGCTAGTAATGAAGCCAATTTCCTTCTCAATTAGTTTCTATATTGTTAATTAACAATAAATTATTATTCCAAGCAGAGAAGAAAGACCAGGAAATAAAATGAAGATCCCCAATTACACTTAATGATAAACTAACTGTAGTCACTAACTCTATTTTATGAATGGAATTTATGAAAGAACTTTTATTTTGGACAATCAAGAGAAAAATATCTCAACCTAGCTCTAATGACAATTATCAAAATTTCTGTATAAAAAAGCCAAAGTTTTGTTTCTTTTTAAAGAAAAAGTAATACCTTTGACAATTCAATTTTAGAAATTCAAATAAAAGAAGGATAAATAACATGGAAAAATCGATTGAAAAAATCATTTATGCATCAAGATGGCTACTATTTCCAGTCTATATAGGACTATCATTTGGATTTATTTTACTCACTTTAAAATTTTTTCAGCAGATAATTCATATCATCCCAGAACTTTTTACTATCACTGAATCAGGATTAATATTAACTGTTTTATCACTAGTTGATATTGCACTGGTTAGTGGACTTTTAGTTATGGTGATGTTTTCAGGTTATGAAAACTTTATTTTAAAAATGACTGTTGATGATAAACATCAAAAATTAAGCTGGATGGGAAAAATGGACGTGAATTCCATAAAAAATAAAGTTGCCTCATCAATTGTTGCGATTTCTTCAGTTCATCTTTTACGACTATTTATGGAAGCTGAAAAAGTACCCGATAATAAAATAATGTGGAGTGTCATTATCCATTTAGCTTTTGTTTTGTCTGCCTTTGGTATGGCCTATATTGATAGAATGAGTAAAAATACCAAAAGCTAATCGGTCAATTTAAATCATTTTATTCAGTACTGAATAATGAGATAAAATAATTACTTTATTTAGCTATGGCAACTTACTAACTGTAATAAAATTCTGTTATCAGAACAACAGCACTCCTATGACGTGAGCGTGGCTGCTTTGCAGCTCCAATCCGAGGCAACGCCCTTTTCATTTTTTATACTCTGCGCTATGTATATTCCGCGACCGACTAAACTACTCTTTCAATACGATGACGGTTAGAATCAATTCCTCGACAAACATGGCGATAATGTTAGTGAATGGGCTCAACTTTCTATCGAACACATGCTCACCTGGATACCTTGCCATGGGCGTTATTCGTTATTGTTGTACCTCAACTGACTGCACTCTCATTCTCGTTTTTTTTGTCAAAATTGTAAATCCAAAGCCTGTAGCGCCTACGGTCTTAAAGCACTGAGCAATAGATTGCCAAACAACGCCACATTATCCCTGATTGTGATTGGCAACACATCACCTTATACCATGCCCCCACTTGCTTTGGCCCTTTTTTAACAACAACTAGCCACTACTCAATCAACTTTTTCGCTGGCAACGCATGCCTTGCTCCGCTTCGCCCGTAAAATTGGCATCGAGATTGGTATCTTCTGTGCACTCCATACTTATTACAAACAACTTAATCAACATCACCATATTCATTTATCGGTTACTTGTGGGGGACTTGACCTACAACACAGCGATTGCCCCCTTTTCTTTAAGAAAAAGATTGTTGAGCAAATTTGGCGTATTACCCCCCATTATTTATTGAAAAAAAGTTATTTTCAACTACAACCCAACCAATTACCTAACTTTGGCCATATTCCGACGTGGTATCGATACCTTGAAGCCCAATACCAACGCTATTGAAAAATTCACTTAGCCAAAAAGAACTGTGGTGCTTGGCGCAATGTCAAATACATCGGTCGTTACTTAAAACGCCTCTCAACTCAAACATTACACGGTGGCACTGTGATTCATCACTATTATGACCATCACAGCCAACAGCATTGACGCCAAATTTTATCGCAAGAGGAGATGCTCAAGCGTTATGTCAGCCATATATCCCTACGCGGAAGTTTATTGCTAAAGTCTATGAAGCATTAGAAATGATAGCACCGAGTCTTCACGATAAACTGGGGTTTGCCTCGTTAATGAAAGGCTTTTAAAATACCGATCCATACAGATGCATTTTGTGTGGAAATCGACTGCGATTTGTCAGTATCCAAATGGGGATAAAAACGACCACTTTATTGTCCGAAAGGCGAGAGAAAATAGTGAAAAAACGATGGCTACAAACCGCAACCTAAGATTAGTGTGTCTATAATTCGGCGTTTAGGTGATAAATTACTCACATTGATGGTTTCATCGCCAGCCAAAGAATAAAACTAACGCGATTTTGAAGTTGTTATCACAACAAAATGCTACAATCACCTAATCAAAAGTTAATCCAGTTTCCTACCCATGAACAGAATACAAAATATTTTTATTGAAAAAGTGACGAGTAATTTATTGATCAAAACTAGAAAGGTTTTTTATAGCATTTAAATTTATTCTATTAATTCATGGCACTGCATCAATTTGAGTAGCAGCAGATAAATTTATTTGCTCATTTTTAATTAGCTGACTTGCTTGATACAAGCATTTTCCACAATGGCTACCAATAGATACACATTTTTTTAATCCGCTAATAGAAGTTATGTGATTTTCCCGAACTAGAGTTTTTATTGTTTTATCGCTAATTCGATTACATAGACAGACATACATTTTTCAGACCGAATAAATTAAAATCTCGTCGGCCATACTAAATGATAATGATTTTTATTTCAATAATAGTTTGAATCATAAATACTGAAAATTACGCTATTGGTGATTATCTTTATAGTTATCATAAAAAAGAGGCTTTCGCCTCTTTTTTATGATTGAATATCTAATCAAGCAATAATTTTAGCAACGACACCCGCACCGACCGTACGACCACCTTCACGGATCGCAAAACGCAAGCCTTCATCCATCGCGATTGGCGCTATCAACGTCACTTTCATGTTGATATTATCGCCTGGCATTACCATCTCTACGTCTTCTGGCAACTCTATTATGCCTGTTACATCCGTCGTTCTAAAATAAAACTGTGGACGGTAACCTTTAAAGAATGGCGTGTGGCGCCCTCCCTCATCTTTGCTCAAAATATAAACTTCTGATTCAAATTGAGTATACGGATTTATTGAACCCGGTTTTGCTAACACTTGGCCACGGTCAACATCTTCACGCTTAGTTCCACGTAATAAAACACCTACGTTTTCACCTGCTCGACCTTCGTCTAACAATTTACGGAACATTTCTACGCCCGTACACGTCGTTTTCGTCGTCTCTTTTATTCCGACGATCTCTACTTCTTCCCCAACTTTGACAACGCCACGCTCTACTCGACCTGTCACTACGGTTCCACGTCCTGAGATCGAAAACACATCTTCGATTGGCAACAAGAAAGGTTTATCTATCGCTCTTTTTGGCTCTGGGATGTAATCATCCAACGCTTTCCCTAACTCAAGAATTTTCTCTTCCCACTCGGGAATACCTTCTAGCGCCTTCAACGCTGAACCCATAATTACCGGCGTATCGTCTCCTGGGAAATCATACTGAGAAAGCAGTTCACGCACTTCCATTTCCACCAGTTCTAACAACTCTGCATCATCAACCATATCACATTTGTTCAGGAATACGATAATGTAAGGTACACCTACTTGGCGACCTAATAGAATATGCTCGCGAGTTTGTGGCATTGGGCCATCTGTTGCCGCTACCACTAAAATTGCGCCGTCCATTTGTGCCGCGCCGGTGATCATGTTTTTTACATAATCTGCGTGGCCTGGGCAATCAACGTGTGCATAATGGCGTGTAGGTGTATCGTATTCTACGTGAGAAGTAGAAATGGTGATCCCGCGCGCTTTTTCTTCCGGGGCATTATCAATTTGATCAAATGCACGCGCACTACCGCCATAAGTTTTCGCTAATACGGTGGTGATTGCTGCGGTTAAAGTTGTTTTACCATGGTCAACGTGGCCGATTGTACCAACGTTAACGTGCGGTTTTTTACGTTCAAATTTTGCTTTAGACATTAGATTGTCCCTCTAAGACACTGAATCGGTGGTTACACCACATTAACCAAGCAGTGAAAATCATATACTCGTTGCTTGTTTTATCGCAGGAAAAAAATCAGGGAACAATTAAGAACACATTCTAGGAGTGGTGCTGATAGGCAGATTCGAACTGCCGACCTCACCCTTACCAAGGGTGTGCTCTACCAACTGAGCTATATCAGCACATCTTGGAGCGGGCAGCGGGAATCGAACCCGCATCATCAGCTTGGAAGGCTGAGGTAATAGCCATTATACGATGCCCGCGATGAACTCGGCTACCTAACTTTAATCAGCTGCAAATTTTATCTTAAGTATTTTGCATTGAGGTAGCATTTTAAGCTGAACACTTAAGATGAAACTTATGGTGGTGGGAGAAGGATTCGAACCTTCGAAGTCTGTGACGGCAGATTTACAGTCTGCTCCCTTTGGCCGCTCGGGAATCCCACCTTTTACTCATATCCAAATTTTTAATGGTGCCGGCACCAAGAGTGGAACTCGGGACCTACTGATTACAAGTCAGTTGCTCTACCAACTGAGCTATGCCGGCATCAGGTGCTGCGCATTTTAGGTAGAGAACGAGCATGTTGCAACAAAAAAATTAAAATATTTGTTCTTTTGCTTATAAAACATTCACTTTAACCTTTTTTACTTCTTTTTTCTATAGTAAATGTTTAAATACTCAACAGTACTAAATTTACTATTTACTCTAATGAAAAACGACATCATAGTTTCTAACTAATAAAAATGTCTCGTAAATCATAAAAGATTATTTCATTGCTAAAAATAAAAAATGGATAAATTATGAACAATTATTTAATTAATACAAAAAAACTCTACGCCTAAAGATATTCAATCGTTATTATGCAATTTATTTTTTATTGGTTACGAATGATTATGACAACCTGTACACAGGTAAATGTTGACTTATGAAACAACAAAAAAACTTTTCAATAACACCTTATTTAGAATTTGACCGTGAACATTGGGCGACATTACGTGATTCTGTTCCACTAGAGCTACTAACAGATAAAGAACTACTAGAGCTAAAGGGTATCAATGATGAAATTACAATGGATGAAGTAAATAAAATTTATCTTCCTATTTCACGACTGCTTAATTTCTATATCAGTTCTAATTTACGTAGACAAACCGTTTTAAAACAGTTCTTAGGTACTAATGGCACTAAAGTACCTTATGTTATCGGTATTGCAGGTAGTGTTGCGGTTGGTAAAAGTACAACAGCTCGCCTATTACAGACTTTATTAAGTCGTTGGCCCGAACATCGTAAAGTTGATCTTATCACAACAGATGGTTTTTTATACCCAAATCAGATTTTAAACGAACGTGGAATAATGAAGAAAAAAGGATTCCCGCAATCCTATGATATGCATCATTTAGTAAAATTTATTTCTGACATAAAATCAGGGATCAAGGAGGTTTCCGCTCCAGTATATTCCCATTTTACTTATGATATCGTTCCCGGTAAAAAACAAGTGATTAAACAGCCTGATATTCTTATTTTGGAAGGTTTAAACGTCTTGCAAAGCGGGATGGATTACCCACATGCTCCACATCATGTTTTCGTATCTGACTTTGTCGATTTTTCCATTTATGTTGATGCCCCGGAAAATTTATTAAAAAAATGGTATATCAGTCGATTTTTGAAATTCTGCCAAGGCGCTTTCTCCGAGCCTAACGCTTATTTTTACCATTACTCTAAATTAGAGCAAGAAGAAGCGATCAAAACGGCTAAAACAATATGGGAAGAAATTAATAAAATAAATTTGGAAAAAAATATAATACCAACCAAAGAAAGAGCCAGTTTGATCATGGCTAAAGGTTCTAATCATTCAATTACAAATGTTAGATTAAGAAAATAATTTTTGACATTGGGTCGATGATTAACTTCTACTCAATTGTTCTAATTATCTGACCGTAATGAAATCTCACCACCTATATAGGAAACAATTTTACCTTTTTGTTCTAACAAAATTGCTCCGTATTCATTAATTCCTTTCACAATCCCGACCTCATAATGGTCACCAATATGTAATCTTACTTTTTTATGCAAAAAATTATCCAACGCCAGCCAACGTTTAATAAAAGGAACAAGACCATATTTCTCAAATTGCATTAATTCATAACGTAATACCAAAATAATCTGCCCAGCGATCACATTTCTTTCTATTTGAATACCAGCCTGCTCAAGATTAATCCACCCTTGATTAATACCTGTTTCACAATTGCGACTCATTGCAATATTAAGCCCAATACCGATAACAATATGCGCGGCATCGCCAGTTTTACCTATCATTTCAATTAAGATACCAGCAAGCTTTTTTTCATTAAGATAGAGATCATTAGGCCATTTAACTTTTATATTACTGCGGCTCAATTTGTTAAGGGTCTCAGCGATAACAACACCCGCAACTAAACTTAGTCCCATTGCGGCAGCCGGTCCTTGTTCTAGATACCAATATAATGATAAATAAAGATTGCAACCGAAAGGAGAAGCCCAATATCGACCACGGCGCCCTCTACCGGCAGTTTGATATTCAGCAATACAAGAATCACCAGAGCTTAATTGGTCAATACACTCAAGTAGATATTGATTGGTAGAGTTTATAACTGGCTTTACAATTATATTTCCTCGTCTCACTAAACCATAAATTCGTTCATAGTCTAGTAAATCCATCTTTCTAGTAAATTGATAACCCTTGCCAGTAATAGTATTAACCTCAATACCCCATTTACGTAGTGTATGAATATGTTTATTAATACCAGCTCGCGTCATTCCAAGTAATTTACCTAACTGTTCGCCTGAATGTATACTACCATCAGAAAGTATTCTGATGAGTTTTAAAGGAATAGTTACATCTTTCATGAAATAGCATCCATAGCGTTTACTTCACCATATTTACCAATAAAACGAACTTCTGGTTCTAGTGTAATAGCAAATTTTTTTATAACTTTTTTATGAATATAACGAGCTAAATTTACAATATCTTTTCCAGTAGCATTATTTTTATTAATTAAAACCAATGTTTGATCCATATGTACCGCTGCGCCACCACATTGATAATCTTTTAGATCACATTGATCAATTAGCCATCCGGCTGCAAGCTTTACTGTACCATCGAGTTGAGGATATTCAGGACATTGAGGATAACGGGTCTTTATTTCATTTGCGGCCATGCTAGAAATAACGGGATTCTTAAAAAAACTACCGGCATTTCCTATCAAAATAGGATCAGGTAACTTACTTTGCCGCATTTCACAAACGGCATCAAAGATATCTTCTGCTGTCACAGTTTGTGCTGTTAAAGAAGTTAAACCAGCATATGACAATATCGGTTTCCATAATTTGTTAAATTTTAAACCTACTGAAACAACAGCAAAATTTTCACGATATTTATGCTTAAAAATACTATCTCGATAACCAAATTGACACTCAGCAGCATTTAAACGATATTGTTTACCATTATTTAGATTCGCAATATCGACATAGTGACATACGTCTTTAAATTCCATGCCATAAGCCCCGATATTTTGTATAGGTGCAGCCCCTACAGAGCCTGGAATTAACGCCATGTTTTCTAATCCATAGATGCCATTTTTTATAAGTTCTTCAACCAATTGATGCCAATGATTTCCGGCACCAACATGAATAGACCATTCCTGAGAAGATTCAGTCATCTCTAACGCCGTAATTCGATTTAAAATAACTACACCATCAAAGTCATCAATAAACAGAACATTACTCCCTCCGCCTAATAATAAAACAGGCAAACCTTTCACTTGTGCCTCTTTCCATAACATAAGCAATTCTTCTATTGAAGAAGCTGAGTATATTGCTTTCGCCTTGGCATCAAGACGAAAAGTATTATAGTTTTTTAATTCACTATGATTATCAGAATGCATATATCAAAACTCAGTTTATATATAGTGATTATATAGTTTATTCATGTAGATATATAGAGGATAGATAAGAGTTACAAAATCAAACAATAAAACGTAAAAAAGCCACCCAAAGGGTGGCTTTTTTAATATAATCAAAGTCTAGCAACTTCCTACTCTCACATGGGGAGACCCCACACTACCATCGGCGCTACGGCATTTCACTTCTGAGTTCGGCATGGGATCAGGTGGGACCACCGCGCTATTACCGCCAGACAAATTCTTTAGCTACTCGTCCTCGCTCACTTTACACTCTACTACGGCATAGGTAATACCCATTTTCCACAGTCACATACTTTCTATATGCGACTGTTCTAATATCCCTTGCCGTCTCCCTTCAACGTGAAAAACCTCGGACTGCAACCTCTGAACAAGCTAAAATTCTCTCTTCTCCTAAAACACCTTCGGTGTTGTCAGGTTAAGCCTCTCGGGTCATTAGTACTGGTTAGCTCAACGTATTACTACGCTTACACACCCAGCCTATCTACGTCCTCGTCTCGAACACCCCTTATAGGACATTACTGTCAGGGAAGACTCATCTTGAGGCAAGTTTCCCGCTTAGATGCTTTCAGCGGTTATCTCTTCCGCACTTAGCTACCAGGCTATGCCATTGGCATGACAACCTGTACACCAGTGGTGCGTCCACTCCGGTCCTCTCGTACTAGGAGCAGCCCCCCTCAATCTTCCTTCGCCCACGACAGATAGGGACCGAACTGTCTCACGACGTTCTAAACCCAGCTCGCGTACCACTTTAAATGGCGAACAGCCATACCCTTGGGACCTACTTCAGCCCCAGGATGTGATGAGCCGACATCGAGGTGCCAAACACCGCCGTCGATATGAACTCTTGGGCGGTATCAGCCTGTTATCCCCGGAGTACCTTTTATCCGTTGAGCGATGGCCCTTCCATTCAGAACCACCGGATCACTAAGACCTACTTTCGTACCTGCTCGCGCCGTCACGCTCGCAGTCAAGCTGGCTTATGCCTTTGCACTAACCTCACGATGTCCGACCGTGATTAGCCAACCTTCGTGCTCCTCCGTTACACTTTGGGAGGAGACCGCCCCAGTCAAACTACCCACCAGACACTGTCCTCAGCCCGGGTTACGGGCCTAAGTTAGAACATCAAACATTAAAGGGTGGTATTTCAACGTCGGCTCCATGTGTACTTGCGTCCACACTTCAAAGCCTCCCACCTATCCTACACATCAAGGCTCAATATTCAGTGTCAAGCTATAGTAAAGGTTCACGGGGTCTTTCCGTCTTGCCGCGGGTACACTGCATCTTCACAGCGAGTTCAATTTCACTGAGTCTCGGGTGGAGACAGCCTGGCCATCATTACGCCATTCGTGCAGGTCGGAACTTACCCGACAAGGAATTTCGCTACCTTAGGACCGTTATAGTTACGGCCGCCGTTTACTGGGGCTTCGATCAAGAGCTTCGCCTTACGGCTTACCCTATCAATTAACCTTCCAGCACCGGGCAGGCGTCACACCGTATACGTCCACTCTCGTGTTTGCACAGTGCTGTGTTTTTAATAAACAGTTGCAGCCAGCTAGTATCTGCGACTGGCTTCAGCTCCGGATGCGTGACCCTTCACCTTGTGCCAGCGTGCCTTCTCCCGAAGTTACGGCACCATTTTGCCTAGTTCCTTCACCCGAGTTCTCTCAAGCGCCTGAGTATTCTCTACCTAACCACCTGTGTCGGTTTGGGGTACGATTAATGGTTACCTGATGCTTAGAG
>JBDPYZ010000014.1:0-61920 GCA_047291315.1 Candidatus Phloeobacter fragariae | reverse complement strand
TAAACTGAGATTTCAGCCAAAATTAGGTAAAATTAGAACTCACTATGGGCTGTAAGTGATTGATTTATAGTGATTTAAATCGCTTGTTTTCGCGTGTAAATATGTATATTAAATGAGCTAAATTTTTGTAATATATTAATATTTATGTATTTTGTTTTTATCTATTAGCTTATGATGACGAAGATCTTGCTTTTTGCGAGGTTGATTTTAACTTACAAGCAAAAAGTAGAATTAGAGATACCTTATTTGCGGGATAGGCAAACAGATATTTATACTATTAAATATTTATCTGAAAAATAGTCGTTTTATTTTTTTGTTGAATAAAAGTGAACAGTATCCAATATGTGATACTGGCGCTTAATAAAGAATTCAATAATGGTATACCAAAGTCGGTGATAGCGCCAACAACGCTGCTAAAGAGACAAGATATAATGGCATTCCATCTGACTAAAGGTATTGATGTCAAGTTTGGTAATTCACCCGTTTGTCTAGAAGAGTCTAGTAATTTACGATTAGTGCGAATGATATAATAATTAATCAACATTATGCTAATAATAGAAGGGAAAAGGATACCGAGAAAAATGAGGAAATTGACAAATCTCTCTAACATTCCTAAAACAGATAATGTAGTTCCTATACATCCCAAAGTAATTGTTAGCCAAACGTAAGACAATTTTTTGCCAGTTAGTCCTTCAACAGCAATAGCAACACCTAATGATGAAGAATAAAGGTCCCAATCATTAATTTTTATAGCTGATAAAATAATCGTAAGAAGACCTATTCATCCGACTGTTTGTCCCATAATTATCACTACGTCATGTGTGTCCAATGCATAGGCAATTAATATTGCAATACCATTAACAATAAATTCACCGATGATAATCGATGTTAATGGTGTCCAAAAGACATGCTTACTACTTTGACAATAGCGGTTAATATCTGACGTGGTGAAGGCATCAGTCATACATCGGCCAACAACTGCTGTAATCGCAGTACTTATATTCATTGCTATTCCAGTAAGGTATTGGTTATAATATTATTACTAATAAAAAGAAAATCAGAAAATCCAGCCTACTACCAAACTAAATAGTGGTACTGAAATTTTTGCTGTCCAATTTAAAGCCTTAATACCGAAAGCAACTAATGTTGTTAGCGTTAAGCTTGAGATCATGGTAGCCCAGCTAAAACCGAACCAATTATTAGTAGAATGATTTAGGCTGTTTGCTAAAATTGAATTTTGTATACTAAACCAACGAAGCATAAATTGAGATAGTGAGGTCATTTGCCCTATTCTGATTAATGTTACATTTAATAAGCTTAATCTAGCACTAAGAGGCATCTTATATAGTGAATATGAAGCATGATCAAACATATATTATTTTTCGTGTTGTTTTGTATTTGATTTATTTGATAAATTTTATTTTTTAGAAATTTTTGCGGAACATATCTATCAAATCCGGTTGATTTACAGTATTCAATAAGCTGTCTTGAACAATGTATGTCCGCTTTTTTATAAATATTCTTCAGCTGGACTTCTACTGTTTGGATAGCAATATTTAAACATTTCGCTAGATTCACTATAAAACGGTCGTTTTTAAAAAAAGTAGGGATTTAATTTTTTTCTTTAAAATTAAATGAGGTCTGAATTACAGCCTTTTTTTGTCATTAAAAATTACATTGTTATCATGTACTATCAAATCTGAGGATAATTCTGTAACAGGGTGAGGTAATTCGCTATCAAGCATACCTTCTATGTTAAAATCGATCTTTATTCCTAGATGACTAAAGTTATTAGTATAAACATATCTAGAATTTAAGTCTTTACTTCCCCAGGGATCTTTCTCATGTTTTAAAAAAAAGTACAATCTATCTAACTCTTTGTCTAATATAATTTTTCCCATTGAAGTAACCTTTTCATTCTAGTAATGGTTAAACTTTTTTATGAAAAATGATATCTTTTGCTTTGATTTTTAAATTTTGTGGCCTAATGTTAATTTTTTAACAATAAGATTAGAATAGGACATATTTAAATAGCGATTTAGCCACATTTCAAACGGATGAATACTAAGTTGAGCAGTAATAATTTGTTCATCTTTTGAATATGATTGAATGGAGGTATTTGCTAATGTTTGTGAATTTACTTTAAATTTTGAGGAAATATCTTGCAGGCTAGTACTGTTTCGCTGTAACTGACTACTAACGCTAGTAAAACACCTATCATGCATAAAACCAACAAACATTTTTCGATCCCTCATTTTAATAATAACGATTATAAGTCGGGTATAGAATTGCAGGAGGTAAAACCTTACTTGTTAGAATTTCCTAACGTAAATATTACTTTAACCGAATTTTCTTACATGAAACAACAGTTAATTAAAGAATTTATATTTAAATTTTCGTATGTAATATTGTTAATGATAGGCCTATCATATCGGTTGTACTAAGGAAAAACACTGATAATTATTATTAGCGTTTTTTAGTAACGAGAGATTTATTTCTTTAGATCAGTTTTTTAAACATAGCAAATAATTAATGCCTTCTCAACAGTAAATAGTGCTAAAAATTTGGCAATATTTATTTAATTTAGAGACTCTTTAAGCCATGATAAATAATTGATATCGCCACCCGTTACTGCTATTGCGAACAATTCGGGAACTTGATAAGGATGATGGGTTTTAATGTGTAAAAAAACTTTTTCTTGTAAAGTGACATGCGTTTTGATGAGCATTTGCATTTCTGTTTGTTGTTCTAACTTACCTTGCCAGTAGTAAAATGAAATAGCTTTTGGTAAAAGTGTAACACAAGCAGCTAATTTTTTAGCCAGCAATTGCTTAGTGATGATTTTTGCGGTTGCTTTATCGGGTATTGTACAAAGAACAATGCGGACATCTTCACTATTGCGATGTGAATTTGCTTTATTTAAATTTTGTTGCATCATGAGTAATCACCTTTATAAAAATGTGATGAAAAAGATTAAAATGGCTTTTTTGAACGAATGCTAAGTAACAGAACAAATATGTTAAAGCCGTTTTTTTTTTATTCATTATTGTTAATGTGATATAAGCAAAATTAATTGGTTAGTTCATTTCTTATAAATATGTTTATCTATTAGATTGCTGATATTTTAACTTAATACATGATAGTAAATAATAGAAAAATAATAATTTTTATGTTAACTGACAAAGTAACCCTTTCTCTAGCAAATAATCCTTGGTAATTTGTGTAAATAATTTGTTATTGAGGCATATGAAAATGAAATATCATCGGTTAAACGAAGTTATTGAACTACTACAAGCCTTATGGTAGGAATATCCAGAATTAAATTTGGTTAAATTATTACAAAAATTAGCTGATGAAGCCGTGATACCTGGGTTGAAAAAAGATTACGAAGAAAATTTTAAACAGCGTTTTTACGTGCTCGTGGCATCATCAAAGATTAATCTGATAGAGATAAAATAAAGTGACACAGCAGAGTACTTTTCATTTCAAAACGATTACCTCCAATTTAATTCTTGATACGTTAATAGAAGTTGGCTTATACCCTGATTCAGGGATAATCGAATTGAATAGTTATGAAAATCGAGTTTACCAGTTTGTTGATGAACAGCATAAACGTTACGTTGTGAAATTTTATCGTCCAGATCGTTGGAATTGGACTCAAATTCAAGAAGAACATGATTTTATATTGTCTCTGTATAAAGCTGGTTTATCAGTTATCGCTCCTCTATTTTTCGCCGGCAAAACTGTATTGGAGTATAGATATTTTTTGTACGCACTTTTTCCTGGTGTTGGTGGGTGTCAATATGAGGCTGATAACTTATTACAGTTGGAAGAGGTTTGCCTATTAATTGGACTGATCCATCAAATAGGATACCCCAAAAATTTTTCTTCACGCCCTACTATTGGAGTTGATGAATATTTAATCACCCATCGTAACATTTTAGCTAATACTTCTTTATTGGCTGCTGATTTAAAGCCGAGCTTTCTATTAGTTCTTGATGAACTGATTGTAGAAGTAAAAAAATGGTGGTCTCATCAGTATAGTTCTCTTAGCTTACAGGGTGATTGTCATCCTGGTAATATTTTGTGGCGAGATGGCCCTTTTATTGTCGATTTTGATGATGCTTGTAATGGCTCGGCAATACAGGAATTATGGATGCTTTTAAACGGTGAACGTCGGGAACAACGAATTCAACTTGAAATATTATTAGAAGCTTATACTGAGTATATGCATTTTGATAATGGACAGTTGGTACTGATTGAGCCTTTACGGGCAATGCGGATGGTTCATTATTTATCATGGATGTTCGGCGTTGCGAAGATCCAGCTTTTCCGCGTGCTTTTCCTTGGGTGATTGAATATGATTTTTGGTGTAAACAGCAGTTACTTTTTTCTGAACAGATCAATTGCGCTAAATGAACAATCTTTGCAATCCGGTTTAATATATTAATAAATTGAAAATATTTTTGGAGAATCAGTAATATGAACAAATTTTGGTTAGCCTTAATAGGGTTAGTAATGTCTTATGGTGTTTCTGCAGCAACTTACACGGAGGGTACTGAATTTATCAAAATACAAAAAACGGTACAAAATGCACCTCGAGTAGTAGAGTTTTTTTCTTTTTACTGTCCACATTGTTATCAATTTGAATTCATCTATCATGTATCACAAACCGTAGCTAAAAATTTACCTAAAGACATTAAAATGGAACGCTACCATGTTGATTTTTTGGGGCCATTAGGCGCTGAGTTAACAAAAGCTTGGACGGTAGCAATGGTATTAAAGGTTGAGGATAAAGTGTCACCGTTGCTGTTTGAAGGGATCCAAAAGACAGAATCGATAAAAACACCTGCTGATATTAAAGCCGTATTTATTAAGGTTGGTATCAAAAGCGAAGAGTATGATGCCGCACTGAATAGTTTTGTCGTTAAATCGTTAGTTGTAAAACAACAAAAAGCAGCTGAAGATTTTCAGTTACGTGGCGTACCGGCTATATTTGTTAATGGTAAGTACATGGTACGCAGTAATGGTATAAATGTTGAAGACATCAATAATTATGATAAAGCTTATTCCGATATTGTAAATTTTTTAATTATCAAATAGCCACTCTTTTTTCTATTTCCGTTTTAATCGAATAATGTTGTATCAATGGTTTAACATATTGGTACAACATCGGATTTTTTATTTTTGGACTTATTATTGTTTGATATCCACAAAAAAATGTTAACCAATAAAAATAGCAGCGAGATATTATTTTCATCCATAACGTATTGATTATTATTTAGTATTTTTTTTATGGTAAATATGTTTAACTATTGAATATAGTAAAATAAGAAGATTTATACACAAGTTTATCCACAGGATGCTCTGATGCTATAAGTGGCGGAAAAGTGACAAATTGAAAATAAATTCAGGCAAAATTCGTCTCTCTATCATGAGTATGGCATTCTATCACTATTAATTACTTTGATGATGAAAAAGACTATGGTTAAAATTGCAGAAAACCCATTTATCCTAGTTGATGGCTCTTCTTACCTTTACCGTGCATATCATGCTTTCCCCCCATTAACCAATAGCGCAGGGGAACCAACAGGCGCTATGTATGGTGTTCTTAATATGCTCCGTAGTTTAATCATGCAATATAAACCGAGTCATATTGCGGTATTATTTGATGCTAAAGGAAAAACTTTTCGGGATGAATTATTTGAGCAGTACAAATCTCAACGACCACCGATGCCTGATGATTTGAGTGAACAGATAGCACCGCTACATGAAATGATTGCTGCCATGGGGCTTCCTCTACTGGTTGTTCCTGGTGTAGAAGCTGATGATGTAATAGGTACATTAGCATTACAGGCGAGTAAAAAAGGGTTACCTGTATTAATCAGTACAGGAGATAAAGATATGGCTCAATTAGTGACTGCTAATATTACACTCATTAATACCATGACAAATACCATTTTAGGGTCGGCAGATGTTGTTGATAAATATGGTGTGCCACCTGAGTTGATGATTGATTTCCTTGCGTTGATGGGGGACTCTTCCGATAATATTCCTGGTGTACCTGGTGTGGGAGAAAAAACAGCGTTAGCTTTGTTGCAAGGAATTGGCGATCTGGCAACTATTTACCGTGACTTATCGGCAATTGCACCATTGGGATTTCGTGGTTCGAAAACATTAGCAGAAAAGATGGCACAACATAAAGAAATTGCTTTCTTATCTTATAAATTAGCAACAATTAAGACTAATGTTGATTTAACTACAGATTATGATGGATTGCTCATGCAGGCGCTTGATACTAAAAAGTTACATACGCTTTTTAGTCGATACGAATTTAAGAGTTGGTTGGCTGATTTACAAAATGGTGGTTGGCTAACTAAGAAAACGGCTAAATCTCCAACGACTATCTCTGTTAAGAATAGAGATATTTCTTTGGATAAAGTACCTGCTGACGCATTATCAAAAGAATATTATCAAACGATATTGACTAAAGCTGATTTAATGAAATGGGTTGAAAAATTGCAATCGTCGAAACGTTTTGCTTTTGATACTGAAACTGACAGCCTTGATACGCTATCTGCCAATCTAATTGGGCTCTCTTTTGCTATTGTAGAAGGTAAAGCCGCTTATCTTCCGTTAGGGCATGATTATCTTGATGCACCACAACAATTACCATTAGATGAGGTATTAGCAGCAATAAAACCCGTTTTAGTCGATGAAAATATTCAAAAGATCGGTCAAAATTTAAAATTCGATTATGGTGTTATGGCAAATTATGATATTGAATTAAAAAATATGACCTTTGATACGATGCTAGAATCTTATGTATTAAATAGTGTCGCCGGACTAGGTCGTCATGATATGGATAGTTTGGCACAAAGGCATCTCAATCATAAAACCATAACCTTTGAAGATATAGCAGGCAAAGGAAAAAATCAGTTAACGTTTAATCAAATCCCACTTGAGCAAGCATCAACTTATGCAGCTGAAGATGCAGACGTCACATTATTATTACACCAAACGCTTTGGCCTCAACTTGAGGCAGAATCTAAATTAAAAGGAATTTTTCAACAGATAGAAATGCCGCTAGTATTGGTATTAGCTCGTATGGAACGGGTTGGAGTGCTTATTGATGCAAATAAGCTCGCTAAGCAATCTCAGGAGATAGCAAGCCGATTAATGGAAATTGAAAAAGAAGCTTATGGTATCGCTGAGCAAGAATTTAATTTGGCATCACCTAAGCAGTTACAAGCTATTTTGTTTGAAAAGCTTCAATTGCCAGTGGTAAAGAAAACTCCTAGTGGGGCACCTTCTACTAATGAGGAAGTTCTAGAGGAGCTAGCTTTTAGTCATGAACTGCCAAAAATTATTTTGCAACACCGTAGCTTGTCGAAATTGAAATCGACTTACACCGATAAATTACCAATGATGATCCATCCAAAAACGAAACGGGTACATACTTCTTATCACCAAGCAGTAACGGCGACGGGTAGACTCTCTTCCCGTGATCCTAATTTACAAAATATTCCAGTTAGAACTGAGGAAGGGCGCAGGATCCGTCAAGCGTTTATCGCTCGTGAAGGTTATAAAATTGTGGCCGCAGATTATTCGCAAATTGAATTGCGTATTATGGCTCATCTTTCGCAGGATAAAGGATTGCTTGATGCTTTTGCCGAAGGACAAGATATTCATAGAGCAACAGCGGCAGAAGTTTTTGGTGTATTGTTGACCAAGGTTACCAGTGAGCAGCGCCGTAGCGCAAAAGCAATTAATTTTGGTTTAATTTATGGTATGAGTGTTTTTGGATTGTCCCGTCAGTTAGGTATTACTCGTGGTCAGGCACAGCATTATATGGATCTTTATTTTGAGCGTTACCCTGGTGTTTTAAGTTATATGGAGTGTACCCGTAAACAAGCTGCCGAGCAAGGATATGTTGAAACGCTAGAAGGGCGTCGACTCTATTTGCCTGATATTAACTCTCGTAATGTAATGAGACGTAAAGCATCAGAACGTGAAGCAATTAACGCACCAATGCAAGGAACGGCAGCAGATATTATAAAAAACGCTATGATCTCATTAGATAAATGGATTGAAACGGTAAATCCTGATGTCTATATGTTGATGCAAGTACACGATGAATTAGTATTTGAAATAAAAGAGTCTGAGGTTGATCAGTGTCAACAAAAAATCCGACAGTTAATGGAACAAAGTATGCAACTAACCGTTCCACTAAAAGTTGATGTTGGTATTGGTGATAATTGGGATGAAGCACATTAAACAATCAAATATATTGAAAGAAAAAGCTACATATATGCTATTTGTCGATAAAAATTTTAATTAAACCAATTAATTTTTATTATCGACGAGATAATATAGTAGGTAATCACTTACCTTTGTAAGGATGAAGACAAAACTACTTTTAGGTAAAGTATACAGTTTTTATCACTATAAATGTATGTTATTGACTAATTATATACTAAAGTTATCAAAAAAATTAGTATTGATTACATAAAGTAATGTTATGCATTAAATCTAATGAAAAAAATAACAAAACAACTTTTTTTTTTCGAGAAATAAAGTAATTGACGTATGCTACAGAGGTAAGATGTTCTATTTTTAAAATCTATTACTTTATGTAATCAGATAAGCTGAATATTAAGCTGTTCTAGTCAAATAATTGACTAGAGCGTTTTTTATTTGTATTTAAAAAAATGTAACAGCAATGATAAATAAAACACTCTAATTATCCATCATGTAGATTAATTATGTTCAGAATGGTGTAGATTAAACCATTCATCTAATTTGAGTTCTAATTTATCGATACCTATTTTTTTCAATGAAGAAAAGGTTTCAACTTGTATATTACCAGCCACTGTTTTTAATCTATTACGCACAGCTATAACTTGAGCTTTTCGTTTATTAGGTACTAGTTTGTCTGCTTTGGTTAGCAATACAAGTATAGGGATATTCATTGCTACAGACTGTTCAATCATCTGTATATCTATATCTTTTAATGGATGACGAATATCCATTAATATAATCAACCCTTTTAAGCATTTTCTTTTTTGTAAATATTCACTTAATGCTTGTTGCCATTGGAGTTTAATCGATTCGGGGACTTTTGCATAACCGTAGCCAGGTAAATCAACTAGTCTAATATCCTTTGCTACCTCAAACAGATTAATTAACTGTGTTCTGCCAGGCGTTTTACTGGTACGGGCTAAATTTTTTTGTTGTGTAAGTACATTTAGTGCGCTGGATTTACCTGCGTTAGAGCGGCCAGCGAAGGCAATTTCTATACCATGATCATTTGGTAAATGGCGAATATCAGGGGCGCTTGTGACAAATTTTGTCTGGTGGTAATTGTAATTTTTGGTTGTCATCATTGTTTCTCTCTGATTTCGGCATAAAGTAGAGAAATTATATCTGTAAGAGGGTAAATTAAGATAGCAATAGTATACGAAAGGTAGATGGTTATGTGCTAATAAGTTTTGTTAAAAATAACATTTTTTACATAAGAAAAAAATATGGAATGTGACAGAATAGATCCTATTATTTAATTAGGTCAATTTAGGCCAGTTATGTATTTTTACTTTGTATAATGACCTGACGGTACTAAATTTTAGCTTACATTTTCATCTAAAATATAATTAAAAGGAACTTGAATGTTAAAACGTTTTTTTTTGCCGCTACTGATAGCGTATGTGGTTAGTATCTCCTCTTTTGCTGTCGCAGCAGGGGGTACTATCGTTAAATTAGTGACTTCGGAAGGTGAAATCGAGCTTGAATTAGATAATAAAAAAGCACCTATAACAACGGATAATTTCATTCAATATGTAGAAGAAGGCTACTATCAAAATACTATTTTTCATCGTGTGATCCCTGGTTTTATGATCCAAGGTGGTGGCTTTATTAGTGATTTGCAACTTCAACCAAATATTCGCTCGCCAATCAAAAATGAAGCTGATAATGGGCTACGTAATTTACGTGGAACAATTGCAATGGCGCGCACAGCAGCTAAAGATAGTGCAACTAGCCAATTTTTTATCAATATAGCAGATAATGCATTCTTAGATCATGGTCAACGTGATTTTGGCTATGCCGTTTTTGGTAAGGTGATTAAAGGAATGGATGTTGTCGACAAAATTTCGAAAGTGAAAACAAAAGATATTGGCCCCTACCAAAATGTGCCAACTCAAGAAATAAAAATTATTTCCACCAGTATAGAATGATTTATTCTATAGCAGAAAATATTTTTCTGCTATAGAATTTAACGTAATTTTAATATTTTTTATTTTAAAAAAACCAAAAATAATTTATTTGTCTTTATCTTGCTATTAATGGCAAAATTTTACTTTATACTAAAATAAAATTTCCATCAGTTTATTAATTTATATCGTTATCTTGTTGCTAATGAGGAATTATTGTTTGAGTAAGCTATTATCTAGTTGCCAGAAATTAATAGAAAATATTATTGAACCTAAAATAGAACATAAAAATGATCAATTTTCAGACTTACTGAATATGGGGCCTATATCTTCTTATTTTTGGGATGAGAAAATTAAATATACTCCAGGTGAAATAATTCGGTTTTCTGAAAGAACACAAGCGATTATTACAAGTTCACCTACATTGAGTCGGGCATTGGAAATTGATGGTTGGAAATTAGTTGTAGCGCAAAGAGGGCAAGGAACTGTCATCGATTTACGGCGGAAAACCGTTTTTATTTCAAATCGAGTATTGAATCATCTTCATTTGACTATTCAAGCACTATCCCATGAAATTGAGCATATTTTTTATACAGAAAAATCAAATATAAAATCTAAATCAAATTTTGTTTCTTATTTTTTAGCGAGTGAAGGTGCTGCGACGATTAAAAATATTGAGGTCCAACTAGAAATTATTAATCACATGGCAGCAGATATTGTAATTATGGTAAATCCAAGAAATATAAAATGTTATAATAGTTTATAATTATTATGTTTATTTATTTTTTTATTAAAATGAAACATTTTGATTGATTTTTGTGAGCTATTTTTTTCTACGGTTATGGTATGATAGGCCAGCGTTGTTGTTATGGTATTATAATCTGTACAACTTGCCTTAATAATAAAGATTACATTTAAGAAATTATTACTATAAAAATCATTTGGATAGCTAGTTATGCTTTTGATAATTGATAACTATGATTCGTTTACCTATAACCTTTATCAATATTTGTGTGAATTAGGGGTTGATGTTGTGGTTAAGCGCAATGATGCAATAACTATCTCGGAGATAGAAACATTAGCGCCGATACATTTAGTCATTTCACCGGGGCCATGTACACCTAATGAGGCGGGTGTTTCACTAAGTACAATTTCATATTTTGCCGGTAAAATCCCAATTTTGGGTGTTTGTCTTGGTCACCAGGCGATTGGTCAGGCTTTTGGTGCTTCTATTGTCAAGGCGAGAGAAGTAATGCATGGTAAGGTATCGGCAATTCATCATAACCAACAAGGTATTTTTAAAGGATTAAATCGTCCATTACAGGTTACTCGTTACCATTCTTTGGTGATTGATGCTGAAACATTACCCGCTACCTTTGAAGTTACTGCCTGGACGTTACATGATGGAAATATTGATGAAATTATGGGTATTAGGCATAAAACACTACCTATTGAAGGTGTTCAATTTCATCCAGAAAGTATCTTGAGTGAGCAAGGACATGAGTTATTAAATAATTTTCTAAGGTATTAATTTATTAGAAATTATATCACATTTGGATATTTATATTTAATATAAATATCAACTATTCGAAAAAATAGGCTTTATTTTGCTTGAAATGTAAATTTAAATAGGGTGAGAAAGTAGTCTATGTATGGTAAGGTAGCTGTTTTAATATTATTAAAATATGTTTTTTGTATTCACCATCGATAAAGGATTAGTATTAAAGATAATAAAAGAAATTTTTGGTAAATTCTTTATTATCAAAAAATGGTAAAAAAGATGATCATCTGTAAACGTATTTTTGCGGACAAAACCAGTAATAATGGCTATCGAGTATTGGTTGATAGAATATATGGCCAAGAGGTATTAAAAAGGAAGCTCTTCGCTATGATGAATGGAATAAAAATGTTGCTCTCTCGAATGATTTAAGAAAATGGTTTCATAAATATCCAGAAAATTTTAATCAGTTTAAGCGACTTTATTTTGAAGAATTAGAAAATAATCCTGATAGTTGGCAACATTTATTGCTTAAAGCAATAATCGGCCTGTTTGGTGCTTCTTTTTTCCAGCAAAGATGAAGATCATAATAATGCAGTAGTATTGAAATCATTATTGGAAAATAAACTTAATAGAGATTGATTATTGTACTTTAACTATCTAGTTAATTTTCTGATAGATAGATCGGTTATTCTTGATTTGGAATACCATATTAAAGCAGTATCATCATTCGGCTATCCAGTTTATTATCGCTTTTATTCAATTTTTTATTACTATTATGGATTATATATTTATAATTGAAGTATATCTTTAATAACAATAAACAAGCTTATAAAACCAATACGCTACATAAAAGTAGCGTATTGGTTTATAGGATATTAACGCGTACCGTAAACGACAATGGTTTTACCGTGAGCAGAAATCAGATTTTGATCTTCTAGCATTTTTAGGATGCGTCCCACAGTTTCGCGTGAACATCCTACTATTTGACCTATTTCCTGACGAGTTATTTTAATTTGCATCCCATCTGGATGCGTCATCGCGTCAGGTTGTTTTGCTAAATTTAATAATGTTTGAGCAATACGGCCTGTGACATCTAAAAAAGCTAAATTACCGACTTTTTCAGAAGTTGTTTGCAAGCGTTTAGCCATTTGCGCTGATAACCGCATCAAGATATCCGGATTTACCTGTATTAATTTGCAAAATTTTTTATAAGATATTTCAGAGACTTCACAGGCACTTTTAGCTCTAACCCAAGCTGTTCGTTCTTGCCCTTCCTCAAATAATCCAAGTTCACCAATAAAGTCCCCTTGATTCAGATAGGAAAGGATCATCTCTTTTCCTTCTTCATCTTTAATCAAAACAGCAACAGAACCTTTTACAATATAATAAAGTGTTTCTGATTTTTCGCCCTGATGAATAAGAGTGCTTTTGGATGGATATTTGTGAATATGGCAGTGTGACAAAAACCATTCAAGAGTAGGGTCTGTCTGTGGTTTGCCGAGAACCATTCGCGTAATCCTCTAAATGTTATTGCAGCGTGAACATGAAAATAAGAGCCTTCATAAGGCTGGCTTATCTTATAAAGTTCTAACATAGCATACTAACTTGTTTAGTTTGAAAAAGTTAATATTAACTACAGGGTATTATGATTCGGAATTTTTGGTATGGATCTTATACCATACTATAAATGCGCTTTTGCTTTTTAGCATAATAAAAGCATCCTGTCTATACCGCCTCGATTCAGAAATATTGTATAGACTAAAAAAACTATATTTTAACAATTAAGGTAATCAGTTTTATTGTATTTATTAATAAGTATCACTAGGTAAATATTATATTTTAAAATCAAACTGAAATAATAATATTATTTCATAAATTATCAAATTATAACAAAAATAAATATTAACTTTATAAAATAATTAACCAGGAAATATTAACTAAATTATTATAATATACGTTAAAGATAATTTTATGCATAATTTGAACTTTAAAATGCTTGTAAGAATAAAAAATTGATATAAGTAAAAATATAATGCTGTATTGTTATCTTATTTTATAGATAATTTTTTTGTTAGTGACGAGCTTTTTTACTAATGGAGTCATAATTAACTCTAATGCTAAACTTAATTTTCTGCCTGGAACAACTAATGTATTCATTGATGAAATGAATGAATTGTGTAACTTTGATAAAAGATAGGGGAAATCGATCTGGGTTAAACCATTAAATCGGATCATTATAAAATTTTCATCTGGAGAAGGAATCTCTTTAGGGGCAAAAGGGTTAGGGGTATCAACGGTTGGAACACGTTGGAAGTTGATATGAGTGCAAAAAAATCGTGGTGGTGATATATTTAATGTACTCTCCCATTGAGCGGATAACTGAATCCATCTCAGCTTCTCTTGAATGACCCTGTTTTGATGTATCACGAATTAGCTTCTGGTTCCATTCAAGATTAACAATAGGCACAAGGCCAACTAACAAGTCTACATGTTTAGCGACATTGTGTTTTGATGTTACACCACCACCATGTCACCCTTCATAAAATAGTATATCGGTGTTAATGCTTCCCAAGGAGTAGAAGTCTCAGGTTGAAGATTGTAGAGGGGCTGCTTCATCGTAGGTGTGTAGATAGCATCGGCGTTTTCCTGTCCCTTTTTCGCCATATTCTATTAAACTTTGTTCAAGTAGACCAAAGTCATTAGATTTAGGTCCAAAATAGCTAATATGACGACTTTGTTCTTTCGTTTTACGAATAGCAACATCCATTTCAGGACGGGTATAACGATGAAAGTTATCGCCTTCAATGGTTGCTGCCGAAAGCTTTAACTGGGTGAAGATTTTTTGAAATGCAAGGCTGGTAGTGCTGGTACCCGCACCACTGGATCCTGTTACTGCAGTGATCGGATGATTAACTGACATATAATTGGCTTTCATTACTCATTCAGATAATACAATATTTTAATATATTGATTACAATAACGTAAAATTTATTTTTATATAGCGATGTATACAGTTATTTAAGGATGTAATTGTGCTTTTGGCAAAATATTTATTGTTTCATGTAATTCAGACCAGACAAGTACAACACTTCCTAATTGTAATTTCTGCTTAATATCCTAAACTTTTTCATCCAGCGTTTTCTCATCTTTACCATAATCAGTTCCTTCTCGTAAAATAAAGCTTTCAATCAAATTATTTAAAGTATCCGCTGCTAGCTGTTGCCATGTAATGATCATAAATTACGGCTCCAGATGTGGGGTTAACCAATCAGGTATGCGTTGTTCAAGCCACATTTTAGGATGTTTTAATGTTCCACTCACAAACCCAACATGACCACTATATTCTGTCATTTGATACTCAATATTAGCAGGTAATTGGTTAATATCCGGTACAACTCCTGGCGCCATAAAAGGATTATCTTTATGCGTGAATAATTAGTGTTGGCACACGGATATTTGGTAACTGAGGCAGAGTTCTACATTGATGATAATAATCCGGCGCATCTTTAAAATCGTGAATTTTTGCCGTAATTACATTATCAAAATCACGTAGCAGTTTTAGTTTTTTTAGTTGTAGCAAATGTAGCAAATTAAGATGTAATGAACGCGGGTAGTGAGTGAGTTTGCGTGTTGCATTACATTTAAGCTCATTTAGTAAATAACGTTCATAAAATTGTGAAATCCCTTTTTCTAAACGAATTGAACGAGGTTCTAACATTAAAAGGAGCCGAAACGATGACTCCGATATTAACATCAGCATATTGCCCGGTTTCTGCTAAATAGCAAGCTAACATATTACCACTAAGTTAATAGCCAACAGCGGGCGGCAATTGTCACTTGTCAGGAAATTGTTTTCTGCCATTTGAGGAAGTAGCGGGCATCAGTAATTTCACCGGAATGATAAATGCGTTTTTGCCGATTCGGTTCTCCACTACAGCTACGGAAATGCATAATTATACCAAGCCATCCCCGTCTTTTAGTCTCTTCCAACAGGCCATGAGCATATGGACTTCTAAAGTTGCCTTCTAAGCTATGAAAAATGACCAGTCGAGGTTGATGCTTTGCAGATTGGGGATCTTCACTCCAAGTGAGATCAATAAAATCGCCATCAGGTAATTCCAAGCGTTGCTATAATAGTTTGATTTGCGGCTTTTTCCTAACAATCTAACAATATGGGGTAGTAGTGTTTGTAAATTAGGGTTTCTAGCCCAATTTATTGGTTGAAAATTTTTACTCATAATTGTAAATCTAAATAATTAATTTTACATATATTCTGATAATATACTGTTATTTTTAATATGAAAAAAAAGATTAACAATAGTTAATCAAAGGATCTTAAATGAATTATGGGCTAATTTTTGCGCTATTTACTTTTTTATTCATTGTGGCGATTACTCCTGGTCCAAATAATTTATTATTTACATCATCAGGTGCTCAGTATGGTTTGCGGCGTTCAATACCTTTAATGTTCGGCGTAATATTAGGTATCCAGAGTATTCTATTTATTTCTGCTGGAGGCCTTGCTGTTCTTTTACTGCTTTCGCCAGTCTTACAAATTATAATGAAAATCGTTGGGAGTCTTTATTTATTATGGCTTGCTTGGAAACTCGTTACATCCCACCATGTGCAACTTAATACAGAGTCTCAAGTTGCTAAATCAATTAAATGGTATCAAGGGAGCTTATTACAATTTCTGAATCCCAAAGCATGGATGATGGGGTTAGGGGCGGTTAGTAGTTATAGTGTCGCTGATAACTACGTTAACTCGATTTTGATCATAAGTTTTGTCATGTTGATTGTCAATTTAATCGGTGGCTTGGTTTGGGTTGGCTTTGGTTCGTTAATCGGTATTCTGCTTCGTGGGCGTAATGCTTGGTTTATTTTTAATATTACAATGAGTATTTTTACACTCGCCTGTATTCCTTTTATTTGGTTGCATTAATTTTAATCGGCATTTTTACTAGTGAATAAATAAGTAAAAATAAAGTCAAATAAATAGGAAATCAGTAAGCCAGCAATATATAAGTATACCGTTAAAAATACCCGTTGTAGATGTCATCAGTGGAATAGCAATTAATCCAGATGGCTCGAAAACGAAGTTGAGACCAATTTGTAGACCCAACCAAGCAACTAAGCCGATAAAAAAAATCACCAGCGGCTCCACCTAGACAAGCGGTTATAAAAGGTTTAATACGCGGTAGAGTTACACCATAGATTAAAGGTTCAGCAATACCAATAAATCCGGGATAATTGCCCCTCGTATCTGATTACGTAAGTCATAATTCTTAGCGGCTTTGATATGAAGTGCTAATGTTGCACCAATTTGACCGCCACCGGCCATAGCTAGGTTGGGAAAAGAGGATTGAACCCTTGTGTCTTCATTAATGCGTAATAAACCGGAATAAAACCTTGGGGTACACCAAAAACAACAGCGATCAAAAATATGCCAGCTAATATCGCGGTACCGAATGGATTGCCATTTAAGTGTATAAATAACCAGGATATACCAATAAATAAATAGCTATCAATTGGCATAATAATCCTATAGGTAGGTAATTGCTCCGAAAATAAGTAATGTGATTGCTGAGGTTAGTATTATATCTAAGTTGGCAGGAATAATTTTCCTAATTTGTTGTTCAACTCAGACACTACACATACAACTGAGTAAAATACCAATAATGTTACCTCGAGGATCAATGGTGTAATTGAAAAAGGTACTCATATTGGAAAAGAAGCTTGTTGTTGCGTGCGGATCGTAGCCCAGAATAAAAAGTGACGCAATAATGGCCCATTGATACCTGAACCGTCGAAAACTTTTTGCGTATTGTAACAATCAAGATCCCTAGAAAAGCATAGAGGCTTCTGTTAAACACAGACATATATAAAGTATTAAGTGAACAAGAAAAGTCTGTTGTGTCGCCTCAGTTGACAGACCCGCTGAATAGTATATTTGTTTGGCCAAAGTTGCGAAGCCGAGTAATAAACCAACGGCAATGAAACCCAGTATGAGTGGAGTAAAGATAGTGGTAAAAGTGGATAAAAATTTATGAATGCTACTAGTTTGTTTAGTTTTTCATTGGCCTGGAGCTTAATTCAACTAAATTATGGACATTAAGGCGTTCAATTTTTGTTGTTGGTGCTGCTCAGGTGATCATAACGGCAGCATTATTTACCGGTTTGCTTATTATTATTCATTCTTGGCAAGCAGCCGCAGTTGGTGGTCTGGGTTTAGCGATGTCATCAACAGCAATTGCCTTATAGATTATGCATGAAAAGAACATGAGTAATACCGAAAGTGGGCGGTTGGGTTTTTCTGTCTTACTTTTTTAAGATATGGTACTGATCCCAATATTGGCACTTATTCCATTTCTTGCCAGTGGAACAGCTGATAGCGATTAGTATCGGATTGGGCTAAAAGTGGTTGCCTTTGTTGGTTTATTGGTAGCCGGCCGTTATTTCATCTGGTTGCTAAGTTCGGTATTCATGAAATATTTATTGCCACCTTATTGTTTGTCGTATTAGGTGCGGCTTTTTTTATGGAAAAACTGGGTTTTTCTATGGCATTGGGCACATTTATGGCTGGTGTACTACTGGCTGATACAGAATTTCTGTCATGAGTTAGAGATCACCATAGAGCTTTTAAAGGTTTATTGCTAGGTTTGTTTTTTATTTCTGTTGGAATGTTACTTAATTTAGCGATCCTTTGGTCACATTTATTAGAAATAGTCGTTGGTGTTTTGATCCTAGTAATATTAAAGTTTGCTATTCTCTATATTTTAGGTTGGCTAGCCTAGGTGCGCCGTTCTTCGCGTCTGCTTTTTGCTGGTGTATTGAGTCAGGCTGGTGAATTTGCATTTATTATCTTTTCGACTGCTATTAATGTAAAAGTAATTAGTAATGAGCAAATGTCGCTGTTATTAGTAACTGTTACTTTATTTATGATGACAAAGTCACCGATGATGTAGCTAATTAGCAAACCTGACCCACTGGTACAATGTGCGTAATAAGCCAATTAAAAAACCTTTTGTTGAGGATACCGATCCGCAAGTTATTTTGGTAGGGTTTGGACGCGTTAGGCAAGTTGTTGGTCGTTTATTAGTGGCCAATAAAATTCATATTACAGTATTGGAGCAAAATGTCAGTGCAATTCATACGATGTGACGCTATGGCTATAAAGTTTACTATGGCGATGCTCAAGATTTGCAATTATTGCTATCGGCGGGTGGAGTAAAAGCCCGCGTGATTGTTGTTACCAGCGATAATCCAGAAGAAGTGATGGGGATCGTTCATTTATGTCAGACTAATTTTCCTAATCTTCATATTATAGCCAGAGCACGAGGACGTTTTGACGCGTATCAATTACGAGAAAATGGTGTGACGGATTTTTGTCGAGAAACATTTGTCAGTGCTCTTGAGATGGGTGAAAGGACATTGATAAATCTAGGTGTACATACTCCTCGAGCAAAACAGTATTTTCGGCGACTAGTATTTAAAGAATATTCCCCCAAAGCGGGTGAGGGTGAAATTGGTCAAGTGACTTGAATCAAAGAAATGCGCGGAGAGCTTGAAGAATTGTTTGAAATAAAAATAAATCAAGGGCGTGGGCAACCAAAAAGTTGGGATTAACATAAGATTAATTAGCGAGATAGTGGATGTCTGTAATACATAAAAGATTCATTGCTGGCGCTGTTTGTCCTTAGTGTCAATCTCAAGATACGCTGATGCTTTGGCACAAAAATGCATTTGATTACGTTGAGTGTAAAAAGTGTCATTATAGGCAATCTTAAATAGTAGATTGATCATATAATCATATCAAAGATAAAAATCTGCGAATAGATATTTTTACTTTGTAATAAAAATAACGTTTTTATAAGTTTCAATACAGTTATACTTTTTTTGTACAATTGGAAAAATTTTTTATCCGCGGCGTTGTAGAAGATGTAATGAAAAAAGTAGCGAAAGATTTAATAGTGAGCCTGGCTTATCAAGTTAGAACAGAATATGATGTATTAGTTGTGAGTCATTGAGCAGTGCGCCACTTGATTATTTGCATGGTCGTGGTTCTTTGATTTCAGGTTTAGAAAAAGCACTTGAAGGACGCAGTGTTGGTAAATACTTCGATATTGAGATCCAAGCTGATGACGCTTATGGTCAGTATGATGACAATTTAGTTCAACGTGTACCAAAAGATGTTTTTGTGGATGTTGATGAGTTACAAATTGGTATGAGTTTCTTACCTGATACCGATATGAGCTCAGTACCGGTAGAAATTGCCGGTATTGAAGGTGATGAGGTTATCGTTGATGGTAATCACATGTTAGCTGGTCAGAATTTAAAATTTAATGTTGAAGTTATCGCGATCTCCGAATCAACTGAGGAAGGATTAGGGCACGGCCATATACATAGTGAAGATGGCCATGAGGGTGGTCGTTGTAATGGTGAACATCATGGTGAGAAAGGCTGTTCATCTGCATTATCATTAAGTTTACATAATAATCACGTAGATTGAAATAGATCAGCGAGAAAATATGCTTGCTGATTAATAGTGTGGTGGTGGAGTTTCTTCAGTAATTGGAGCTAACGGTGATGACTGTGTGGCTTTCAATCGTTCAGTAATAAGCTGCATATGCTCTTTTAACTTAATCATTTCAAGTTGTTGTTCGACAACTACTCGATTAAGTGCTTCGATGGTGATTTCTTGAAAAGATAGTTTGCTTTCCAAATCTTCTAGTCTTTCTTCATATTTTTTAAGTAAATCCACTTGAACCTCCTGTAGTGAGTGAAATACATAGATTGGATATACGATATAATGCCTACTGATAAAGCCTTAGAGAGGTTTTTTTAATATGGTTTACCTTGTAACTTCTTTTTATTCGTATGGTTTAACTATATTTAATCCCCTAACTTATTGTATTATCTGGCAGTTGATTAGCTTATACACTTTACTATGTCTTGATAGAAATAACAAAAGTAATTGGAGAACTGAATGAAATCATTATTTAAAACGATTCTATTAGTGGCATCTTTGTCTATGGTGCTGAATACGTCGCAAGTATTAGCTGCTGATGCAAACAAGAAATTTGATAATGAAGATCAGCGTAGCGCTTATGCACTAGGTGCTTCGCTGGGTCGTTACATGGATAATTCTTTAATGCAGCAGAAATCTATCGGTATTAACCTTGATAGGCAACAGCTTTTAGCGGGTGTACAGGATGCATTTATTAATAAAAGTAAACTTAGTGATCAAGAAATAGAAACAACATTAAAAGCATTTGAAGAAAAGGCACGTACTGCCGTCAAAGCAAAAATGGAAGAAGAGAGTAAAAAGAATGGTAAATTGGGCGATGAATATCGAGCCAAATATCTTAAAGAAGAAAAAGGTGCAGTAAAAACAAAAAGCGGATTAATTTATAAAATTGAAAAAGCAGGCCAAGGAACAAAACCAACCGATAAAGACACTGTAGTGGTAAATTACGAAGGTCGTTTAATTGATGGTTCAGTATTTGATAGTTCTTATAAACGTAATGAACCATTAACAATTGTACTTGATTCAGTGATCCCTGGTTGGACCGAAGGTTTGCAACAGTTGAAAAAAGGCGGCAAAATCCAACTTATTATTCAACCAGAACTGGGTTACGGTAAGTCTGCGGCAGCGGCAATTCCAGCAAATTCAACTTTGATCTTTAATGTTGAGTTATTAGATATTAAACCGGCTAAGAAATAATTGAGTGGCAAAAGAGGCAGAGTTGAACTCTGTCTTTAGCTTTTTTTACATATTATAAATAATAGTTACGATTTATTTATATAATTTATAATATTTGGCAATAAAAATGCAGTAATAGAAATTGCGCATTATCAATAAATACTTCGAATATAATTTAAAGCATTTTTATAAATGTTAATATTGTTTTATTTACTTAAGTATTATTAGTAGGTTTTTTGTGATTTTTGTCTAAATTAAATGATTAAGTTACTTTTTTGTTTATGTCCTGTGAGATAGGCCAAAAGTCTGACACAAGATCCCTTGACGATCGGTCTTTCTGGTTTTAACGTTTTAAATTCTTTTTACCGTAAGTCTAGCGTATTGATGATTGATAAATAAATTGCACATTAATAGTAGGATCGGTGTTTGCTCACATAATCGTTTAATAAAGTTTCGTCAATATGTGGAGGATGGGGTCTGAATGTCTAACCTATTATATTCTAATGATAGCTGTGATAATGAGTTACTGGATGATCAATCGTTTGATGGTGTAGATTATGCGATTTTGAAATCTTATGAATCTATGGTTGATGGTTTAGCTATGTTAATTGGTGGGCATTGTGAAATTGTTCTTCATTCACTTGAAGATTTAAAATGTTCAGCGGTCAGAATAGCTAATGGTGAACATATAGGCCGTAAGATTGATTCGCCAATGACCAATTTAGTTTTACGTATGCTACATGATATGACCGATATTGATTCCAGTGTTTTTACGCGTGCAAAAAGTAAAGCTTATTTTACGCGTGCAAAAAGTGGTGCTTTAATGAAATCAGTCACTATTGCGATCCGTAATCCCAAGCGGCGGGTTATTGGTTTACTCTGTATTAATATGAATCTAGATGTGCCATTTTCTGAGATAGTCAAAACATTTGTGCCGGAAAAAAGCCATGAAGTTGCTTCCAACGTAAATTTTGCCTCTGGTGTTGATGATCTTGTTGCTCAGGCATTAGAATTTACGATAGAAGAAGTTAATGCTGATCGCAATATACCAAATAATATGAAAAACAGACAAGTCGTCCTCAATTTATATGGAAAAAGGATTTTTGATATTAAAGATGCGATTAATCAGGTTGCTGATCGTTTGAATATTTCTAAGCATACTGTTTATCTTTATATACGGCAGTTTAAAAGTGGTGAGTAAATAAATGGGTGCTTCTACTTTTAATAATTCTTTGACTTATTGCCTATTAGTGACAGAGCCTACTTATGGAACTCAGCAGCCCACCAATGCTTGGCGATTCGCGAATGCTTTGATTATGGAAGGAATACTAAAGACTGTTTTTTCTATCAAGAAGGTGTTTATAACGGTAATCAATTAATTTCACCTGCTAGTGATGAATTTACTTTACTTATGCGATAGCATTAGCCTGGCAGACAGGGTGTCAATTGAATATATGCGTTGTTGCTGCATTGCGACGACGTATTATTGATGAAACTGAGGCCAAAAATGGAGGTTTACCTTGCGCTAATTTAGATGAAGATTTTGTAATGAGCAGGTTAGGTAGTCTGGCTGAGGCTATGCTTGTTTGTGATCGCACAGTTCAATTTTGAGATAAATATGAAAAAAATAGCATTTGTATTTATGAAAATAACTCATGGAACTTCGAGTGTTTGGGAAGGATTAGATGCTTTACTAGCGACTTCTGCATTAACTGAAAATATTGGTGTTTTCTTTATTTCTGATGGCGTTTGCCAATTACTGGCAAAACAAAATTCTAATAAACTCTTGGCGTGTGATTATATTGCAACCTATAAATTACTACCATTATATGATATTAATACTTGCTATTATTTGTTAGGAAGATCTAGAAGCAAGAGGATTTTCTTCTGACAGTTGTTTTATCCTACCAGCAACAGTTATTTCTGCTGATAGACTTCGACGTAACCTAGCAGATTATGATGTAATTCTGACTTTCTAGTTAAATAGAAGACTAACATGCTATATACTATTTCTACTTCCCCTTACTTATAGTGACTTTAATTCATTAATTAGCCTATTAACGGAGCCAGGATGAGGTATTATTACTACAGGATGGTGTTTTGATGAGACATAAAATATCATCTGGTAATAAAGATAATAATTGTTTAATGCAATTAAAAGATAAAGGGATTCATGTTTTGCTTTACAAGATGATTTAGAGGCAAGAGGGTTAATGCCATATATGTCATCTTATGTCCGTCAGATATCTTATGTTGATTTTGTGCCATTAACGGTAAAATATCCATAATATTTTGCTTGGTAATGGATGATCCTTTGTATATTTCTTGACACCTGTCTCTGTCAGCAATAAAATTCCGCGTCCTCGTTTTTTATCATGACGATAAACGAGGAAAATATCTGTGTTTACGAAGCAAAAACCAGGAGTTTTTTTAATGGCAACAATTAATCAGCTGGTTCGCAAACCACGTAGCTCGAAAGTTGTGAAAAGCAACGTTCCAGCACTGGAAGCTTGCCCGCAAAAACGTGGTGTATGTGCTCGCGTATATACTACTACCCCTAAAAAACCTAACTCAGCACTGCGTAAAGTATGCCGTGTTCGTTTAACTAATGGTTATGAAGTGTCTTCTTATATTGGTGGTGAAGGGCACAACTTGCAGGAGCACTCAGTAATCTTGATTCGTGGTGGTCGTGTCAAAGATTTACCAGGTGTGCGTTATCACACTGTGCGCGGTGCGCTGGACTGTTCTGGTGTAAAAGATCGCAAGCAAGGTCGTTCTAAATACGGCGCTAAGAAGCCGAAGGCTTAATGGTTCTCCGTTAAGTAAGGCCAAACATTTAATTTTTAATGTCAGAATAAACTCATAGAGTTTTGGACAACCCTGAATTTAAAAACGGAGTATATCCATGCCACGTCGTCGTGTAATTGGTCAACGTAAAATTCTACCAGATCCAAAGTTTGGATCAGAATTATTAGCTAAATTTATTAATATTTTGATGGTAGATGGTAAAAAATCTACTGCAGAAGCAATTGTATATAGTGCGCTTGAGGCCCTGGCTCAACGCGCTGAAAAAGATCATTTAGAAGCCTTTGAAATAGCTCTGGACAATGTCCGTCCAATAGTGGAAGTGAAATCACGCCGTGTTGGTGGTTCAACTTACCAGGTTCCTGTTGAAGTTCGTTCTGTCCGTCGTAATGCATTAGCAATGCGTTGGATTGTTGAAGCTGCTCGTAAACGCGGTGATAAATCGATGGCTTTGCGCTTAGCAAACGAATTATTTGATGCTGCTGAAAATAAAGGCACTGCTGTTAAAAATCGTGAAGATGTTCATCGTATGGCAGAAGCTAACAAGGCGTTTGCACACTATCGTTGGTAGCTTTCGCTAGTTATGTTTCGTATAAGGGTAACAATAGAGTTACTCTTATACGAATTGAACGGTCACGAGAGAGGAAAAAATGGCTCGTAAAACTCCCATTACGCGTTATCGCAACATCGGTATTAGTGCTCATATTGATGCTGGTAAGACCACTGCAACCGAACGCATCCTATTTTATACTGGCGTGAGCCATAAAATTGGTGAAGTTCATGATGGCGCAGCAACTATGGACTGGATGGAGCAGGAGCAGGAGCGTGGTATTACTATTACTTCAGCTGCAACTACTGCTTTTTGGTCTGGTATGGGTAAACAGTTTGACAAACACCGAATAAACATCATTGACACACCAGGACACGTTGACTTCACTATTGAAGTAGAACGTTCTATGCGTGTTCTTGATGGTGCGGTAATGGTTTATTGTGCAGTTGGTGGTGTCCAACCACAATCTGAAACTGTTTGGCGTCAGGCAAATAAGTATCAAGTACCCCGTATAGCATTTGTTAATAAAATGGATCGCATGGGTGCTAATTTTTTGCGTGTTGTTGAACAGATTGAAACACGTCTGGCAGCAATACCAGTTCCACTTCAGTTACCTATTGGCGCTGAAGAGTTATTCACTGGAGTTATTGATTTAGTTAAAATGAAAGCCGTCCAGTGGAATGACCGTGATCAAGGCGTCACTTCCGTTTATGAAGATATTCCTGCAAACATGCAAACTCAAGCTGAAGAGTGGCATGGCAAACTGATTGAAGCTGCGGCCGAAGCATCAGATGAGTTGATGGAAAAATATTTTCGTGGCGAAGAACTGTCTGAAAAAGAGATCAAACAAGCATTACGTAAGCGAGTATTGAATAATGAAATTATTCTGGTTACGTGCGGCTCAGCCTTTAAAAATAAAGGTGTACAAGCAATGTTGGATGCGGTTATTGAATATTTACCTGCACCTACTGATATTCCAGCAATTAAAGGTGTTTTAACCGATGGTAAAAACACGCCAGCAGAACGTTATGCAAGTGATGATGAGCCTTTTTCAGCATTGGCATTCAAGATTGCAACTGACCCATTTGTTGGCAATTTGACTTTCTTCCGGGTTTACTCTGGTGTGGTTAATTCAGGGGATACTGTTCTTAACCCAGTTAAAGATAAAAAAGAGCGTTTTGGCCGTATCGTTCAGATGCATGCTAATAAACGTGAAGAAATCAAAGAAGTCCGAGCGGGTGACATTGCTGCCGCTATCGGTCTAAAAGATGTGACTACTGGTGATACGCTATGTGCTATGAATGCGCCAATTATTTTGGAGCGTATGGAATTTCCACAGCCAGTTATCTCTGTTGCTATTGAACCTAAAACTAAAGTCGACCAAGAAAAAATGGGTATTGCTTTAGGCCGTTTGGCTCAAGAAGATCCATCCTTCCGCGTGTCAACAGATGAAGAATCTGGTCAGACAATTATTGCTGGTATGGGTGAGTTGCATCTGGAAGTATTGGTTGATCGTATGCGTCGTGAATTTAAAGTTGAAGCGAATGTTGGTAAACAACAAGTAGCATACCGTGAGACTATTCGTAAGTCTGTTGAGCAGGAAGGTAAATTTGTTCGTCAGTCTGGTGGTCGTGGTCAATTTGGTCATGTATGGATACGTGTTGAACCCTTGGAAGCAGGCCATGAAATTGGTTATGAATTCCACAATGAAATCGTTGGCGGTGTTGTACCTAAAGAGTACATACCTGCGGTGGATAAGGGCGTTCAAGAACAGATGCAAAATGGTGTTCTGGCGGGCTACCCCATTGTTGATGTCAAAGTGGCATTGTATGATGGTTCCTATCATGAGGTTGATTCCTCGGAAATGGCATTCAAAATTGCAGGTTCTATGGCTTTCAAAGAAGGTTTTATGAAAGCAAGTCCAGTTTTATTGGAGCCAATCATGAAAGTTGAAGTTGAAACGCCTGAAGACTATATGGGTGACGTAATTGGTGATCTGAACCGTCGTCGTGGGATGATTGAAGGTATGGAAGATACAGCAACTGGTAAGACAGTTCGTGCTCAAGTACCATTGTCAGAAATGTTTGGTTATGCCACAGATTTGCGTTCACAAACTCAAGGTCGTGCTTCTTACTCAATGGAATTTTTGAAGTACAATGAAGCACCAACCAATGTTGCTCAAGCAATTATTGAAGCTCGTAAAGCTAAGTAATTGGCTTTCGTTTAACTATTTAATCTAGTTCTCTCTTAATTGTTTGAGAGAACTCTATAAGGAATAGAGTCGTGTCTAAAGCAAAATTTGAACGTAAAAAACCGCACGTTAACGTTGGTACAATCGGCCACGTTGACCATGGTAAAACAACTTTAACCGCAGCAATCACCACCGTATTAGCGAAAACTTATGGCGGTAGTGCGCGTGCATTTGATCAAATTGATAATGCCCCGGAAGAAAAAGCGCGCGGGATCACCATTTCTACTTCTCACGTAGAATACGATACACCTACACGCCATTATGCACACGTTGATTGCCCAGGCCACGCAGATTATGTAAAAAACATGATCACCGGCGCGGCACAAATGGACGGCGCAATTTTAGTGGTAGCGGCAACAGATGGCCCAATGCCACAAACTCGCGAGCATATTCTATTAGGTCGCCAAGTAGGTGTACCTTACATTATCGTATTCCTGAACAAATGTGATATGGTTGATGATGCAGAGTTGTTGGAACTGGTGGAAATGGAAGTGCGTGAACTGCTTTCTCAGTATGATTTCCCAGGAGACGATACGCCGGTAATTATGGGTTCAGCGTTGAAGGCGCTAGAAGGTATTCCCGAGTGGGAAGAGAAAATTCTTGAGTTAGGGAAAGCGTTGGATGATTACATCCCAGAGCCAAAAAGAGCGATAGATAAACCTTTCTTGTTGCCAATCGAAGATGTGTTTTCGATCTCAGGACGTGGAACCGTAGTGACAGGTCGAGTAGAGCGTGGCGTTGTCAAAGTTGGGGAAGAAGTAGAGATCGTCGGAATAAAAGAGACGACGAAAACGACGTGTACGGGCGTAGAAATGTTCCGTAAATTGTTAGACGAAGGTCGAGCAGGTGAAAACGTAGGTGTTTTATTACGTGGAACTAAGCGTGAAGATGTTGACCGTGGCCAAGTGTTAGCAAAACCGGGTTCAATAAATCCGTATACTCAATTTGAATCAGAAGTTTATATTTTGAGCAAAGATGAGGGAGGGCGCCACACGCCATTCTTTAAAGGTTACCGTCCACAGTTTTATTTTAGAACGACGGATGTAACAGGCATAATAGAGTTGCCAGAAGACGTAGAGATGGTAATGCCAGGCGATAATATCAACATGAAAGTGACGTTGATAGCGCCAATCGCGATGGATGAAGGCTTGCGTTTTGCGATCCGTGAAGGTGGTCGTACGGTCGGTGCGGGTGTCGTTGCTAAAATTATTGCTTGATTTTTAAGGCAATAATTGTAAAAAGGGCATCAGATGATGCCTTTTTTATACTAGCTTAGATAATTTAAGAACCTATCTCATCAATAGTTTAGATGTTAGTTTTATTATTGGTTAGATAGGCTCTGATATAAAGAATTATTGGATGTCTCTCAATAGTTAAATGTTGTTCTGGTTTATGGCATAAAGTGAGATACAATGGTGGTATGTTTTATTTCGGTCAAATTTGAATTGTTTTACGAGGCAAATTGACTTTTTATTATATCAATAGTAACGGGTTGATTTATGAGTGCGAATAGCTATGCTCAAGAAAGCGGACGTAGTTTTGATGTAGCAAGATGGATATTAGTAGCGATTCTTTTGGTTATTGCTATTGTTGGTAATTATTATTTCCGACAATACAATCTTGCATTCCGTGTTATAGCAGTTGTTTTTATTGCTGCGCTTGCTGGTGGCATTGCATTGTGGACAACAAAAGGAAAAGCAATTTTAGCATTTGCTCGCGAAGCTCGCATTGAAATGCGTAAAGTCATTTGGCCAACGCGCCAGGAAACATTACAGACAACATTAATTGTTGCGGTAGTTACTGCTGTTATTGCACTAATCCTTTGGGGATTAGATGGTATACTGGTGCGTTTAGTTTCATTTATTACAGGCCTGAGGTTCTAAGATGTCTGAATCCCCTAAAAAACGCTGGTATGTTATTCAAGCATTTTCTGGTTTTGAGTCTAGAGTTGCCCAGTCATTGCGTGAGCATATCAAGTTGCATGCTATGGAAGATAAGTTTGGTGAAGTGATGGTGCCAACGGAAGAAGTGATGGAAATTCGGAGTGGCCAACGCCGTAAAAGTGAACGAAAATTCTTTCCAGGTTATGTTTTAGTTCAAATGATTATGGATGATGATAGCTGGCATTTAGTGCGTAGTGTACCACGTGTTATGGGTTTTATTGGTGGTACGCCAGATCGTCCAGCTCCTATTAGCGATAAAGAAGTTGATGCGATCATGAATCGCTTGCAGCAAGTTGGGGATAAGCCACGACCAAAAACACTGTTTGAGCCAGGAGAAATGGTTCGTGTTAGTGATGGTCCATTTGCAGACTTTAACGGTGTAGTTGAAGAAGTTGACTATGAAAAGAGTCGTCTCAAAGTATCGGTTTCTATTTTCGGTCGCGCAACACCGGTAGAGTTAGATTTCAGTCAAGTAGAAAAAGTGTAAAACACTTAACAACTTGCTTGTAAAAAGCGGAAAAATTGGTTACAATTTCGCGCTTTTATTTTTATTGCCTGAAAATTGTACAGTTCATTATATACACAGGGGAGCTTCATAATTGAAGCGGCATTACCCAATTAGAGGAAATATACATGGCTAAGAAAGTACAAGCTTATGTTAAGCTGCAAGTTGCAGCAGGCATGGCTAATCCTAGTCCTCCTGTTGGTCCAGCTTTGGGTCAGCAAGGTGTGAATATTATGGAATTTTGTAAAGCTTTTAATGCAAAAACAACAGATAGCTTAGAAAAAGGCTTGCCAATTCCAGTTGTAATTACTGTCTATTCAGACCGTTCATTTACATTTATAACCAAGACACCACCTGCTGCTGTATTATTGAAAAAAGCAGCGAATGTTAAGTCAGGTTCAGGCAAACCAAATAAAGAAAAAGTTGGCAAAGTAACCAGCGCACAAATTCGTGAAATTGCAGAAACTAAAGCTGCGGATATGACAGGGGCTGATATTGAAGCGATGATGCGTTCAATTGAAGGTACTGCTAGCTCCATGGGTTTGGTCGTGGAGGGTTAATCAATGCCTAAACTAACCAAGCGTATGCGCAATATCCGCGAAAAAATTGACGCCACTAAACAATATGATATTGCTGAAGCAATTACACTTTTGAAAGAGTTAGCGACTTCTAAATTTGTAGAAAGCGTTGATGTTGCAGTTAATCTTGGCATTGATGCACGTAAATCTGATCAAAATGTCCGTAGCGCAACTGTTTTACCGCATGGTACAGGCCGTTCTGTTCGTGTTGCTGTATTTACTCAAGGAGCGAATGCAGAAGCCGCAATAGCAGCCGGAGCTGAATTAGTTGGCATGGAAGATCTAGCTGATAAAATTAAAGTGGGTGAAATGAACTTTGATGTTGTTATTGCTTCACCAGACGCAATGCGCATTGTTGGTCAATTAGGTCAGATTTTAGGACCTCGTGACTTAATGCCAAACCCTAAAGTTGGTACAGTAACACCTAATATCGCTGAAGCGGTTCAGAATGCCAAAGCGGGTCAGATCCGTTACCGTAATGATAAAAACGGTATCATTCATACCACTATTGGTAAAGTTGACTTTGACGATAGTAAATTAAAAGAAAATCTTGAAGCACTATTGGTTGCGTTGAACAAAGCAAAACCCTCTTCTGCTAAAGGTGTTTATATTAAGAAAATTAGCCTGTCTACCACGATGGGAGCAGGGGTTGCTGTTGATCAAGTTGGATTATCTGCGTCAGCGTAATTTTTGAAGATTATTTTTAGTTTTACCTTTGTGTTAAATTTGTATAGAATTTGGCACCTTATGTTTGTTACCTCTATTTTAATAAGAGATTAAGAGATAACAAACGCTGAATTTAGGTTGGTGCCTGGCCTTATCCCGGCCCCGTCCAAGATCGTAGGTGTAAGAATTACTTAATATCCTACGTAGACGGTGACAGAGCCACTAAGATTAATTTCTGGATTCTGCTCACCGCATTTAACGTTCAAACATATGAATATGAGATGTTTTGAGTGATGTGAGTTCCGGGATAACCCGGTTAATCCAGGAGGAAAAAGCTAATGGCACTAAATCTTCAAGATAAACAAGCGATTGTTGCTGAAGTCAGTGAAGTAGCCAAAGGTGCGCTGTCTGCAGTTGTCGCGGATTCTTGTGGTGTAGCTGTAGATAAAATGACTGAACTGCGTAAAGCAGGTCGCGAAGCAGGTGTTTATCTTCGTGTTGTTCGTAATACGTTGATGCGCCGTGTTGTTGAAGGTACTACTTATGAGTGCCTCAAAGAAGCGTTTATCGGTCCAACCTTGATTGCTTTTTCTAAAGAACATCCGGGCGCAGCAGCTCGTTTGTTTAAAGAGTTCACTAAAGCGAATCCAGCATTCGAGATTAAAGCAGCAGCCTTTGAAGGAGAGTTTATTCCAGCGGATCAAATTGATCGTTTGGCAACTCTTCCAACTTACGAAGAAGCAATTGTGCGTCTGATGTCAACCTTGAAAGAAGCTTCTGCAGGTAAATTGGCTCGCATTATGGCGGCACTACGCGATCAAAAAGAAGCTGCTTAAGCCTATTTCCGTCGTTGCTTTTTAACGTATAAAATATTTCTGAATTTTAGGAACCCTTGTTATGTCTATAACTAAAGAACAAATTCTTGATACAGTTGCACAAATGTCTGTAATGGACGTTGTTGAACTGATCACTATGATGGAAGATAAGTTTGGTGTTTCTGCTGCGGCAGCAGTAGCTGTTGCTGCACCAGGAGGTGCAGCTGAAGCAGCCGAAGAAAAAACTGAATTTGATGTTATCTTGTCTGCTATTGGTGTTAACAAAGTTGCGGTTATTAAAGCTGTTCGTACGGCAACCGGTTTAGGACTAAAAGAAGCTAAAGACATGGTAGAGTCAGCGCCAGTAACGATTAAAGAAACCGTAAGCAAAGAAGAGTCTGAAACATTGAAGAAATCGCTGGAAGAAGCAGGGGCTTCAGTTGAAGTTAAATAAGCTTTGCTTTAAGTTGGCAGCCTAATTTTATAGGCTGACGGCTGGTGATTTTTTAGTCACCAGCCTTTTTGCACTGTAAAGTGTATTAGGGTATCAGTAATATTTCACACTGTTTAGTTACTGAGTTATCCTTTCAATACTTTTTGCCATTGACGATTTAATATACTGCGTTTATGAATCTGACTAAAGCTTGGTAATTATATAATGCAATGAAATGATTTAAGAGTAATAGTAATAAGTATTATGGAAAATAATCTGTTTTCCGTTCCAAAAAATAGTGTTGCAGATGCTGTCCTTTAGGTCGGACAGAGTGGGCCACTGATCAGCAAGCTGAGGAACCCTATGGTTTACTCCTATACCGAGAAAAAACGTATTCGTAAGGATTTTGGCAAACGTCCGCAAGTTTTGGATATTCCTTATCTTTTATCTATCCAACTTGACTCATTTGCTAAGTTTATCGAGCAAGATTTAGAAGGTCAGAATGGGCTAGAAGCAGCATTCCGTTCTGTATTCCCAATTCAAAGCTACAGTGGCAATGCTGAATTGCAATATGTTAGCTATCGCCTTGGTGAACCTGTATTTGATGTTAAAGAATGTCAGATCCGTGGTGTCACTTATTCTGCTCCTTTACGGGTTAAACTACGTCTTGTTATTTACGAGCGTGAAGCACCAGAAGGCACAGTAAAGGATATAAAAGAGCAAGAAGTTTACATGGGTGAGATTCCACTCATGACAGATAATGGTACTTTTATTATCAATGGTACAGAGCGTGTTATTGTCTCTCAATTACATCGCAGTCCTGGTGTATTTTTTGATAGTGATAAAGGTAAAACTCATTCTTCAGGTAAGGTATTATATAATGCACGAATTATTCCTTATCGTGGTTCATGGCTAGATTTTGAATTTGATCCTAAAGATAATCTTTTCGTTCGTATTGATCGCCGTCGTAAATTACCTGCTACCATTATTCTACGTGCGATGGATTATGGTACCGAAGAAATCCTCAATCTGTTTTTTGAGAAGACGATTTTTCAAATCCGTGACAGTAAGTTGTTAATGACCCTAATACCTGAACGTTTGCGTGGTGAAACAGCTTCTTTTGATATTGAAGTAAACGGTAAAGTCTATATTGGAAAAGGCCGCCGTATTACTGCACGTCACATTCGTCAGTTAGAAAAAGACAAAATCACCAGTATTGAAGTACCTGTTGAATATATTGCAGGTAAAGTGGTTGCTAAAGATTACATTGATGAAAGTACCGGCGAAATAATCTGTACAGCTAATACAGAGCTTTCTCTGGATATGTTGGCACGTTTAAGTCAAGGTGGTCATAAAATCATTGAAACCTTATTTACTAATGACTTAGATCATGGGGCATATATTTCAGAAACACTGCGAACTGATCCAACGAGTGATCGTTTGGGTGCACTAGTTGAAATTTACCGTATGATGCGTCCAGGCGAGCCACCTACTCGCGAAGCGGCAGAAAATTTGTTTGAGAACTTATTTTTTTCTGAAGAACGTTACGATCTTTCCGCTGTAGGGCGTATGAAATTTAATCGCTCACTAGATCGTGATGCGATTGAAGGTTCAAGTATCTTAAGCAAACAAGATATCATTGATGTGATGAAAAAACTCATTGATATTCGTAACGGTAAAGGTGAGGTTGATGATATTGACCATTTAGGCAACCGTCGTATTCGTTCGGTTGGTGAAATGGCTGAAAATCAGTTCCGAGTTGGTTTAGTGCGAGTAGAGCGTGCGGTTAAAGAGCGTTTATCATTAGGTGATTTAGATGCATTAATGCCTCAAGACATGATTAACGCCAAGCCGATTTCTGCTGCGGTTAAAGAGTTTTTTGGCTCAAGCCAATTATCGCAGTTTATGGATCAGAATAACCCACTTTCTGAAATCACACATAAACGTCGTATTTCAGCATTAGGCCCAGGTGGTCTAACACGTGAACGAGCTGGCTTTGAAGTTCGTGACGTACATCCAACTCACTACGGGCGCGTATGTCCAATTGAGACTCCTGAAGGGCCGAATATCGGTTTGATTAACTCATTGTCTGTTTATGCACAAACAAATGAGTATGGTTTTTTGGAAACGCCTTATCGTTTGGTACGTGATGGTATCGTAACTGATGAAATTCATTATTTGTCAGCGATTGAAGAAGGTAACTACATCATTGCTCAGGCGAATACTGTTTTAGATGATGATGGTCGGTTTGTTGAAGAATTAGTGACTTGTCGTAATAAAGGTGAATCTAGTCTATTCAGCCAAGATCAAGTGGAATATATGGACGTTTCAACCCAACAGGTTGTTTCTGTTGGTGCTTCATTAATTCCCTTCCTTGAGCATGATGATGCAAACCGTGCATTGATGGGTGCGAACATGCAACGTCAGGCAGTACCGACATTACGCTCAGATAAACCACTAGTTGGAACGGGCATGGAACGTGCCGTTGCTGTTGACTCTGGGGTAACAGCAGTTGCTAAACGTGGTGGTACCGTTCAGTATGTGGATGCTTCACGTATTGTTATCAAAGTTAATGAAAAGGAGATGTATCCCGGTGAAGCCGGTATTGATATCTATAATCTGACTAAATATACGCGTTCTAATCAGAACACTTGTATTAATCAGATGCCATGCGTTTCGCTAGGTGAGCCGATTGAACGTGGCGATGTTTTAGCTGATGGACCATCGACAGATTTAGGTGAATTGGCGCTTGGTCAAAATATGCGCGTTGCGTTCATGCCTTGGAATGGTTACAACTTTGAAGATTCTATTTTGGTATCTGAACGAGTGGTACAAGAAGATCGTTTTACCACCATTCATATTCAGGAATTAGCTTGTGTCTCTCGTGATACTAAATTAGGGCCAGAAGAGATTACTGCAGATATTCCTAACGTAGGTGAGGCTGCATTATCTAAGTTGGATGAATCAGGTATTGTTTATATCGGCGCAGAAGTAACGGGCGGCGACATTCTGGTTGGTAAGGTAACACCGAAAGGTGAAACACAATTAACGCCAGAAGAGAAATTGTTGCGTGCTATTTTTGGTGAAAAAGCTTCTGACGTTAAAGATTCTTCACTGCGGGTACCAAATGGTGTATCAGGAACGGTTATTGATGTACAAGTCTTTACACGCGATGGTGTAGAGAAAGATAAACGTGCGTTAGAAATTGAAGAAATGCAGCTTCGCGATGCTAAGAAAGACTTAACTGAAGAGTTGCGTATCTTTGAAGCAGGTTTATTTGCCCGTATCCGAGCAGTACTAACTAATGGCGCTATTGAAGGTGAAAAACTGGATAAATTACCGCGTGAACGTTGGTTAGAATTATCTTTGAAGGGTGAAGAAAAACAAAATCAGTTAGAGCAATTGGCTGAGCAGTACGATGAGCTTAAAGCTAAATTTGAGAAGAAGTTAGAGGCTAAACGTCGTAAGATAACTCAAGGTGATGATTTAGCGCCAGGCGTATTGAAAATCGTTAAGGTTTATTTGGCAGTAAAACGTCAAATTCAACCAGGCGATAAAATGGCTGGTCGGCATGGTAACAAAGGGGTTATTTCAAAAATTAACCCTGTTGAAGACATGCCTTACGATGAAAGTGGTAACCCTGTTGATATCGTTTTGAACCCACTGGGCGTACCATCACGTATGAATATTGGTCAGATTCTGGAAACGCATTTGGGTATGGCTGCTAAAGGTATTGGCGATAAGATCAATACGATGCTGAAACAACAGCGTGAAGTAGCCAAATTGAGAGAATTTATTCAGAAAGCTTATGACTTAGGAGATGATCCTCGTCAAACAGTTGATCTCAATACCTTTTCTGATGAAGAAGTTCTGCGGTTAGCACATAATTTGAAGAAAGGTATGCCAATTGCGACACCGGTCTTTGATGGTGCAAAAGAAAAGAAAATCAAAGAACTATTGACTTTAGCTGAGTTGCCGACTTCTGGTCAGATTACATTGTATGATGGCCGTACAGGCGAGAAATTTGAACGTCAGGTTACAGTTGGTTATATGTATATGCTGAAACTGAATCATCTTGTTGATGATAAAATGCATGCACGTTCAACAGGCTCCTATAGTCTGGTTACCCAACAACCCTTGGGTGGTAAAGCACAGTTTGGTGGTCAGCGTTTTGGTGAGATGGAAGTTTGGGCTCTGGAAGCATATGGCGCGGCTTACACCTTGCAAGAAATGCTTACCGTTAAATCCGATGATGTGAACGGACGTACTAAGATGTATAAAAACATCGTAGACGGCAACCATCAGATGGAACCAGGGATGCCGGAGTCTTTCAATGTATTGTTGAAAGAGATCCGCTCGTTGGGTATTAACATCGAACTGGAAAACGAGTAATAAGTGATGTTGTAAAGCTTAGTCGCTACTTGGTTTTACAAATTGTTACACTGGGTTTAGGAGGAAGTGGCTAAAACCTCTTCCTCGCAGGTTTAACTCCGACAGGAGCCATTCCGTGAAAGACTTATTAAAGTTTCTGAAAGCACAGACTAAAACCGAAGAGTTTGATGCGATCAAGATTGCTCTGGCCTCTCCAGATATGATCCGTTCATGGTCATTTGGTGAAGTGAAAAAGCCAGAAACTATTAACTACCGAACGTTCAAACCTGAGCGTGATGGTCTTTTCTGTGCACGTATTTTTGGGCCAGTTAAAGATTATGAATGTTTGTGTGGTAAATACAAACGATTAAAACACCGAGGTGTGATTTGTGAAAAATGTGGTGTTGAGGTCACTCAGACTAAAGTACGTCGTGAGCGTATGGGTCATATTGAGTTGGCTTCACCGACAGCACATATCTGGTTCTTAAAATCATTACCGTCACGAATTGGTTTGTTGCTTGATATGCCTTTGCGTGATATTGAGCGAGTACTCTATTTCGAATCCTATGTTGTGGTCGAAGGCGGTATGACAAGCTTAGAGTGTGGACAGATCTTGACTGAAGAGCAATATCTTGATGCTTTAGAAGAATTTGGTGATGAATTTGACGCCAAAATGGGTGCGGAAGCGATCCAATCCTTGCTAAAAAATCTTGATTTGGAGCAAGAGTGTGAAGTGTTGCGTGAAGAGTTAAATACAACTAACTCTGAAACTAAACGTAAGAAATTAACTAAGCGTATCAAGCTATTAGAAGCGTTTATTCAGTCTGGTAATAAGCCTGAGTGGATGATTCTGAATGTACTACCGATATTACCTCCGGATTTGCGTCCGCTTGTTCCGCTAGATGGTGGTCGTTTTGCAACTTCTGATTTAAATGATTTATATCGTCGCGTTATTAACCGTAACAATCGTTTAAAGCGTCTATTAGATTTGGCGGCGCCTGATATCATTGTACGTAATGAAAAACGTATGCTACAAGAAGCGGTTGACGCATTGTTGGATAATGGTCGTCGTGGACGTGCGATTACTGGCTCGAATAAACGTCCGCTGAAATCTTTGGCCGATATGATCAAAGGTAAGCAAGGTCGTTTTCGACAGAACTTACTTGGTAAGCGTGTTGATTACTCAGGCCGTTCTGTTATCACGGTTGGTCCTTATCTTCGCCTGCACCAATGTGGTTTGCCTAAGAGAATGGCATTGGAATTATTTAAGCCATTTATTTATGGTAAATTGGAGTTACGTGGATTAGCGACAACGATTAAAGCAGCCAAGAAAATGGTTGAACGTGAAGAAGCCGTTGTCTGGGATATTCTCGATGAAGTTATTCGTGAACATCCAGTGATGCTAAACCGTGCGCCAACACTCCATCGTCTCGGTATCCAGGCGTTTGAGCCTATTCTGATTGAAGGTAAAGCAATTCAATTACACCCACTAGTGTGTGCTGCTTATAACGCTGACTTTGACGGTGACCAGATGGCTGTTCACGTCCCGTTAACTTTAGAAGCGCAGTTAGAAGCTCGTGCCTTAATGATGTCGACAAACAATATTTTGTCGCCAGCCAGTGGTGAACCTATCATTGTACCATCTCAAGATGTGGTACTTGGTTTGTACTATATGACACGTGATTGTGTAAATGCTGAAGGTGAAGGCATGGTATTGTCTGGGCCGAAAGAAGCTGAACGGGTTTATCGTGCAGGCTTAGCATCATTACATGCTCGAGTTAAAGTACGGATCACAGAAGAAGTGCGTGATGGTGAAGGTAATGTTGAGGTTGGAACTCAGATAGTTGATACCACAATTGGACGAGCTATCTTATGGATGATCGTACCTAAAGGTCTGTCATACTCATTGGTTAATCAGCCGTTAGGTAAAAAAACAATTTCTAAAATGCTTAATACTTGTTACCGTGTTTTAGGCTTAAAACCAACCGTTATCTTTGCCGACCAGATCATGTACACTGGTTTTGCTTATGCTGCTCGTTCTGGTGTTTCTGTTGGTATTGACGATATGGTAATACCGGAGAAGAAAGCCGGTATTATTGCGGAAGCTGAAGCTGAGGTTGCTGAAATTCAAGAACAGTTCCAATCAGGTCTGGTTACTGCGGGCGAACGTTATAACAAAGTTATTGACATTTGGGCTGCAGCTAATGAGCGCGTCGCAAAAGCGATGATGGAAAATTTATCAACTGAAACCGTTGTTAACCGCGATGGCCAAGACGAGCAACAGGTTTCGTTTAACAGTATCTTTATGATGGCTGACTCTGGTGCACGTGGATCTGCGGCACAGATCCGTCAGTTAGCGGGTATGCGTGGTTTGATGGCGAAGCCGGATGGTTCGATTATTGAGACACCAATCACAGCTAACTTCCGTGAAGGTCTGAACGTATTGCAATACTTCATTTCAACTCACGGTGCACGTAAAGGTCTAGCAGATACAGCCTTGAAGACAGCAAACTCAGGTTATTTAACCCGTCGTTTGGTTGATGTTGCACAAGATCTGGTTGTCACTGAGGATGATTGTGGTACTCACGATGGTATTTTAATGACACCGGTTATTGAAGGTGGTGATGTTAAAGAACCTTTACGTGAACGAGTCTTGGGGCGAGTCACAGCGGAAGATATATTAGTACCTGGTACAGCTGATATTTTAATACCACGTAACACTTTGTTAAGCGAAAAATGGTGTGATGAACTAGAAGCCAACTCTGTTGATAGCGTAAAAGTGCGCTCTGTTGTAAGTTGTGAAACTGACTTCGGTGTTTGTGCGAAATGTTATGGACGTGATTTAGCGCGCGGTCATATCATCAATAAAGGTGAAGCTGTTGGTGTTATTGCTGCTCAATCAATTGGTGAGCCTGGTACACAGTTGACAATGCGTACATTCCACATTGGTGGTGCGGCATCACGTGCTGCTGCGGAATCGAGTATTCAGGTACGTAATAAAGGTAATATCAAGCTGGTTAATGCCAAGTTTGTGAAAAATTCTGAAGGTCATTTGGTTATCACTTCTCGTAATACAGAATTGCGAGTGGTAGATGAATTTGGACGTACCAAAGAAAGCTATAAGGTACCTTATGGCGCACACCTTAATAAAGGTGATGGTGATGGAGTTAATGGTGGTGAAACCGTTGCTAATTGGGATCCACATACCATGCCGGTTATCAGTGAAGTTGCGGGTATCATTTGTTTCTTTGATATGGCAGATGGACAATCTATTATACGTCAGACAGATGAACTAACGGGCTTATCATCAATTGTTGTGCTTGATACTGCTGAGCGTACTGCGGGTAGTAAAGATTTACGTCCTGCATTGCGTGTTGTTGATGCGAAAGGCAATGATGTATTAATTCCTGGTACTGACATGCCTGCGCAATATTTCTTGCCTGGTAAAGCGATTGTTCAATTGGATGATGGTGCGGCGATTAATATTGGTGATACCTTGGCTCGTATTCCACAAGAATCGGGTGGTACCAAGGATATTACCGGTGGTTTACCACGGGTTGCTGATCTATTTGAAGCGCGTCGACCAAAAGAGCCGGCTATTTTGGCTGAAATTAGTGGTATTATTTCTTTTGGTAAGGAAACTAAAGGTAAACGTCGCCTAGTGATCACACCGATAGATGGTGGTGATGTATACGAAGAGATGATTCCTAAATGGCGTCAGCTTAATCTCTTTGAAGGTGAGCGAGTTGAGCGTGGTGATGTGATTTCTGATGGTCCGGAATCACCGCATGATATTTTACGTTTGCGTGGATCGCATGCTGTTGCTCGTTATATTACGAACGAAGTCCAAGAAGTCTATCGTCTACAAGGTGTTAAAATTAACGATAAACATATTGAAGTTATTGTTCGTCAGATGTTACGTAAGGTGACAATTGTTGATGCTGGTAGCTCTGAATTCTTGGAAGGTGAACAAGTAGAGTACGCTCGCGTTAAAGTAGCGAACCGCAAATTAGAGCAAGAAGGTAAAGTGTCTGCGATCTTTAGTCGCGATCTGCTAGGTATTACCAAAGCGTCTCTGGCGACAGAGTCTTTTATCTCAGCAGCGTCATTCCAGGAAACAACACGTGTGCTTACTGAAGCTGCGGTTGCTGGAAAACGTGATGAACTTCGAGGTTTGAAGGAGAACGTGATTGTTGGCCGTCTAATTCCTGCTGGTACAGGTTATGCATATCACCAAGATCGGATGCGTCGTTGTCATATGGTTAATGAACCTGTTGCGTCATCACAAGTTAGTGCTGATGAGGCAACTGCTAATTTGACAGAATTGCTAAATGCGGGTTTTAGTAACCAAGACGATGAATAATGCAGCTTGATCTGTAAAAAATGCCCTCATTATGAGGGCATTTTTATAGCTATATTTATGGAGAATATTAAATAATGAGACGCTGTCGTCTTATTACTTTATATATATTGAGTATTTTTATTTCTCTTTTTCTCAGTTTTCCATTTTATGCGGAAAGTGGCATGGTTCTCTTGTTAGAAAAGCATCCTAATGCCTGAGTTCAGTAACCCAATGAAAGTTAGCTAAGATAGTGTGATTTATGCAGTAATGGGATGAAAAATAAGGCAAGCTGGTTGGTTATTGAAAAATTCGGTTTTACTTATGCAACCGGCGAAAGATAATTTTTACCGTTTTCATTTTGGTAACTGTTATGGTTATATTACTCAGCAACAAGCTTTTGAGGCAAAACAAAATCAGTTTCCTGCTGATACATTAAAACAATTAGATAAGCCCGTTTATGATTATTTAGTGACGACAGAAAAAACTCCCATCTATGAAGATGCAGATGAGAAAAGCACAATTATTGGTTTTCTATCCTAATTTATGTTATCGAGTACTTAGTCGAATAGCGAAGAAAGTTATGCAGAACTCGTCATCCATGAGCTCTTGGTTTATTATTGATTTTGGTGGTAGATTGGCTTTTATTGATGGTCAAGATGTTTTATTAGATAAAGGGGTACCAACTGACCTATCATCATTTACTGCCTGATAATGAAAATAAATTATTTCGCTATACTTCAACAACCACCCCGGTAGCAGCCTTTAAAGCACAAATGGATTATTTAAAACAAGCTGCTTATCAAACAATTACGTTCGATGAAGTTGATGGTTATTTAAAAAAAAATTAATTTACCTGGTAAGCTAGTTAGTATAACGTTTGATGATGGTTTAAAATCTGTTTATCTTTATGCTTGTTCAAGCTTAAAAGCTTATGGACAGGTGGCAATACTTTTTATCATTTCTTTGCGTATTCTATTTCGCTGGTTGAAAAAGACTAATTAAAAATTAACAGCTTGATCGAGTAAACTGGTTATCACCACCTATTAAGGTGGTGTTTTATTAACATCCTAAATGATTATCCCAATCTTTCCAGACAGGTTGTAGTCCAGCATTGATAATGACTTTAGCGATGGTTTCTGCGCTGCGATTATCATAGATAGCAAATTGCTCCAACCCTTGATGATTGTCAGTATAACCACCGGGTTGGGTTTTTGAGTCAGCGCTAAGGTTATTGATAACAAGTGGAATAATATTATCGCTGAAAAAAGGGGATTCAAGGATTGATAATGAAAGTTCAACTTCTGCTAATAAACGGAAAGAGCAAATTAATTGAACTAATTCTGCTTCGTGGATGGTAGATGCTGGCTGAATACCACCTATACAAGCGCGTATTCGTGGGAAAGAAATAGAGTAACTGTTTTTCCAATATTTTTTGCAGATAAAATAGATGCTTTGCCACTAAATAATAATCAACCCGCCAATTACTGGATAATCCAAGCCAATTTTATCAATACCAGCCTGACCAAGACGATCCGGTGTTTCTAGACGCCAAAAAAAATCTTGTTTTTTCTACATAAATGGTGTTGCTGATAAGTTGGTTGATGATAAGTTTCTTAGTATACCAGTAAACCATCTAAGCCAATTTTTTTCAATTCCGTATATTCTGCTATTGTTAATGGTTGAACTTCCATCAATACCGAACTGAAATATTTTTTAATTAATGGAATATATTGGCGAAAATAGTTCATCCCCATTTTGCTCGGATGTTCATCGGTCACAAGTAATAGATTAATTATTGTATCCAATGGAATGTATCGCCTTGCATTTTGGCAATAATCTCTGCTTGGTTAAGTGTTTTTCGTTTGATTGGGTTGTGCATGTAAAAACTACAATAAGTACAATCATTAGCTCATAAGTTAGACAAATATGGTGGAACATAAAGGCCAACAGTATTGCCAAAACGTTGGCGGCTTTTTTGCGCTTTTTGGGCAATAACTTCCAAATAGGAATAGGCAGAGGGTGAAATGAGAGCCATAAAATCATTCAGCGACAGCATATTTGAGCAAATCGCTTTTTCAATCTCCTGGGCTGATTTGTTATTAATTTGTATCGCTAGTTGATGTCAATCAAGTTACTGATAAATTTTAATAAAAACCCTAATTATTGAAATGCTTCAAGGAATTGTGTTAAGGGGCTAGAGGATACGGCGCTATGCTGTTTCGCCGCAAGTCCGGCAGCTTTTACTAAATCACCAGCTTCAGTGACAATACGAAAGGTGTGTGCCATTGCAACAGGATCAGTGGCATGCATGGGCGGCAATTTTATAGGTAATAGGTCCTTGTTTTTACATCTTCCTTATTAGGTAAGTCTAAATGTTCTTTTGGAGTAACATAGCAGAGCATGGTACCGCCAAACCAACCAATTAAAGCTGCACCGATACCAGAGTCAAGTGATCATAACCAGGAGTAATATCGGTGGTTAAAGGTCCTAAGGTATAGAATGGTGCTTTATGACAATAGGTTAATTCCTTCAATCATATTACGGCAGATCATTTGCATTGGGATATGACCAGGGCCTTCTATCATAACTTGAACATCATATTGCCAGGCTATCTTAGTTAATTCGTCTAATGTATAATTCAGCAAATTGTGCTTCATCATTGGCGTCTTGTAAAGAGTCAGGTCGTAATCCATCCCCAAGGGATAAAAAGACATCATAAGCGGCAGAGATTTCGTCGAAATGGATATACAAAAAATTTTCCTGATGATGTGACAAACACCATTTCGCCATAATAGAGCCACCGCGAAAAACAATACCGGTCAATCGATTGGTCGTCGTCGGCACATAGCGTAGTAAGACACCGACATGGATAGTAAAATAATCTACGCTTGTTCAAGCAGGGTGTCGCGAAATATTTCCCTGCTCAAATTTTCCGCAACGTTATTGACTTTTTCCAATGCTTGGTAGATTGGCACTGTACCAATAGGAACAAGGCCATTATGTAACAGCTATTCTCTCGTTTCATGGATATAACGGCCGGTCGATAAATCCATCACGGTATCAGCACTCCAATGAGTCGCACAAATTAGTTTTTTAATTTCTTCTTCAATAAATAAAGTTACTGAGGAATTACCGATATTAGTATTGACTTTCACCAAAAAATTTCGACCAATAATCATTGGCTTGGATTCAGGATGGTTAATATTTATGGAATAATGGCGCGCCCAGCAGCAACTTTTTGTTGAACAGATTCAGGGGTAATATTGTTTGGCAGATTAGCATTAAATCTTTGGCCTGGATGCTGTTGATTTAATATTTTACTATTTATCGATGCGCTCACGTCCCATATTTTCGCGGATCGTAATAAATTCCATTTCAGGTGTAATTATCTCTTGACGAGAATAGTGCAATTGCGTAACTTTTTTTTCGGTTTTGGCTTTTAATGGTTGTGGTCGGTAATTGAAACGAAGGTGATTTAATCCTGCGTCAGTGAGTCGTTGTTGGGTAAAATAAGAGCTTGTTTTTTTACTGACTCAGTATCATTGCGATCGATAATTCAGTGTTGGTGGCATTTTTTTAAACCAACTTTAATATTCACACTTACATCAGGATCTCCATAGGCGCCTGAAGTATCATAGACAAGTATTGCCTGATTCTCTTCAAACAAGGCTTCATCTTTTGTACCCCAACCAAAGTTGGTGAAAGTTGAATTTCACGCATAGGAACTTGGGTATTATAGTGATAACCTGTTAAATAGATCCGTTTTGAGCGGGGAAAATTGATATTTTGTAGGTTATCAAAAAAACGTTGTGCTGCTTCACGTTGTGTTTTTCGTGGGGAAGTGGTATTTGTTTTAACAACGATATCGCTGGTTGCAATAATATTCTTAGACATAGCAACTTCCTAAAATCATTACAAATAGCTCACAAGTAAAAGAGATAAACTGTATTGAGAAATTGCTTGTTTGGAGCTCGGTGAGAGTAATAGTATAATAATTGAGCTATTTACTTTTGATAAGTTAAAATCGCAGGTTGATTACTCTTGTTCCCTCCGCAGGTATTAGCCTGATCAGGTTCCACGGATCTGGAATTAACGGTCTCAGCCTGTAGGTTATTGTTAAACCTACTAGGTACTCCGACAAGATGCTGTCAGTATATAAGAGAGAATGAATACTGCAATGGAATAGTCACTAGATATCGATAAAAATTGGTTAGTCTATATTTACTAGGATCAAGTAAGGTATATTTTTAAAATTTACCAATGAATAAGATATAGAAGAACTGAGCTATATGATTAGAGAACAATTAACAGGAACAGAAACAGGTTGGTGGATTGTTAGTTTTGGTGGTCTGATCTGATGGCCAAATAGTGATTTACCCAAAGGGTCAGCACAATTTGGGTCACTAATAGGAAAAGAGGCACTTCCTATTGGCGAATGGCCGGCGGAAACAATTTTGTTAATTATGTCAAAATCACCAACGGATATGTGTTCACTGCGACGAATAGCCAACCAAGATGAGGGTTTATTTAAACTGGTTGGACGCGGTATTCAATTGGCAGAATTTTATCGGTCGCACCATTATTGAGGCAACAAAACGACAGCCAGCTTAACCGAATGGGCATGCTTGTGTGGTCATTGTCATGAGCGTTATTATCCCCAAATTGTGCCCTATATTATTATTGCTATTCGGAGTGCTGATCATATCTTATTGGCCTAACATAGGCGCCATAAAAAAAACAATATTTACCGTATTAGCATGATTCGTTGAATTAGGTGAAACTATTGAAGAAGCGGTGAGAAGGGAAGTAAAAGAAGAAAGTAATATTGTCATTAGCAATATTAGTTATATTGCTTCTCAGCCCTGGTCTTTTACTCATTCATTAATGATGGATTTTCTGGCTGATTATGTCAGTGGTGAAATTCATGCTAATCCTGGTGAGTTAATTAGTGCGGACTGGTATTATTTGATAAAGTACCGCTCATACCGCCTTCTAATACCATTGCTCGCCGTTTAATTGAAGATATACTGGCTTTATGTCGACAAGAACATGATAAATTATAATATTAATCATGCTATATCTAAGTTGATGCTGATCTAGGCAACAATAAAAATGCAAATACACTATGATAATTGGCAATCATCAGAGGTTGCCAATTAGTGGAGCTAATGATGTCTACGTTAAAAAATGATCGCTACATACGTGCGCTATTACGGAAGCCTGTTGATACAACTCCAGTATGGATGATGCGCCAGGCAGGTCGTTATTTACCTGAATATCGAAAAATTCGTCAGCAAGCCGGTGATTTTCTTTCACTGTGTAAAAATAGCGAGTTAGCTTGTGAAGTGACATTACAACCACTGCATCGTTTTCCATTGGACGCTGCGATCCTTTTTTCAGATATTCTTACTATTCCTGATGCGATGGGGTTAGGTCTTTATTTTTCAGAAGGAGAAGGGCCTATGTTTCAGCGCCCTATTCGTTGTCTGGCTGAAATAGAGAAACTGTTAATTCCTGATCCTGAACAAGAATTGGTTTACGTAATGAATGCAGTACGCGCTATCCGCAAGGAGCTACAAGAAAAAGTGCCATTAATCGGTTTTTCTGGTAGTCCATGGACATTGGCAACTTATATGGTTGAAGGAGGAAGTAGTAAGGCTTTTACCCGTATCAAGAAACTGATGTATACGGAACCAAAAGCGTTACATTTATTATTGGATAAGTTAGCCCAAAGTGTTATTCTCTATCTAAATGCTCAGATCCGGGCAGGTGCTCAATCGGTGATGATTTTTGATACTTGGGGTGGCGTATTAACCGGGCGTGATTATCGTCAGTTTTCTTTGCACTACATGCATCAGATTATTGATGGTCTATTGCGAGAACATGAAGGCTATAAAGTTCCGGTGACATTATTTACTAAAGGAGGTAGTCAATGGTTAGAGGCAATGGCTGCGACGGGTTGTGACGCGTTAGGTATCGACTGGATGACAGATATTGAAGAGGCTCGCTCTCGTGTAGGAGATAAGGTGGCATTACAGGGAAACATGGATCCTTCTATGTTGTATGCATCAAAAGAACGTATTGAGCTTGAAGTTAAAATAATCTTAAAGCAATTTGGTCAAGGTAGTGGCCATGTTTTTAATTTAGGTCATGGCATTCATCAGGATATTCCGCCTGAACATGTTAAAGATTTTATTAATTTAGTACATAAATTATCAGAACAATATCATAAATAAGTGAGTTTTATCCAGATAAAAAGTGATTATAAATAATAATTGATATATTTTTTATCAATTATTCAATCTAAATTGAATATTTACAATTATTAAATATATTTTTTTAATTATGTGTTATAACAAAATTTATTTATATAAAAGTTTTTTAAGTAAAAATAAGTATGATTGATAGCAAATTATTACGTCAGAATCAGACAATAAAAGCTAAACAAATTATTCTTGCGGATAATTTTGCTATCCCTAATATTATTGCTGGTGCTGATATTGGATTTGAAGAAAAAGCAGTGCCCGAGCCGCGATGGTTGTTATGCGTTGGCCTTCACTTGCTATCGTTGAATATTATATTGCTCGTATACCAACTGAATTTCCTTATATTCCAGGTTTATTCTCTTTTCGTGAGTCTCCTGCACTACTGGCTGTTTGGGACAAATCAGCAACATAAGCCCGATCTTATAATGGTTGATGGTCAAGGAATTGCCCATCCTTGTTGTTTTGGGGTTGCTAGTCATTTGGGTCTTTTATTAGATATCCCAACGATTGGTGTAGCAAAAAATCGTCTATGTGGTCACCATGGGGGGTAGATGAAATGGTGGAAAGCTGCCAACCACTGAATGATAATAATGAACAAATTGGTTGGGTATTTCGTAGTAAAAGAAAATGTAAACCATTTTATATCTCACTTGGACATAAAATCAGTTTAGACGCTTCACTATTATGGGTTAAGCATTGTATTAAAGATTATCGTTTATCTGAACCTACTCGTTGGGCTGATGGAATCGTTTCTAATAGAGCATTTTTTAATCGAATGAAACAGAATTTTGCATAATTAAAGTTAAAATATGTGGAACCTGTTGATTTTCAGGTAAACTTCGGCGTAAAACGTAAGTGAGTAGAAATTTGATGTTAAGAAACCCCATTCTTTTGAGGTTTGCAAAATTAAATATTACTTTCGTGGCTTGTTTATGTAAGCGTATGTACCCTAATTATCAATTTTTTGTAAACAAACGAGCTTTTTAAATCCAATACGTTATCGTATTATTTTAGATTTAATCTGGGAATCGCTGATTAAAGTATTAAAATCCGACCTCAGTGAAGTAGGGATCAGCAATATTGGCATTAAGTTACCTAATTTCCGTTCATAGTGTTTAAAAACGTGGTTTGGTACCATAAATGCTAACTTTTAACACTTCATATTAGCCTATACTATGTTCCATAGTGAAGGCGGAGAGAAGTACTTTCGGGGTGTATATCAAGAATTAAAAATCCTACATATCCAGCGTACTCGATGTTATTCAAATGATAAACACACTGTCTAAGGATAACTTATGAATAATACTTAAGCTAAAAATGCGTTAGAAGCACTCATCGAATGTATTACAGATACACTAAAAGAAGGTGACAAAATTCAATTCGTAGTTTTTGGTACTTTTAAGGTTAATCATCGTGCTGCGCGTACTGGTCGTAATCCTATAACAGGTGAAGAGCTTAAAATTGAAGCTGCAAATGTACCCGTCTTTGTTGCAGGAAATCACTGAAAGAAGTAATAAAGTAATTCAGTTGAAAATGAAGAGTATTCAGAGGGGCGTCTTTATTGATTGGACGTAGCCTTATTATACTTGGTATTTTTTCGTTACTTGGCGCTTGTACCAGTCAGCCTAAAATTGCCGAATTTAGCGCAAGTGGATTTATTTCTGATGATGGCGTCGTTCGCTTATGGCGTTTGAATGATCAAAAAAGTAATCCTCAGGTAATAGTTGCGGTATATAGTTCTTACAAAAGAAAGAATACCAATATTACTTTTTTTGAATATCGTCAAGGTAAACTTTGGCAAATTCGACATGAATCTTTTGGCTATAAAAATAAAGAACAACAACAGCTAAGGTTTGATCAAAATGACCATATTATTTTTATGCAGCGCATAGTAAATGATAACAAAGTTTCTTTAACTGAGGATGATATTGTTCGCTGGCGCTTTGAATCAGATCGCTTAATTGACCTGAGCACCGCACTTATTTTTGGTAATGTACATCTCTACCAGGGACATTGGCGTCAAGGGCAGATTACAACTTGTAGCGGCGAAAAAAGTGCTGTACGTTTTAGCTCTCATGCTGAAAATTGGATACGGCAGAGAGCACAGATTAGTGAAGGTGACTTGACTATAGCCTGGTTAGAAGCACCAGAAGGCAACGAGTTATTACTCGTTGCCAATGAGAATTTTTGTTTATGGGCACCAACCAAAGACAAACTTTAAGCTTTTTATTTTAAACGAGCGAGTGCTCGATAACCGATATCAGTGCGATAAAAACAACCAGTCCAAGATATTTTTTCAGCTCGCTCATAAGCTATTTTTTGTGCATCAAGGATTGTTTTTCCAAGTGCGGTAACACACAGTACACGGCCACCGGTAGTGATAACATTATTTTCCTTCAATTCTGTTCCGGCGTGAAAAATTTTGCACGTCTCTGTTGGTTTATCATTAATTCCTTGAATAATATCACCTTTGCGATAATTGGCCGGATAACCTTCGGCGGCAATGACAACACCTAAGGCAGGGCGTTCATCCCAATATGATGTTTTACCTGCTAACTCTCCATTTGCGCCGGCCAGACAAAGTTCTACTAGATCAGATTGTAAGCGCATCATAATGGGTTGTGTTTCTGGATCACCAAATCGGCAATTAAACTCAATAACTTTTGGATTTCCCTGTTTATCTATCATCAATCCCGCATATAAAAATCCTTGATATCGTCGACCTTCGATCGCCATACCTTGCACTGTAGGATAAATAATTTGATCCATTATACGTTGATGAATAATGTCAGTGACAACAGGAGCAGGAGAATATGCGCCCATGCCACCTGTATTTTGCCCACTATCATTATTACCGACTCGTTTATGATCTTGGCTTGTTGCCATAGGAACCACGTTCTCGCCATCAACCATTACGATAAAACTGCCTTCTTCGCCGTCAAGAAATTCTTCAATGACAATACGATGGCCTGCTTGGCCAAATACATTACCGGCAAGCATATCTTGAACAGCATTTTTGGCCTCTTCGATGGTCATAGCGACAACGACCCCTTTACCAGCGGCTAGTCCATCTGCTTTAATAACAATAGGAGCGCCCATTTTTTCCAGGTAGGCGAGAGCGGGTTCAATTTCGGTAAAATTCTGGTAAGGGGCTGTTGGAATATGATGGTGAGTAAGAAAATCTTTAGCAAAAGCTTTAGAGCCTTCTAATTGTGCTGCGTTTTGACTGGGACCAAAAATCGTTAAACCTGCATGTTGGAAAGCATCCACAACCCCTAGAATTAAGGGCGTTTCAGGACCAACGATCGTTAAGCCAATATTATTATTTTTAGCAAAATCAAGTAATCCATTAATATCTGTTACTGAAATATTAATATTGGTTAGATTTTTTTCTAGTGCAGTTCCGGCATTACCGGGGGCAACATAAACCTTGTCAGCGAGTGGTGATTGTGCAGCTTTCCATGCTAAAGCATGCTCACGACCACCATTTCCAATAATTAAAATATTCATGCTATTGCTCTATATTAGTGGCGGAAATGGCGCATATCAGTAAAAATCATCGCGATATCATGTTCATTAGCTGCGGCTATGATTTCATCGTCTCGAATTGAACCACCTGGTTGGATAACACAGGTTATGCCAGCTGTAGCAGCAGCATCAATACTATCTCGGAATGGAAAGAAAGCATCAGATGCCATTGCACACCCCACAAGATCCAAACTTTCGTCCTGTGCTTTTAATGCCGCGATTCTTGCTGAATAAACACGGCTCATTTGTCCAGCACCAATACCGATTGTCATATTATTTTTGGCATAAACAATGGCATTGGATTTTACAAATTTTGCCACTTGCCAGCAAAACAGCGCATTTTCTATCTCTTGCTGGCTTGGCTGACGTTTAGAAACGACACGCAGATCAGCTTTGGTAATTAAGCCAAGATCGCGATCTTGCACTAATAAACCGCCATTTACACTTTTAAAATCTAACCCTGTAACAGCTGAATGCCATTGGTTACACGCTAGAACACGCACATTCTGCTTGCTTGCAAGTATTGCTAGGGCAGCTTCATTAACAGCGGGGGCAATAATGACTTCAACAAATTGGCGCTCAATAATTGTTTTAGCCGTATTTGCATCTAGTTCACGATTAAATGCAATAATACCACCAAATGCAGAGGTTGGATCAGTTTTGAAAGCATGATCGTAAGCCGTACAGATATCAGTACTGATTGCAACGCCGCAAGGATTAGCGTGTTTGACTATGACGCAAGCAGGTTTAGAAAAACTTTTTACACATTCCAAGGCTGAGTCAGTATCAGCAATATTATTATAAGAAAGCGATTTGCCTTGTAGCTGTCTTGCTGTAGAGACAGAAGCCTCTACTTTATTTTCTTCTATATAAAAAGCGGCAGCTTGATGACTATTTTCGCCGTAACGCATATCCTGCTGTTTAATAAAATTCAGATTTAAAGTACGAGGAAATTTACCTGATGGCTGGTTGAGCTTACCATAATAAGAGGGCACTAATTTACCAAAATAGTTAGTAATCATTCCATCATAGGCTGCGGTATGTTCAAAGGCCTTAACTGCCAAGTCAAAGCGAAACATGTCAGTTAGAGAGCTTCGATGATTATCCATCTCTTCGATAATTTTGTGATAATCCTGACTATTAACAATGATGGCGACATCTTTATGATTTTTGGCAGCAGAACGGATCATGGCTGGCCCACCAATATCAATGTTTTCAATAGCATTTTCCAGCGTACAATCTGGCTTCGCAATAGTTTCTGCAAAAGGGTAAAGATTAACAACAACCATATCGATTGGAGTAATTTGATGTTGTCTCATTATTTCATCATCTTGCCCACGACAGCCGAGAATACCGCCATGTACTTTTGGATGAAGTGTTTTGACGCGACCGGCCATCATTTCTGGCCATCCTGTATAATCGGAAACCTCTATAACAGTTAACCCGGCCGCTAGCAATAATTTAGCTGTGCCTCCGGTAGAGATAAGTTCAACGTTGCGTTGAGATAAAGCTTTGGCAAATTCAACAATACCTTCTTTGTCAGAAACACTCAGTAGAGCACGTTGAATAGGGCGGAGTTGTGGCATGAAATAGATCCCTTGGAATGATAAAATATTTTAAGACATTGATTAAATTTTATGTTTATTTATTACTATAAATGATATTTGAAAACAACTGGTTTAAATCAAATATTTTTTGTTCCAAATGCAATTGTAAAGCAAACGTTTGCGTATTTCGCTATAATTTTTATCATTTTATTCTTGTGGATAACTCTGTTAATAATTTGACATAATGCAATGCTTTGCTTTTTAATTAATCAATTAAACAAAATTATTCAAAATAAGCTTGCTAGCAATTTAAAACTGCCTATAGTGCGTCCCTACTGAGTCAGTATAGAATGAATCGATTGGAGTTAATTTTACCGCCTCGGGGTAAATAAAAGTAGAAATAACTACTTGACTTTACAGGTGAAAAGCGTAGTATACGCCACTTCGCGACTTAGGTCGCACGCTCTTTAACAATTAATCAGACAATCTGTGTGGGCACTCGCAAGACATCATCAAAAAATTTGAAGATTAAGTCTTGAAGAGTGACAAAACAGTTAATTCATAACGAATAGCAGTCAGGAATTCTTTGAGCATCAAGCTTTTTAATTGAAGAGTTTGATCATGGCTCAGATTGAACGCTGGCGGCAGGCCTAACACATGCAAGTCGAGCGGCAGCGGAGGGAAGCTTGCTTCCTTGCCGGCGAGCGGCGGACGGGTGAGTAAGGTATGGGGATCTGGCCGAAGGCGGGGGATAACCACTGGAAACGGTGGCTAATACCGCATAATCTCTAAGGAGCAAAGTGGGGGACTTTCGGGCCTCACACCTTCGGATGAACCCATATGAGATTAGCTAGTAGGTGGGGTAAAGGCTCACCTAGGCTACGATCTCTAGCTGGTCTGAGAGGATGATTAGCCACACTGGGACTGAGACACGGCCCAGACTCCTACGGGAGGCAGCAGTGGGGAATATTGCACAATGGGCGCAAGCCTGATGCAGCCATGCCGCGTGTATGAAGAAGGCCTTCGGGTTGTAAAGTACTTTCAGTCGTGAGGAAGGTGTTAGGGTTAATAGCCTTAGCAATTGACGTTAGCGACAGAAGAAGCACCGGCTAACTCCGTGCCAGCAGCCGCGGTAATACGGAGGGTGCGAGCGTTAATCGGAATTACTGGGCGTAAAGGGCACGCAGGCGGTTAGTTAAGTTGGATGTGAAATCCCCGGGCTTAACCTGGGAATGGCATTCAAGACTGGTTAGCTAGAGTCTTGTAGAGGGGGGTAGAATTCCATGTGTAGCGGTGAAATGCGTAGAGATGTGGAGGAATACCGGTGGCGAAGGCGGCCCCCTGGATAAAGACTGACGCTCATGTGCGAAAGCGTGGGGAGCAAACAGGATTAGATACCCTGGTAGTCCACGCTGTAAACGATGTCGATTTGGAGGTTGTGGTCTTGAACTGTGGCCTCCGGAGCTAACGCGTTAAATCGACCGCCTGGGGAGTACGGCCGCAAGGTTAAAACTCAAATGAATTGACGGGGGCCCGCACAAGCGGTGGAGCATGTGGTTTAATTCGATGCAACGCGAAGAACCTTACCTACTCTTGACATCCAGAGAATCCTTTAGAGATAGAGGAGTGCCTTCGGGAACTTTGAGACAGGTGCTGCATGGCTGTCGTCAGCTCGTGTTGTGAAATGTTGGGTTAAGTCCCGCAACGAGCGCAACCCTTATCCTTTGTTGCCATCGATTCGGTCGGGAACTCAAAGGAGACTGCCGGTGATAAACCGGAGGAAGGTGGGGATGACGTCAAGTCATCATGGCCCTTACGAGTAGGGCTACACACGTGCTACAATGGCGTATACAGAGAGAGGCGAGCCTGCGAGGGGAAGCGGAACTCAGAAAGTACGTCGAAGTTCGGATTGGAGTCTGCAACTCGACTCCATGAAGTCGGAATCGCTAGTAATCGCGGATCAGCATGTCGCGGTGAATACGTTCCCGGGCCTTGTACACACCGCCCGTCACACCATGGGAGTGGGTTGCAAAAGAAGTAGGTAGCTTAACCTTCGGGATGGCGCTTACCACTTTGTGATTCATGACTGGGGTGAAGTCGTAACAAGGTAACCGTAGGGGAACCTGCGGTTGGATCACCTCCTTACCTATAGAGATGGAATGTGAGTGTTCACACAGATTGTCTGATGAAGATTGAGTAGAAAGTATCATTAGGCTTGTAGCTCAGGTGGTTAGAGCGCACCCCTGATAAGGGTGAGGTCGGTGGTTCAAGTCCACTCAGGCCTACCAACATTTCTGACGGATTTTGCCAAAAAAGCAAGGTTAGTAGGAAGGTATAATGATACGATAATCTTAATGGGGCTATAGCTCAGCTGGGAGAGCGCCTGCTTTGCACGCAGGAGGTCAGCGGTTCGATCCCGCTTAGCTCCACCATAAATAGCTAAAAGGTTATTCAGAGCAGGCTGGCGACAGGATGCTGTGAATAATAATGCTCTTTAACAATCTGGAACAAGCTGAAAATTGAAACACACATTATTGAATAAATTGTGTGGAGAACTCTCAAAACTCCAACGTGAAGTGTTTTCAGATACACAGGCGAATGGCATTAGCGAGTAGGGTGAAATTTGCGGTACAGGTGTGCAGTCAGCGCAGTGTACAACAAAAAAGTTCATCGCACGTAGCCATGACGTACCGTGTGATTTGATAGAAGACATCTTCGGGTTGTGAGGTTAAGCGAATTAAGCGTACACGGTGGATACCTAGGCAGTCAGAGGCGATGAAGGACGTGCTAATCTGCGAAAAGCGTCGGTAAGCTGATATGAAGCGTAATAGCCGGCGATGTCCGAATGGGGAAACCCAGTGCATTAATGCACTATCGTTTGATGAATTCATAGTCAAACGAAGCGAACCGGGGGAACTGAAACATCTCAGTACTCCGAGGAAAAGAAATCAACCGAGATTCCCCCAGTAGCGGCGAGCGAACGGGGAGGAGCCCAGAGTCAGCATCGATATTAACATCAGGAGAAGGGTCTGGAAAGGCCAGCAATAAAGGGTGATAGCCCCGTATCTGAAGGTGTTATTATTGTGAGCTCGAAGAGTAGGGCGGGACACGTGTTATCCTGTTTGAATATGGGGGGACCATCCTCCAAGGCTAAATACTCCTGACTGACCGATAGTGAACCAGTACCGTGAGGGAAAGGTGAAAAGAACCCCGGCGAGGGGAGTGAAATAGAACTTAAAACCGTGTACGTACAAGCAGTGGGAGCCCCACCACCAAAGTATTTCTACAGACTGTTTACCGGTTGACGGAGCGTAGCGATGTCCAACCAATCCAATCAAGCAGTGTAGTTTATATTGAATCGAGGTGTCTGATTGACGTTGAATCAGGCAAGTTGATTTAAGTGAGGTGAGTTGCCGAAGGCAACAACCCGAAAGTACGGAGTACTTTGGGGTGGGGTGACTGCGTACCTTTTGTATAATGGGTCAGCGACTTATATTCTGTAGCAAGGTTAACCGCATAGGGGAGCCGTAGGGAAACCGAGTCTTAACTGGGCGTTAAGTTGCAGGGTATAGACCCGAAACCCGGTGATCTAGCCATGGGCAGGTTGAAGGTTGGGTAACACTAACTGAAGGACCGAACCGACTAATGTTGAAAAATTAGCGGATGACTTGTGGCTGGGGGTGAAAGGCCAATCAAACCGGGAGATAGCTGGTTCTCCCCGAAAGCTATTTAGGTAGCGCCTCGTGAATTCATCTTCGGGGGTAGAGCACTGTTTCGGCTAGGGGGTCATCCCGACTTACCAACCCGATGCAAACTCCGAATACCGAAGAATGTTATCACGGGAGACACACGGCGGGTGCTAACGTTCGTCGTGAAGAGGGAAACAACCCAGACCGCCAGCTAAGGTCCCAAAGTCATGGTTAAGTGGGAAACGAAGTGGGAAGGCTTAGACAGCCAGGATGTTGGCTTAGAAGCAGCCATCATTTAAAGAAAGCGTAATAGCTCACTGGTCGAGTCGGCCTGCACGGAAGATGTAACGGGGCTAAACTATGCACCGAAGCTGCGGCAGCGAACGTATCACTTAAACTGATTAAGTGAAAGACAGCAGTATCATGCGCTTGATGGTGAGAAGTGACGTCAATGCGTTGAGTCGAGGCGAAAAAGCCCGGTAAGTCAGTTTAAGGGTACGTTCGTTGGGTAGGGGAGCGTTCTGTAAGCCGTCGAAGGTGGACTGAGAAGTCTGCTGGAGGTATCAGAAGTGCGAATGCTGACATAAGTAACGATAAAGCGGGTGAAAAACCCGTTCGCCGAAAGACCAAGGGTTCCTGTCCAACGTTAATCGGGGCAGGGTAAGTCGACCCCTAAGGCGAGGCTGAAAAGCGTAGTCGATGGGAAACGGGTTAATATTCCCGTACTAAGGGTTACTGCGAAGGGGGGACGGAGAAGGCTAGGCTATCCGGGCGACGGTTGTCCCGGTTTAAGCGTGTAGGTGGGCAATGCAGGCAAATCCGCATAGCTATAACACTGAGGCGTGATGACGAGCCACTAAGGTGGCGAAGTAGTTGATGCCCAGCTTCCAGGAAAAGCCTCTAAGCATCAGGTAACCATTAATCGTACCCCAAACCGACACAGGTGGTTAGGTAGAGAATACTCAGGCGCTTGAGAGAACTCGGGTGAAGGAACTAGGCAAAATGGTGCCGTAACTTCGGGAGAAGGCACGCTGGCACAAGGTGAAGGGTCACGCATCCGGAGCTGAAGCCAGTCGCAGATACTAGCTGGCTGCAACTGTTTATTAAAAACACAGCACTGTGCAAACACGAGAGTGGACGTATACGGTGTGACGCCTGCCCGGTGCTGGAAGGTTAATTGATAGGGTAAGCCGTAAGGCGAAGCTCTTGATCGAAGCCCCAGTAAACGGCGGCCGTAACTATAACGGTCCTAAGGTAGCGAAATTCCTTGTCGGGTAAGTTCCGACCTGCACGAATGGCGTAATGATGGCCAGGCTGTCTCCACCCGAGACTCAGTGAAATTGAACTCGCTGTGAAGATGCAGTGTACCCGCGGCAAGACGGAAAGACCCCGTGAACCTTTACTATAGCTTGACACTGAATATTGAGCCTTGATGTGTAGGATAGGTGGGAGGCTTTGAAGTGTGGACGCAAGTACACATGGAGCCGACGTTGAAATACCACCCTTTAATGTTTGATGTTCTAACTTAGGCCCGTAACCCGGGCTGAGGACAGTGTCTGGTGGGTAGTTTGACTGGGGCGGTCTCCTCCCAAAGTGTAACGGAGGAGCACGAAGGTTGGCTAATCACGGTCGGACATCGTGAGGTTAGTGCAAAGGCATAAGCCAGCTTGACTGCGAGCGTGACGGCGCGAGCAGGTACGAAAGTAGGTCTTAGTGATCCGGTGGTTCTGAATGGAAGGGCCATCGCTCAACGGATAAAAGGTACTCCGGGGATAACAGGCTGATACCGCCCAAGAGTTCATATCGACGGCGGTGTTTGGCACCTCGATGTCGGCTCATCACATCCTGGGGCTGAAGTAGGTCCCAAGGGTATGGCTGTTCGCCATTTAAAGTGGTACGCGAGCTGGGTTTAGAACGTCGTGAGACAGTTCGGTCCCTATCTGTCGTGGGCGAAGGAAGATTGAGGGGGGCTGCTCCTAGTACGAGAGGACCGGAGTGGACGCACCACTGGTGTACAGGTTGTCATGCCAATGGCATAGCCTGGTAGCTAAGTGCGGAAGAGATAACCGCTGAAAGCATCTAAGCGGGAAACTTGCCTCAAGATGAGTCTTCCCTGACAGTAATGTCCTATAAGGGGTGTTCGAGACGAGGACGTAGATAGGCTGGGTGTGTAAGCGTAGTAATACGTTGAGCTAACCAGTACTAATGACCCGAGAGGCTTAACCTGACAACACCGAAGGTGTTTTAGGAGAAGAGAGAATTTTAGCTTGTTCAGAGGTTGCAGTCCGAGGTTTTTCACGTTGAAGGGAGACGGCAAGGGATATTAGAACAGTCGCATATAGAAAGTATGTGACTGTGGAAAATGGGTATTACCTATGCCGTAGTAGAGTGTAAAGTGAGCGAGGACGAGTAGCTAAAGAATTTGTCTGGCGGTAATAGCGCGGTGGTCCCACCTGATCCCATGCCGAACTCAGAAGTGAAATGCCGTAGCGCCGATGGTAGTGTGGGGTCTCCCCATGTGAGAGTAGGAAGCTGCTAGACTTTGATTTAATGCTAATGGGTAAGCCATTAGTGAAATAAATCGGCTGGTGCGGTAGTTCAGTTGGTTAGAATACCGGCCTGTCACGCCGGGGGTCGCGGGTTCGAGCCCCGTCCGCACCGCCACCTATCTAGGGGCGTAGTTCAATTGGTAGAGCACCGGTCTCCAAAACCGGGTGTTGGGAGTTCGAGTCTCTCCGCCCCTGCCATTTACTGCTTCATAGATATGTTATTAAATATCAAAAACCCCCAGCTTAACTAATTGAGTTTCTATTTATGAGTAGCCTAATAGCTATACTTCTATATTAAATATTCTAATCTTTAGTTATTAAAATTGATGAATTTTTGTCCTGATATTTTATTTGTGATAGATATTAGATACAAAAAGACTAAGATCGTTTTTTGTACTTTTTTGCAAAAATAAATGTTTTTTATTAATGATTGGTCATGTGACTAAAAATTTATATTTTTACTTATTCATAATTAGTTATTCTGAATAGGTATTTTTACTAATTTATCAATGAATGTTTCTTGTCCATTATTTTGTAACCAAATAGCATAAATTGGTTTGCTATAGACAACTTTCGATAGTGTTTCTAATTCATGATGTTGATTAAGCCAATGAATTGGTAAAACAGCGGCAGATTGTGTTGGATATAATAGCTCTCGTACAAGATTAGCCGATGTTGTTAGTATGGTAGGCGAGTTTTCAAGTAAAGATGATTTTTCAGTGGTATTGAAATCAGTACTCCATTCAAGTTTGATAAAATTGAATTTTGACAGAGTTAAGTTTTTTTTATTTGTCATTAGTTGTAGTTTTATTTCACCAATGATAGCACTTTCAAATTCATCCATTTTTGGGGGTTCGATTGCAATAAGTAAATCAAGTTCGCGTGAATGAAGCTGTTTTACTAAAGATTGTCGTGTTGATATTCTGCATTCAAGACGAAGCCGTTTATGTGTTTGATAGATAAGTTGTATCCAATTTGTTAAGCATCCTTCCCATAGTGATATTGTTGAGCCTATTGAAAATTCTGTGTGTAATGTTTGATGAGAAATTTCTTTTTTAGCTTGTAGCCAGGTATTTATTAACGATTCAGCGTAGGGAATCAAATGTTCTCCTGCCGCAGTTAAACGAATGTTATTGCGATGACGGGCAAATAAAATAGTACCTAATTGAGTTTCTAATTGACGTATTCGAAAACTCACTGCTGATTGTGTTAGGTATAACGATTCTGCTGCTCGACCAAAATGTCGGGTTTTACTAACTTCTAAAAAAGTTTTTAATAATTCAGTATCCATAGTAATCTCCAAAATTTTTAATTATAACGATTTAAATATTTTGTTTTACAGAATGCAATTGCTAACTAATACTCCGCGCCATAATGAGTGTGACATTAGAGAGGTAGGAGTGTGTTAGATGGCAGAAAGCTTTATCACGACTAATCGTTTTTTTGATAATAAAAATTATCCTCGAGGTTTTTCTCGTCATGGTGATTTCACCATTAAAGAAGCTCAGTTGTTAGAACGTTGCGGTCAAGCTTTCAATGAACTTGATTTAGGTAAGCGTCAACCTCAGACGGAAGAAGAAAAACTTTTTGTTTCTATGTGTTGCGGTGAACGCGAACCTGTGACACCAGAAGAAAAAGTATGGTCTAAGTATATGACTCGTATTAGCCGACCTAAGCGTTTTCATACCTTATCTGGAGGTAAACCACAACTGGATCCTTCAGAAGACTATACCGATACTGATGATTAATATCACCATAGATCTAAAAAAAGGGGTTCAATACCCCTTTATTATTCAATTTTTTTTGTAGCTGAATAAGTAATTTATGCATACTGCGATAGCTAATTACTTCAATAATATCAATTTTTTCAATCTGTTGTTTCTTCGCTATTTAGTTTAGCATTAATTTTACCCGAACGTTCAATTTGTTGTTTTCTTGCTTGTATTACACGTTGTTTTATATCGAAACTGGTTTTGTTTGTCGGTGTAGAATGGTAATGTACCTAGAGGTAAAAGTGATACCTTTATAGAGAGATCAAAGCAAAGCGGTCTAAGAATGGCCCAACGGAGGATCTGTTTTGGGCTGGCTCGGTTATATATGCCTTTATAGTGGTCCATAGCGCTGGGATTTAAAGCGGCAATAAGTTGGATATTGGCGGAAAATTAATTTTAGCTTTTAGCTCGTGAAATTATTATTTCACCAGATTCTAGAGGTTCCCTAAGTGCGTCGAGCACTTTTCGTTCAAATTCGGAGAGTTCATCAAGAAATAAAATACCATTATGGGCTAAGGATATTTCCCCAGGTTTGGGTAAGGCTGCCGTCACCAATTAATGCTGTCATAGAAGCACTTGATGAGGTGCTCTAAATGGCCGTGTAAACCATTTTTCGTTCTCAAATGAGATCACATAAACTTTTACTTTTTATTGAAGCTACCTCTAGCGCCTCTTGATTGGTTAGATCAGCTGGGATAGTAATTAGGCTGTTGGCAAGCATGGTCTTACCTGTTCCTGGTGGGCCAAGCAATGAAAGGTTATGTTTTCCTGCGGCTGTGATCGTAGGTCAAGCAACAATAGTGATGGAATTGTTACAACAAGATACTCAGCTTGATTGTATTTTTGTACCCGTTGGTGGTGGAGGATTGATTGCCGGCGTAGCGATTTTGATTAAACAATTAATTCCTGAAATTAAAATTATTGCTGTTAAGGCAGAAGATGCAGCCTGCTTGAAAGCCGCTTTAGCAGCCGGTCATCCGGTAGATTTACCTACTGTTGGTTTATTTGCCGAAGGGGTAGCCGTTAAGCGTATTGGCGATGAAACTTTTAGTCTGTGTTAAAAATATTTCGATGATATTATTACGGTTAATAGTGATAATGTCTGTGCTGCTATTAAAGATTTATTCGAAGATGTACGGGCTATAGCAGAGCCAGCAGATGTATTTGCATTGGCGGGTTTGAAAAAATATGTTCAGCAAATATGGCATAAAAGGTGAACGTTTAGCACATATTTTATCCGGTGCAATATCAATTTTCATGGTTTGCGTTATGTTTCAGAGCGTTGTGAATTAGGTGAACAACGAGAAGCATTATTCGCTGTCATCATTCCTGAGAAAGAGGGAGCTTTTTGCGCTTCTGCTAAATATTGGGTGAGCGTGCTATTACTGGATTTTATTATCGTTATAGCGACATAAATTCAGCGAAAACCTGTATTCTTGTTGGTGTTCGGTTGAGTTATGGGGTTGATGAATGTGTTGATATTGTTGCTGACTTACAACGAGCCGATTATGATGTTGCCGATCTTTCCGATGATGAAATGGCCTGATTCCATGTGAGGTATATGGTGGGTGGACATCCGTCAAAGCCACTCAATGAGCGACTATTAAGTTTTGTCTTTCCAGAGATTCCTGGCGCGCTGCTTAAGTTTTTGCAAACGTTAGGCACCTATTGGAATATTACTCTTATTTTATTATCTAGTCATGGGATTGATTATGAGCATGTCTTGGAGGCATTTGAGCTGTCGGTTCAGAAACTCTTTTTGAGAGTCATCTTGCTGCATTGGGTTATTGAACATAATGATGAAAAGCAAAGTACCTCCGGAACTTTTCGATAGCATCCTGATCAAAAATTTTGTGGCGATATTTGGTAACAAACACCAAATGAATATGTATTAGGAA
>JBDPYZ010000013.1:0-73485 GCA_047291315.1 Candidatus Phloeobacter fragariae | reverse complement strand
TACCTGAGGTGATGAAAGTAAAGCAGAAGCCCTGTTAAAATGCTTCAAACTTAAGCAAGAGCAAATATACAACTGGAAAATTATTAGTCCCCCGCAGGCTAAGAAATTACTTAAGAAAAACAAGCCCAGTCGTGGGCCAAAACTAGAAGCTCTCATTCAACGGGCAGAAGCTAAACCGGTGATTGGCCTGAATGTGACACACCTCCTGCACTAACTATCAATCCTGAAACCGACTTCGACGATGTGACCTAAGCATCACTCGTTGATAAATCCAATTTAATCAAAAGGGTAACTTTATGAAAATCAAATTAAACAACGTGCGATTAACACTCCATGATTTATTCGAACCCACTCCGGTCAATGGTCAGGGCGATTTCATATACCGCGCCACTTTCCTTTTTGCTAAAAACCGTACTGAGTTGATTGAGGAAATTTAAACGGGGATCAAATACGTGATTGGCAAAATGAGGCGCAAAAGATGTAGAAAAACTTATAACAGCATTTGCAATAACCCAACCGTTTTTGTTTACGCGATGGTGACAATAAGGAATATGGCGGTTATGTCGGAAACATGTACATCAGTGCCAGTAACAAATCCCACCCGTTAGTTATTGACCCTAATACTTCGCCTCTAACCGAGCAGGATGGTCGCCTCTACTCATGCTGCTACGTTAAACGCCGTCATTGAATTTTACTCTTAATAATAACGGTAAAGGGGTTTCAGCTTCATTAAGAGGCATTCAGTTCTTCCGTAATGGGGATAGGCAGCGGCGCCTCTGTTGAAGAATTTGACGACCTGAGCATGGCTGACGAAGAAGAATTAGCAAGGTGACACCAGGGAACCACTACCGCATTAGGTGGTTAAATATGCAGGCAACATTTTTCAAGAAGTAACCTAACGAATTCGACTAACCAAGCCAACACCTAACCAGCTCTTTTTCGCCTAAAGAAAACAAAATCAATGACGAAAATTTACTAAAAAAGATATTGCAAATATGGCCGGAGAAAATGCTCTTAACTTTTATCCCAGGTTACTCAACATTTTAGATTTCTATTTGGGAAAGGGTAAGCGCCCTGATTGGGTCAAACGGGCTGTTAACTAACAATAGGAAAATTCATCATGAAACTGGACAACCCGCATATTTATTTTATGATATTTCATGTACACCGATATGTACATAAATTTCATGACACAAGGATTATAACAGACTGCTAAAAACAGCATTCACTACTACTACTACTACTACTACTACTACTACTACTAATAATAATAATAATAATAATAATAATAATAATAAAATATCGGCTATTTATATTTATGATGGTTGACAACTATTATTGATGATTGTTTTTTTTATTTATGCTATAAATAAAAAATTATAATAACAGAAATAGAGCTAATATTTCCCCTTATTATGAAATGCTTAAATTATGGCTATTTATCCAGTGCTATTAATTTAGCGGAATAACTATGGACGATGGGTTTATCTATTTTAGTCTGGCTTTTTTCTTCGTTTTAAAATACGCTCATGATGCGATGGTATAACCTATACCTGAATAAAATCATTAATATTTCACATCTTAGTAAAATAAATCTATACTTTTGAAACTAGATAAATATCATTTGGTTAGGGATTATTATGAGAAAATTACTATTAATTTGTAGTATGGGTTTATTAGCATTCATTATCACTGCTTGTTCAGAAGAAGAGAAAAAAATTGACTATATTAGTACAACCGATACCTGTAAAGCTTATTTCTCGGAAGCTCATTCCTTAGTTACTAAGGCTTCTGAAAACCCACAAATCAAGGCTCAACTTGATTCAAGAAAAAATCAGCTTGAAGATAGTAAAAAACAGATCATTGCACTGCCTAAAGATCAGCAAGATAAAGCTTGCCAACAAGGCATTGAAGCGATGAAGCAGATAAAACAATCGCTAACATGAAGTAAATAATATTCGATAATTGGTTATAAGAGATACATTGCTTATTTTATTTGAATAATATTGTATCTCTTTTATTTTTGCTTTCTATTCAATACCATTAATCAATTACAGTAAATGCTGCTAACTATCTATTTTATCTCATTTATAATCCTAGGCTTGTCAGTAATTCATCTACTTGTGTTTGCTTGCAGTAATTTTCTTTCCGTTCAATCGTCAGGGGTGGTCCATTAAGTAATTCATTCGAACGATTTATTCACGATAAGGTATTTGCAATAATATCTAGCGTCATGTTCTCTAATAAAACAGACACAAGTTTATGTTCAATTTCATTTATCATCAAGGAGAGTTTTTTAATGACTTGTCCGGTTAAATCTCGAAAATATTATGCCATAATGAGAGCCAATAATTGCTCATTAATGAGATTATTGACTTGAGGTGACTGAGCCAGATACTGGCGCGGATCCGCCACCAACGTTTTAGTTTCAGTTAATTCAATCAATAGTTGCGACCATTTATTCCAGTGTTGAACTGTGCCGCTTGTTTAATTAACCACTCCTGCTTAGTATTGATTTGCTCAAGACTATTAAGTGTTTTTTCTGGCGCTTGAAAAGTCATCTGGACGATATGATCAAGACGCTGTTAGGTATCCGGTATAACTTCTACCGCTCTTGATATATTTTTGTCTAAATATAACTCACGTAACCCTTCATGAATAATGCGAGTCAACCGCCAAAGACAGTTAATGATTTCTAATTTATCTCTATGAGATTCTGGTTTTTTATGTTGCCTGCTAACCATATTACATCCTTGTGTTTTATGCCATTTTTTGAATAATCTGTTAAATTTTCTACTCAAGAATAGCAGCAGTAAAAGATTTCACTACATAACCACTGACACCGGCTTTTAATGCAGCAGTAATGTTTTCCTTTTTGGCTTCCGCGGTAACCATTAAAACCGGTAGCTTTTGCCCACTTTTCCTGTTGGCGGATCGTTTCAAGTAATAATAGGCCATCCATATTTGGCATATTCCAATCAGTAATAATAAAATCAAAATTATGTTTATCCATTTTAGCCAAAGCATCTTCTACATTATGAAGCCCTGATTCTTTCAACAAATTACGTAATATTCTTCTCATCGTTGAGAAATCATCTACTATCAGAAATATTAATTCCTTATTTATAACGGTTTAAATAGCACTATCTCACTTTCTGTTGGTCGCAAATTACACTGCATAATGTTGCTCTAATTTCTCGATTAACAATCGACCAAGATCATTAATATCATCAACTTCATCTACCACATTTAACTACAATGCGATTTTGTGCATACAATAAACAACACAACTTTCTTGATTCTGTACAAAAGTATAAGCGCATACTTGCCACTTCGCTAATAATCCCATAGCTTCATCATTTCCCATTCCAGTAAGAATCATGCCAATTGCCCGCTTTCCTGCAGTTTGAGCAACAGAAAAAAATAAATTATCAACGAAGGACGATGATGGTTAACCATATCTTCTTGATGCAATACAATTTGCTAATATCGACTTGTTTTCGTTAAAACTAAATGAAAATTACCCGGCGCAATATAAACATATCCAACTAATAAATTTTCTCCCTGTTCTGCTCCTTTAACTTGCAGAAAACAGCAACGATTAAGACGTTCAGCAAAAGAGAGAGTGAAACCTGCTGGCATATATTGTGCAACGACAATTCCCAGCATATTTGGTAATATTTGCCGGATTGCCTCAGTTCCTCCAGTTAAGGCACCAATCGCGATAATATCTTTGTTAATTTGTGGTAAGGTCAAATTAAGTTTTGGATATCGCGCTCGCTGGTTGACAACACATTTTTATAATATTTGCTTTTGCTGCAACTCTAATTTTGTCATTTAATAAGCTGACATAAACTGATACACCTTGTTTAAAGTTCAATGTTTGTTTGGTGACAAAATCTACCGCGCCTAACTCGAAAGCACGTAATGTTGCCTGAGAGCCATTGGTGGTTAAGATTGAAACCATAATCACCAGAATCGGACGTAACCGCATGATTTTTTTCTAGAAAAGAGAGTCCATCCATACGTCACATCTCAATATCCAATGTCAATACGTGTGAATCTCGCTGTTTTATCATTTCCCGCGTAACATAGGGATCATCCACACAGCCAACAACTTCCATATCCGGTTACTGATCCAGAATTTCTCGCATAATTTTGCTCATTAAAGCTGAATCATTAACACAAGACTCTTTAGTTAATTGTTCAATCATTTCACTATTCTTAAATCTAAAATTACATATTAATTGATTAATCTCTGCTAATTCAACCAATTAAGGTAATGTCAAACTAATCAATGAATCTGCGGTTTCTTCTGTAATACCTAGTCGAAACATAGCGGAAGCTTTTTCTTTCTTAATAAGACGTTGTTCAAGTAAGTAATAAATAAGAAAAATTAATATCCTAAATTTTCTTCAATAATTTGCTATGTTCATATTTTTATACTCACTTATTCTATTTAATTAAATTTGCTGGTGTTAGGCTATAAAAGTACTTCCCATTAAAGTCATTAATGGGTTAAATCTCTTTTATTGGGACGCTAAAAATTGTTTTATAAATCTATCTCAAAATCAAAGTTTCATAGTCATAACCTACTTTTACATTCTCAATGTGAATAAAAATTCACACTTAATAACTAGAATAACCTGCATCTTTATAGCTGATTCTTATGATTATTTAGTTGTGCTTAGACTATTTAAATTTACGGTTTGCTATATCAAAAATAGCCAGCTTTTATTATTAACTCATTTACTCAGAAAATAAAGAACAATAACCATGGTTATTTGGTTAATTAATAAATATTTAAAAAACCATTAATTATCAATATTTCAAACTATAAACGCAGTATAAAATATATAAATAGATAATAATTCCACAAAATAAAAAAAACCAACGGATGCATAAATGAGAAAACAAAAATACGATATTTAACATCGTAAACTATTTTTTTCATACTTTGTTTATGTTAAAAATGAGCAATAATTTTTATGCAAAAAAGAACATTAAAAATTTTTTCATATAAAAAACATCTGATAAAATAAAAATATTTATATAGAAAATGTTTTTATTTATAACTTAGAATGTATAACATAAATAATAAAAAACATATTTTAAAAATATTTAAAATATAATGTTAAACTAATCATCAAGTTAGTCAGTTTTAAAAATCATTTAACTATGATAAAGCTATTCATTACAAAAGTAATCGCTCACTAAGTTAGGAAGATTTTAATTTGTGGTGATTTACTCTATTTTTGCATCACATAAGTACCTACTCCTGCTATACTCCCATTAAAAAACCAAATACCTTTAGCATATTCAGATAACTCAATTAAATACATTATTCCCTCATTAAAAAGCTCTATTAATCGAATAATACCTTCCCGTATTTGGTCACCATCAGCTTTTACTAAAATGCTATCATTGATCTTCATAGGTTATGCCAAAAGATTTATTGTAAAAAATAAAGAAGCCTGCCGTTTGCACGACAGGCTTCAAGAAATCCATTTATTTAACTAAGAGCATTTACATTCGCTGCAGCTGGGCCTTTCGAACCATCTTCAATGGTAAATTCTACATTTTGCCCTTCAGACAGGGTTTTGAATCCATTTCCTTGAATGGCAGAGAAGTGAACGAATACATCTTTGCTACCATCAGAAGGAGTGATGAAACCAAAGCCTTTAGATTCGTTAAACCACTTCACTTGACCCTTCATTTTGTCAGACATGTGCCTTTTCCTATATAACAAATAAACATTGCCGCTTTCGGCAGGTATACAAAAGCCTACATCACTATTTAATTCATGGAAGCACTCAGCAAGAAACGGTCGAAAGGCTATCAAGGATAACGCTACTCATAACACATTAACTTAAATGTCGTAAATAAAATAGATCTGTTTATTAGGCTTCCTCCCATTAACGCACGAATAGTTAATAATATCAATAGTTTTATGCTTTTGTTTAAGAAAAAATCGAATTTTTTCAAGAATATTCTTCGTTAACCCAGTAAATTAATAAAAAAATCAAAATGATCTAAATAAATTCATAAATATAAATTTTTTTTCTGTTTGGGAAAATTCCTAATCAATAAAGGTTTTGTTTAAAGTAAAGAGAAAAACGCGTGTGTCGATAACTAAAGCAATTTAATATGCTAGTCTCATAGCTTAGATTCATCTATAAATCTAATCAATTAAGGTAAATGTCATGGATATGATAAAAGTAATCCTGAGTGAAAATCTCGGCCAAATAAATAAACAGGAAAACCGTAATAATAGACCTCATCTAAATTGGCAGTTGTTACTACCCATCCATACCTAATGTATAGGAATGGTCATTGCTTACTTACAGAGATTCTAATCTATTATACACCGTACTTTGGTTTATACGGGACAATCGGCTTCACCCTATTTTTTGCTGGCCGCTGAATTACTGTTTGATATCAAACCAGTATATCACTTTAAGGATATTGGAATACTAGATTTACGCGTATGTTATAATCGTGAATGGTTTGTGACTGAATAAAGTATAAGATGCTGCTATTAACAAAATTCTTACTAAACCAACTATCAACAATGCAATCAAAACCGAGCTAAAACGTCTTATCAAGCAAAATAACATTTTATGATATATCTAATTGCATACTCACATAATTCCATAAAAAATTTCTCATAATTTGTATAGAAATCATATGACATCAGATAAATAGTTCATTTTTAATTCAATATGATTGCAGTATAAACAAACAATAAAAATATTATATTTTTAACATTGACAGTAGCCGAGGACATCGTTAGTATGCAGCCACTTTTTTAGCTCGCTAAATTCCTCCATAGTTCAGTCGGTAGAACAGCGGACTGTTAATCCGTATGTCACTGGTTCGAGTCCAGTTGGAGGAGCCAAAAATATTAAAAGCCCGCAATCATGCGGGCTTTTGCTTTTTAGTTAATATGTCCATCAATTATGCTATGACAACATTTGCTTATTTTTTTGTAAACTTTTTATAACCAATACAAAATAAGCCTCTCTATATGATCAATTTTAAACTTTTACAATATAGAATTTAGATTTTTAAATCAGCAATTCTCTTTCCTGATTACCTCATAACCAAACAGTGATTATTTTGATTTTTACACTTTACAACTAAGATAGGCCCCGCTATTATTCCACTCGTTATGGAGCACACAACCAATTTTCCTCCATAGTTCAGTCGGTAGAACGACGGACTGTTAATCCGTATGTCACTGGTTCGAGTCCAGTTGGAGGAGCCAAATTTTAGCAAACCTGCCTAACCGGCAGGTTTTTTACTTTCAGTAGCAAATTAAATTTATTCAAAATCAACCTCTATGCTTACCATAATGCAACATTTCGCTCGCCAGCATATTGCTATACGCAAACACTACACAGCTAACTTAAATAACTCATTTTGGTCTTTGACAAATTAACTTTCTATCGATATCATTGACTGCACATCTAATGTTATTCGTCCATAGTTCAGTTGGTAGAATGTCGAACTGTTAATCCGTACGTCACTAGTTAGAGGCCAGGTGGATAAGCCAAACAATCTTAACTTATATTTTTGTTTTCACTTTTATAACTTATTAAGTTGATAGCAGATTAATCTGTTATTATTTAGATAGCTATTTTGTTTTTTTCACTCTATCATCCCTACCTGACATGCTCACAACTCATCTTTTTCATTACCTACTTTAAGATGGAGTCAATTTCATGGCCCAAATAACGACAAGCATTAAAATTCGCCGCCCAGACGACTGGCATGTTCATTTCAGAGATGATGATATATTAAAACTTGTTGTGCCTTATACTAGCCGATTTTTTGACCGCGCAATTGTTATGCCAAACCTGGTACCGCCAATTATTGATATTAATCAAGCAAAATCTTATCGAAATAGGATCCTTAACGCAACCCCTGTAGACCATCAATTTACACCATTAATGACCTGCTACCTAACGGATAAAACTGACGCAAAAATAGTAAAAGAAGGCTTTAACCAGGGAGTATTTACTGCCTGTAAACTTTATCCAGCCAATGCAACGACTAACTCTAGTGATGGGGTAAAAAAGATAGTAAATATCTATCCCGTTTTTGCCAAAATGGAAAAAATAGGTATGCCACTATTAGTTCACGGCGAAGTCACAACAAGTGACATTGATATTTTTGATCGTGAAGCCTATTTTATTGATCAAACCATGGAGCCTATTAGAAAAGATTTTCCTGGCCTAAAAATTGTGTTTGAACACATTACCACTAAAGAGGCCGTTCAATATGTACTTGCTGGTAATGAAAATCTGGCTGCTACCATCACACCACAACATTTAATGTTTAATAGAAATCATATGTTAATTGGTGGCATCAAACCTCATTTATATTGTCTACCTGTTCTAAAACGCGACATCCATCAAAAAGCATTACGTGAAGCAATAACAACAGGTTGTCAGCGCTTTTTCCTTGGCACAGATACCGCACCCCATACACAAAATAGAAAAGAGTCTGCATGTGGCTGTGCGGGCATTTTTAATGCACCTACTGCCCTTGCAGCTTATGCTACCGTTTTTGATGAAATAAATGCAATGGAAAACTTTGAAGCGTTTTGTTCATTAAACGGCGCTAAATTTTATGGCTTACCTGTTAATGAAGGATTTATTGAACTTAAACGTAAAAAAGTTATTATTACTGACAAAATTTCCCAAGGTAAAAATCATTTAGTTCCTTTTTTAGCAAATGAAGATGCTAATTGGGAAATCAACGTTCTATAATTCCCTGCTACAAATTACCATGGCAATGGTCGATTATTAATATATCAAACACTGCCATCTTTCATCATATTATTTGTGCTTAAACAATAACTATTCCATTTAAAGAAACGCTGTTATCTTAGTTTGTTTTAATAAAAATATATGATTTATATTCAATATGACATCATGCATTAGTTAATCTATTTATCAAAAAATCCCTATAAAAATACAGAAATATAATGAATATACTTTATGGAAATCACTATTAATAATAGCTAAATTATATAAATAAACTAAATCAGTTAATAAAGAATATTAAGCTAATATAAGTATTCCATTAAATACTTACTATGATATTTTAATTATATAACAGTAAGAAATTTCGAAATTTCTATCGCTATTTTTATTGCACTTATGGTAAGTAATAAATAAAAAATTTATGGTTTATCTATTATTTAGACAAGGATATATTATAATGAAATTTCTAATTATTGACGAATATTATTATACACAATTAGGCATAAGTGAATATTTATCAAAGATCAATAAACTGCAGTTTATTAGTCAAGATAGTATTAACTCTACCATTAATAATTTTAATAATGATGTTGTTTTAGCCAATTTAACACATTATTATCACCATGCAAAGTATTGTAATCAACTACAAACATTTATTGAAAAACTACATAATGTACTTTTCTATATTTATCTTAATTCTCCTTACCTCTTCACAAATCAACCCATATTACTAAAAAAAATATCTTATTATATCGAAAAAAATATTAAACTACGTATTAGAACGCTTAATAGAAAACAATAATATATTAAAAAGTATCACTTACTTATCAAATGACAATGCATCGATTTTTAGTTATCAAGAGCAAACAATTATCAAAAATTGGATGAATACAGTACCTAATCATGTTACTGTTAGAGAACTTAGGATTACTAATAGTACAGTTTACACTCATAAAAAACACATTACTAAAAAAATTTTTGTGGATAATCGAATCGAGTTTTCTTTGTTTATAATATTTTCAAATATATTTATTCGAATGATATAAAATATTCCTATTTACAAAAAATGAAACTTAATTTTATTCTCAATTTATATCAATTTTCTTACTTTGTATTCATTTAAAATGAGTACGACCTATTACCCTAGTGCTCACTATCCTTTTATTTACGCATGATATCACTGATAAAATATATCGATATATGATCTTCAATAAATTATCACCAATTGTTGAAAAAAAAACCATATAAAATAGCAGTGTTTCCTCAGCGAAAAAAGTATAACAAACTACTCCTAAAGCAAACCAAGGATAAGAACTGAATGACGATTAAATATACAGTTAAAGTTTTAGCTTTGCTAAAAAAAGTGTCACAATACATAATATTAATACTGACTAAATAGAACACAGATGATAAAAGTATCTCCTTTTAAAATTTCATATTTACATCCCCAATATTGGCTAACATGGTTAGGGATTGGGCTCCTTTATTTACTAGTTTTACTACCTTATCCTGTTATCTATTGGCTAGGAACTCGCCTTGGACGATTATCAAAATATTTTCTAAAAAAACGCCTACAGATTGCAAAACGTAATTTAGAACTCTGCTTTCCTGATATGAACGCACAGCAACGCCAGCAAATGATCAATAAAAATTTTGAATCAGTGGGTATGGGATTATTTGAAACGGGTATGGCTTGGTTCTGGTCAGATAGACGGGTACAACGCTGGTTTACGATTAAGGGACAGAATAATATTGAAAAAATTCAGTTGACAGGCCAAGGAATCATCGTAGTAGGAATTCATTTTTTAACGCTAGAATTAGGTGGGCGTATCTTTGGTATATTAAATCCTGGTATTGGTGTTTATCGCCCAAACGACAATCCAGTAATCGATTGGTTACAAACTCGGGGACGGTTACGCTCCAATAAGTTCATGCTTGATCGCAAAGATATAAAAGGCATGATACGCAACCTTAAACAAGGAGAAATTTTATGGTACGCCCCAGATCACGATTATGGACCAAGAAAAAGTGTGTTTGTGCCTTTTTTTGCGGTCAAATATACAGCTACTACCATAGGAACGCATATTCTAGCTAAGTTAGCCGATCCAGGCATGATACCTTTTACCCCTAGACGCTTAACTAACGCTAAAGGTTATGAATTACTCATTCAACCAGCAATAACCCATTTTCCAAAGCAAGATGAAATATCTACCGCCACTTTTATGAATAAACTGATTGAAAAAGAGATTATGCAAGCACCTGACCAATATATGTGGTTACATCGTCGATTTAAAACCAGGCCCGCAGGCATGCCATCACTTTATGGTGATCTTGATAACATACACGATTAACAACGACCAGTGGCTGCGTTATCAAAACAGTAGCGAGGCTTAACCAGACAATCTTTTTACTAATCAGCTATCAACAAATTAACTATCAATCAAATGCTAGAAAACCACCCAAATATGTTATGAAGTGATGGTTTTATCAATTTTTTCACTTCAAATAAAATTTATTATCTACAACACAACAATTAAAAAGTAACTTTTTAACTCATTGATTTATATGTTTTTTTATTTAATAGTAATTAAATTTAATAAAATTATATTAACTACATCTTAATGTTTTAGTCTCTTTAATGTAGGAAAAATAATGTTACGCGATATTAGATTAACAGTAATATTTGAATTGAAAAAGATAATATTTTACAACCGAAAACTAATATTTTTTAACTTTTATAATTTCACTGGTAGAGCTATTGATGAGAAAAATTTAGATGCAATACACTGTAACTAAAACTTTCTTTGGCCATCCCTATCCACTGAGTTCTCTCTTCTTAACTTAGATGTGGGAGCGTTTTTCATTTTACGGCGTGCGACCACTACTGATCCTATTTATGAGCTCAACCTTATTACAAAGAGGAATGGGATTAACAATCGAACAAGCATCAGCTATTGTCGGTATTTTTGCAAGTGGGGTTTATATTACCTCACTCCCTGGCTGATGGTTAGCTGATAACTGGCTTGAACAACGTAAAGCGGTTTGGTATGGATCACTGATTATTGCATTAGGCCATCTTTCTATCGCGTTTTCTGCAATCTGGGGTAATAGTCTATTTTTTATCGGATTATTATTCATTGTACTGGGAACTGGTTTATTTAAAACCTGTTTTACTGTTATGGTTGGCACTCTGTATAGAAAAGATGATACACGTCGTGACGGCGGATTTTCACTGTTCTATATGGAAATTAACATGGGCTTATTTATTGCGCCGTTAATTATTGGAGCACTTCATGAAAAATAGGGCTAGCATATCGGTTTTGGCCTTGCTGGTATTGGTATGCTGGTTGCTCTACTTATCTTCAGATTTTATGCCGGCCCACAAATACTTCGCTACAATAAAGAAACAGGTATTGATGCTAGTTGGGAACAACCAGCCGTAAAGAGTAAAAACGTCGGTAAATGGATCACATTAGCAATGGTATTATTGGTCGTTATTGTGACAAATATCGTGCCATTTAATGCTATCTTTATGGCCAAAACTTTTGCTTATATCACTGCCACCTTTGTTAGTCTCTATTTTATTTATATGTTTTTCCTGACGGATTTAAATCAAAATGAACGTATGCGCTTATTAGTCTGTTTTATCTTACTCATTTCAGAGAAATTTTTTTAGTCAGCTTTTGAGCAAAAACCAACCTCATTTAATATTTTCGCTCGTGACTATACTGATCGCTATCTTACTAATGGCTCTGAAATTCCAACCATATGGTTTCAATCAATTAATGCACTCTGTTCATCATCATTTTGCCCCTCTATTCAGTTGGCTATAGCCAACGATGACTAAGCTCAATATAAATCCTACTAGTACTACAAAATTTGTTATTGGTATCTTATTTTCTGCAGCTGGGTTTGCCATTATGATTGTAGCCGCAAACATAGTTATCACGCAAAATATCAATGTTTCTCCCGTTTAGATAGTCAGCAGTATATTACTATTAACTTTAAGTGAATGATGTTTAGGTCCAATCGGGCTAGCAACAATGACACTACTGGCACCTAAAAAAATGCGCGAACAAGTTATAAGTATTTGATTTTATACTAATGCGTTAGGTAATCTGGTGGCAGGAATTATGGGAGAAAATATCAATAAAGAACAATTACAGTCTATACCAGCCCTCTTTTCCCACGTTGCTATTGCATTGATGATTTGTGCTGCAGTATTGGCAATCTTAATTATTCCTATAAGGAAAATGCTACAAAACGCCGACCAACAAACAACTTAGACCAACTAATTTATTCCTTTCCCCTTAATAGAAAAATTAAGGAGATCTATTAGCAATAATATTCTTACAATGAGTCACTTTTTCAATACAATGCTAACAGTATCGAGTAAGAATCAAAATTTTGCGTATTTTTCACCATCAAAACGATAAATTAATCACTTAGAATAGCTATCAATACAAGCTATATTACAGTATAAACTAGGCTCAAACCAGTCATATGACATGACAAAATACCTATCATCTTTTTTGATAAATCGTATTTATTGATTCTAACTCTATTTACAAGCTTAAAAAGGCAATCACTATGACAATTGAACATGCAGTGCTCAGTGGAGGATGTTTTTGGTGTACCGAAGCAATATTTAAACAGGTAATTGGTGTAAAATCGGTAGACAGTGGTTATACTGGTGGAACTGTAGAAAACCCTACCTATGAACATACAAAAAATGGTATCTAGCAGAAAAATATCATCAAAATTATTGGCAGAATGAAGGACAACAGAGCAGTTATTGTTTAGCCATAATCCCAGCTAAATTACAAAAACTCCGCTCACTTTTTGCCAAGAATAGTAGATCACTATCATAAACAGAGAGTGAACTTTTAACAAAAAAATAATTAACCTAGCGTAAGAGATCTTTGCTGCTATTTTTATTGGCGGTATTCACTAACTTTTTATAAATGCTTATTCATTCATTTATTTATTTATTACTAGATAACCGCGATCATTATCGCTGTCTAATTATTATTTTTTATCTGTAAAAATAATAATTTTTCGGGTAGCTATCTTAGTTGTTTATACTTTTATACAGTATTTTTAAATCAGCCATAGTTGTAACCTTATTTTTTATTTCAACGTAGTTAATATCATTATTATTCTTTTTATCAATTAGTTCAGCTAAATCTTGTTTACTAATTTTTACTTTATCAGAATCAGTGACCTCTTTTAAAAGTAAACTTATTGCTATTCTCATTGCATTCTTGCCATCATCTATATTCTTGCGTCCATTATGTTCCATGCTAATATTACCTGGTTCATAGTTAGTAGTAACACTATTTTTACACTAACAGAGTTATCAGATAATGTCGAAGTGTGGCTAATGTCACTAGCGTCATATCTATAAAACTGTCACTTAATAACCGAGTATAGCTATGTTTATTACCAATACCGAAATTATTCATACATTTTACCTAATAGAAATTAATTATTAATAAATATAATGAAAGCGAAAAATTTATAATACTTCGTATTAGTCTAAAACAAAAATTCGCTTAATAGAACATTTAGTCTTTATAAACTAGCTTGTTTTTTAAACAACATAAACGCTTTTAGCTAAATTAAAAAATAAAGGTTCTGTCGCATGAAACCAGATAGAATAAATAACTGTCTATTCTAAATTAAAATAATGACCCTAAATCTTGGTATAGTTGCAAGAAAAAACCCGCATAGCCAAAATTAATGGCTTTAAAATACACAATGAAAAATAATATTTTTAATAAGATTTACTTATCTACGATCATAAATAAGAATAAAAATATCTGTATTTTAAATATAGTGTTTATTTTAATAAACTTATAAACATATAATTTATTATAAATTAATAATAAAATTTGAGATCGATAAATAAATAACCAAAAATATTACAAACAAACGAATTAAAATAATAAAATATTTAGACATAGCTTAAATAATAATTAATCTAAATAATAACTCTTTTTTATACGCTTAATAGCTAATATTCTGTATTGATAAATATCCTTATCAAATCACCAATTATTGCAATAAAATGATCTAATAAAGTCCTCAACTAACCATTCTATCAAGTAATTAAGTGACTTTAAGTTATTTTTTATATTCGTGCTCTAACTATTATTAATTTTTACTACCAAACGCTAAAATTTATTAAACCTATAATATGATAAAATTAATAAAAAAAGAAATAATCCCTATGATGTTGGCACCAATCATGACATAAAAAATAATACGGATTCAAATTAAAGCTACTTTTTATTGTTTTAACGCTTTAATAAAAACTATTTTAATAAAATATTTATCTATAAATTTTATAATTATAGTAAACATAATAATACCGATAATCAGAAAAATCATAGCTCAAAACAGCTAACGATTTAACACTACTAACAATACAGATATAATATTATTTAAACTTATTAGCTGTGCATTTTTTATTGTCATCAGGTTAAGTAAAATTTAATAAATCAAGTGATAAATATAAAAAGAAAATATAAATCATAACTAAAATAGTCATATAAAAATTGATATAAACAGATATTTTATATTTAAATGAAATTTTTATGGAAAAATTACCATTTTTAATATTAATACTTTTATTTTACAACTTGATAACCATAAAAATATCACAACTCACTTTAAAAGAGTAAGCGATTTTTAACGAATAAAATACCAAAATAAATAAGTAAATTTTAAGTTTACAATATCGTTTCTAACATCATATTAGAAATATCATTTTTAATTTATAAAAAAAATACAACCCATTAGTCACTCTTGCGAATATTTAATTACTAAATAACTTTTCTATGTATTGCTGACACCCTTTACTCCTTTGCCCTTTCTTATTAAAATATCTATCAACGTAACATTTACTATCCATTATGTCACAACAGACTCCATTGTCAAGTGAACATTGAGACAATATGCGATTAACTTGTTTTTTACCTAAATATTTTTCTATTAAATTAGCTGATACTCCTTCAATATATATATTTATCACACAATACATTAGGTTTTGGTGAAATAAGTAATTTCGATAATATATCCATGAGATAGCCAAAGTAAAAACTGAATAAAAAGATAAAACTATACTCAATAACAATAGTATAAATTTATTCACAAAAATATTCATCATTTAACCTCTTACTAAAAAATATAAATAAAGTATCCAATACGAAACTTATAGAGCTATACATATATATGTATTCTAGATTTTTCCGAGTAAAAATAGACGTATTGAGCAACATAAATGATTATTTAACATTAATATAATAAAATTATCAATTTAGTCGTTTTTTATAGCTATTGCATTAAATATTTTAACAATTTTATATATATTATCAATAAATTAAGCCCATATTTATAATACAATTGTTATAATACTTGTCAAAGTTTTGCGCTATAAGCATTAATCATGCACAAAATAGTGTTAACATATTCTCATCCCAATTTTTTTCCTTTATTATTCTTATAATCGTAAACAAATAACTACATAATGTAGAAAATGATCCTATAAAATCTAATTTACGAAAAATAATAGAAAAAATTACTATAAAAAAATACTACAATTAGTTAAAGTAAGTATAGTTAATACACTATGATTAAATAATTTAAATTAATAAATTTTTAACATTAGATGTAGAACTATTTTATTACAAATAATTAACTTATAACGCTAATTTTTTACAAAAAAATATAAAAATTAAAATGTTATGTCATTTATTCATTTTGTTAATTGAACAGCAACTCAATTAACAAGCGGGCTAATTATCAGGGTATATTATGAATACATTCATTATCTATACCGAATCTTCGATGAACTTTGGTGGCCAAGAAGCTCAAGCTTTACTACAAATGAAAAGCCTAATGCATCGAGGCTTTAACGTAACTTTAGCTTGCCATATCGACAGTCAAATTGCACATGAAGCTAAAAAAAATAATATCCCTATCTATCATGTCCCATTTGCTAATAGTGCTCATCCTACGTCAATCATACGTTTACGCAAACTACTACGCCAACAGCAAACAATTTTAGCCATTTGCCAAAGTGGCCATGATGCGAATAACCTTGCCATCGCTGTAAAAACTCTAGCTAAAAAACAACGACCATGTGTACTGCGACAAAAAACCTACCTGCCAGGTAGAATAAAAGCTTTCAGTATGAATTACTTATTCGATTATGTCATTGCACCCAGCGAACCAATGCGGGAAACATTATTGCAAAGTGGTTGTATGCCACAAAAAGTGAAGGTTGTTCATCCTGGATTTGATTTTTCTAAAATGGTTGCCGAAAATCATACACCTATCGCTGATAATATTTTAACTTGGATAAATCATGGAACACCCCCCATCATAATTCAGGTCGGTATGCTAAGAGAAGAAAAAGGACATGAAATTATTTTAGCGGCTCTCGCCCAACTAAAGCGTCAAGGCCGTTCATTTCGTTATTTAATTATTGGTGATGGCGCCTATAAGGCTAAATTACAGAAAAAAATTATCGACTATGATTTAGAATCTGAAACGCTCCTCGCCGGCATTGTTTTTCCTTCTTCTGCCGTATACTCATATGCGTCCTTAACCGTAATTCCTTCTACTAAGGAAGCATTTGGTATGGTCGCGGTTGAATCACTTTTCTTTGCTGTACCTGTCTTTGCTAGTAATGTGGGTGGATTACCTGATATCATCCAAAATAAAAGTAATGGACTCTTGCTGCCACCTTCTGATATCAACAATTGGATAGCCGCAATTGATGATTTTCTTCAACAACCTAAAAAATATCAAGAAATGGCCCAACGAGGACAACTTCAGGTAACCAAGAAATTTTCAATCGAGTCATGCTTATTGCGTTTATTACAAATTAGCAAAGTATCTGATATTAATTCACTTAATAAGGACAATCAGGAACGATAAAATAATTAGCTAAAGCCATGTGTTAATAGATTAAATAAAAATCCTATTACTGATAGGTAATCTACTAAATTATTCTGCTAACTAATTGTATTTGTCTTATAACAACACAAATTACTATTGTTCACTCTTTTTTTATAAATATTTGATTAATTAATGACATAACATTAACATTCAGGCAATATATTAAATACTTGCCATTACGCTAATAATTAAGTAAAAATAGTTAACTGCCTATTACTATTACTCTATTAATATAATGAATACAACAACTATCCCTATTCTTATGTACCATCATGTTAGCCCGTCTCCTGGATTAGTCACTTTATCACCAAAAACTTTCACACAACAAATGACATGGCTAGCTAATAGCGGCTGGAAAACTCTTTCTACTCAAGAATTAGAGCAATTTTATCAGGGTAGAGCTTTTCCACGAAAGAGTGTGATGATCACTTTTGATGATGGTTATTTAGACAATTGGGTTTACGCTTTTCCTGTGTTAAAACGATTGCAGCTTAAAGCTAGTATCTTTCTGATTACAAAAGATATTAGCAATGGTCAAGTTAGAAAATTATCTAATATTGAATATTCACACCGTGAATGTGAGGCAAGGATCCGTAACGGCCAAGCTGATAATGTTATGCTAAGATGGTCAGAAATTGAACAGATGCAAGCTAGTGAATTAATCGAATTCCATAATCACACTCATTCACATTTACGTTGGGATCAATTAGAAGTTAATATTGAAAGACGTCATGCAGCATTAATTGCAGATATTGAACAATGCCGTAATATGCTTATTCAACAACTTGGTTATTGCAGTCAGCATTTATGTTGGCCAAAAGGATTTTATACTCGAGACTACGCAAAAATTGCAAAAGAACTCGGATTTAATTATCTCTATACAACGGAACGTCGTATGAATAAAGCTTGCCAACCAGAAACTTGGCGGTTAGGACGAATTAGTACCAAAGAAAGAGAAGATACTCAGTGGCTAAAACGTCGTCTTTTCTATTACACTGTGCCAGTTATATCTTCACTTTATGCGTTACATAAAGGATCCAGATATACTTAACTAAACAAGCTCTATTTACCTTAAGCAAATAGCCTATTAGATAAAAGACTATTGTTTTCTATCATTCTAAATAATTTTTAATTTCGGGTACGGCTTTCTGCTTGAATAGTTAACTTTCAATGCACTCGGCCATTTCTTTAGTTAATTTGGTTAACTCTGTATTTTGTTAAAGTAATACAAATAACTATTCAGTATTATATTCTGCAATAGCTTGCCTTTGCGCCATTGCTTCAGCTAAATATTCTCTATGTTGAGCATCAGCGCAATCGCATGTGCTTGATCTCGTTAAGATTGACAAGTTTGAGCAAGTAATATTAACGGAGCAGCATATGCTACCTATAGACTAAAAGCTAAATTCAGTAAAATAAATGGATAGGGATCAAATTTAGTTATCCCAGTTATGTTAATGTAGACCCATACAGTCACAACAACAGTTTGCACAACTAAAAAACCAGGCATACCAAAAAAACGCTCAAATGCTTCGGCCTTAAGAGCAACCATTCATCACTAAATTTATGACTGACACCTTTTATAGCTGATAACCGCGAAATTTTTTATGTTTCGACATAACCCCCATCTACTCCTCTATTATGAAAATCATTCTAATTATCTAATTGCAACCCACGTTTAAAACTAAAAGCCATTAAATTAGCAAATACAATATAGACTGAAAATATATACCAATTTTCTTTCATCGCAGAAATAATGCTAACTAGCCAGTTATTATTTTATTAAGGTAATTAAATTGTATTTATTATCAATCTTGTCTTTAAATAATCTTATATTTATTTCATAAATTTTAATTTAATCGCCCCCACTCAGAAATTTCTATTTACAATCAACATAACATTATGTGCTATAAAAGGAATAAAGATCAGAATGTTAATTAAATAAACAAAAAACTTCATGTCAAAAAAATAAATTTATTAAAAATATAATTTCACTGCATTATGCATTTTTTATTAACCACATAAAAATAAAGCATAAATACTTAAATAATATATTAAATAATGAAGAATAGTATTAGTTATAACATTACTTTTTTTTAATAAAAATTAATTCGTTCGGTAAAAAATAAAAAATATCATTTATTTTATATACACATAAAGTGAAGATACTTAACCTTTTTAAAAACTAATGAAGAAATTTATATACATCAAGAAAATGATATATGTCTAAATACCGTGGAATGAATGAACGATACTGCCTATCAAAGTGGAGAACGAGTAAAATGGAATAATGCTATTTGGGAAGCAAAATGATGGAGAAAAGGTACTTAACCAGGATACCCATAACCGGATGGTGGTGAATTTCCCTGGAAAAAAATAAAAAATTATAAAATAAAATCTAATAAATTTTTGTTTTTCATTCTCTAAAATAGATTATTTTTAATCTGATCTAACAAATGATAAATTATTGCAAAAAACTGTTAGATCAAAAGTAATTTATATTATTACTATATTAGCTGTACTATTTTAATTTACTAGTTGGTACCATAATTAAAGATCGTATTTCATAAATTAATAATGGAAAATTTTAAGTTTATTTTTATTTAAACAGACACATCCATGTAAAAATTATAGACAAAATAAATAACAATATCGCCAGTTCAATTCATTTAGATCTTGGCATATTAAATAGTTTTTCGAATGAAATAAAAAGGATAACAGTTAAATAAAATGACTAATCAAAAAGTATCAAACGGCACAGCACACAATCTATAATACCCACCCTCACTCTAACCTAACCAAGAAAGAATATAACCATTCGTGCTTCGTCATTGATTTTGTGGTGTAATGAAACGTCTGAGAATAGTGTGAGTTTGTATAGTACAAAGAGCATTAAAAAATGCTTATTAATAATAACGACTCGTGAATTTGAAGAAAGCTCAATACCTGATAATAGAATAATTAAACGATGGATTGAAGTAGGAAAACTCAAAGGTAAGATCGTTGATGGTTTTGTATGGGTTGTTTCACCTGAACGATAGGGAACCAATTCTATTATCTCATCATATGTCAATAAATTAATAGGAGATTCATAAAATGGCGGCACGTCCAAGAAAAAGGGACTATCGTAATCTCCCTGATTCTCTTTTCTTCGATAAATCCAAAAATATTTACAGATTAATTTTAGTAAATGGAAAAAAGAAAAATATCCGGAATGACAAAGCATTACCTATTCCAATTGCTAGAGAATATAACAATATAATGCGCCCATTATTAAATATATCTATAAATTTTTAATCCAAGAATCAGGTGGTAAATTTGGCGAGGGGCTACCATTTTCTGAACATGTGGAACATTTATTTAAAAGAATAGTAAAATCGATAATAGTCGAGATTCTATAAGTCCGTATGTTGTCCATAGACTTCCAACAAAAAGACCAAATAAAATAAGTAGTGAAATTCATCATCCAACTCAAATAGCTCCTGATTACTTAAGTAAAGCATTTTCTAACTTGAGAGATCAAATAGGGGTAACAGCACATTTAACACTAGCTGAAAGATCAACATTTCATGAAATTCGGACATTAGCAGCACACTTGTTTAAAGTTAATGGATTAGACCCTCAAACAAGAATGGCACATAGTGACGCAAAATCAACAAAAATACATCCTCAGAACCATGTAGATTGGATAGAAGTAGCTAACGGAGGGACATCATTATGACAGGAAAAAAAACAACTTAACTCATTGATATATAATGTATATATTGTAATTTATGCACTGTTTGCTTATACAGTCATAATACTATTTATATATTAAATATCAATGAGTTACATAGTAATTAATTGCCATCATGAGGTGTTGGGAGTCAGGGGTTAAATCCTCTCATGCCGACCAGAATTTAATAAAAAAAACCAATCAGTTATAATTGTTTTTTTGTTCCTGAAATTTACCAGTGGTAAAATGACTCATATTCATTCCTTATTTTCCTGCTCTTTCATTACTTGATTGCAATAAATACTTCATATAAATCAATTTTCAAAATTTATAACCAATTAAGATAACTTTTAAATTAATTAAAGGCATTTAATGTGAGAATGAAATGAATAAGCAAAAAGTTGAAATAAGTATTAGTAGGCCAGGTGATACCACCCGCTTTCTACATCGCGCAGCGCATGTTCAGCAATAACCTTTTCCGACCGGAACATTAATTCAAAGATATTACAATAAACGATCAACAAAGGCGCATCTTCAAGTTCAAATGTACCACGCTGAATTAAAATATGACTTTAGGTTTTCCACAACTTAACTGCATTTTACCCATTCACATATCGGGTGACGCAATGCAAGTCAAGTTATTCTGTTTTTTAGCCGGTAAATTTCGCTTCTGCCTGTCCCATGATGACCGAATACCGGTTGCCATGCCCTTTCCTAAATTGTTAAACAATATCGAAAAAATATTCCTGATTTCGCACACGTAAAAATAGACTTAAAGCGGCTGTCCTCAAAAGAAAAAGGGGGTAGAGATTTTACCCCCCTAGGTTTATCGGCTTTTTTCGGTAGCGGTTTTCTTCCGATGACACGGCCAGCAAGACTGTCCTTTAAGCAGACCTGATAGAGATATTTATCTCTCGTTTTAATATCTGGGCACGTAACTTATCCTAGGTTGTGCCATAACCGCGTTGGTGACGACTTTTATCTTGCTTATGGTTTTCCCATCCCTGATTTCAATATACCTCACAATAACCACTGTGATCAGTGGTTGTCTTAGCGCCGTCGCGTTTACGGCAAGCGCGAGGGATGCGAGGTTACATGGCATGGTATCTATCCTTAAGACGTATTGTTATAAAATTATAGCATAATCCTCTCTCATAAAACAAAAAACACCCGCAGCTGGTGTTTTCAAATTTATCGTTATTTATCACTAATTATAAAATACTTAAATTTCAAATATACAAAAATTAACGTAAAACTCTACTAATCTTACCTTATTCGTAATGTTAACAAAATCATTTAAAAAAATTCATTTGATAACTAATTATTATTAATATATTTATTTGCTTGTTTTGTATAAAAATAAAGAGGAAAAGAATAATGAAAAATTGGTTAAAAGTAATACTGATACTATTTATTACTTCATTAAGTTATTTTTTGCAAATGAAAAACAGTTTTTTTTTACAATATGAAGTAAAGTAATTATTATTATCAAAATAGAATATAAATTAATCTATTATAAAGTAAATAATATTAATCCATTAACATATGGATATTAATTCTGTACATTATAAATTATTTCACATTAATAGTTATATTATTTATTGAAGAAACAGCATAATGAAATTCAATCGAGATAATTGCATCAGTACCATACGAATCTATTACATTAACTTTCAAAATAGTATTTTCTTTTTGATTATACCAATTATATTTTCCAACATTCATCAACGGCATATTACATTGAAAAATGTTAATTTCTAAACCAGAACGATAATAACTGGTTCTATGACGACTATCATATTTTATCTAACTCATACTTATAAACAACATTTGTAATATCTTCCACTTCATAAATACAGCTACCCTGCATTAAATCAAAACTACTATTCTCTTTATCTCCCCAAAAAACAAAATTTGATGAAAAAGATTCACCACCCATCCAAACGACTATATCAGGTAGATTGTTATCGTAAAATTTAACAGTATCTAAATTAGCTTTTTATCTCTTGTAATATTAATTACCTTAAGATTAGTACCTTTGCTAGGTTCAATTTTTATAATTTCTAGTTTACTAACACCATTAAAATAACAAATATCCTTTAAACTTTCCATTATAGATATTTTCATTTTCTTGGAAATTTCTTTGATATTTGAATTTACTTTGATATTCCAGGTTTACTATAATCAATCGGTTAAATAGCATTTATATGAAAAAACGAGGATATTTAAACACTGAACCAGTTTTCACTTGCGGCCCATTTTTGGTAATCGTACCCATTCTCTGGTATTAAAATCGCCTACACCTGGAATATCAATACCTGCACTAATTTTAAAACCTTCATTAGGTTCTATTGCATAAAAATAAAGCTTAACTAATTGCTCATTTTCATTAGTGTCAACTTCAGCGTTCGCAAGATGTTGAGAAGTAGATTCGAATACTGCGTAAAAAGTCTTCATCAGTATAAATCCACGACGGATTATAATTAGAATTATCACCCTTTCTATTTAATCTTTTACCTTCCTGATAATGCACAATATGTACCGATTTAAGCAATTCATCCTCAAGGATAATTAAACGCTTACCGTCTAATCCAATTAGATAATATTATATTAACTTTAATATGAATAATAGACTGATTTTACCGCTACCATAAATAGTTCCTTTCGTATATCGATAAGAGCTTGCACTAATGATCGATATCAAGTTTTTTTAATTTACCAAAGCCATCCCACACGCTGATAATATGTTTTCCCGTTCGTTGTTAAAAATGTACCCCTATATTCAAACAACAAAAACATATTAAATTTTATTTAATGAATGATATTATTTTGCATTAAAATAAATTAATATAATATTTTACTAATTCTAGTTTATTTAGATTGATTTTCCCAAAGGGAATTTTATTATTTCATTAAGATTAAATTTAACGATAAATAATTTAATCTTATTTAACTGAATGTTGTTCTTGATACCACAGTGAACTGGGTCGCATCTCCACACGCACATCTAACCAAGTTGACATCGGAATATTACATTGCTTACCGTCGGAGTAATAAATCGGGTTTCCGTTAATAATTTCTTTAACGCTCAAGTTCTGAAAATCTTTCGGTAAATGAATATGCTGCCGGTGAAATGTTTGGATTTCAATAGTAAAAATTTTTTAAAGATATCCAGCTCAACGAAATCACATTACAGCATTTGAATGGATTTATTACTCAGTTTCATACTGATGCCTATGCAAATGTACAAAACAAAAAAATTAGTTTTTAAAAGAAAGTATTTAGTACGCTCTATCGATGAGTTTTTGATGATAGATAATCATGTAGAACGTAAAAGATGAGACGAATTGGCAGATTGTCATGAATGAACAGCAACGATTACAGGACAGAAAGTAAAAAAAAGCCAGCCAAGCTGGCCAAAACACACAGGAAAAATAATGATATAAAACAAATAATTAAAACATAAAGCCCCTCAATTACTGTGAGTAAAGAAACATAACACAAATTTTCTCGAATATTGCTCTGAAAATTAATTAGTATGATATCCATCACAGCTTAATACCCTAAATTACAAAAAATTCAATGGAGCTGGCCTAATAACAAACAACAAATGAAAAATGGTTATGGAAAATAATTTACCTCCCTTTTCGGTAACCTCCTTAATCAAGCCGCTCAACTAATCACCATAGGCAAATTATTTATTCAACATTTAGCCAAACTACCCATCATATCATGATTAAAAAACGCTAAAGAATAGATCAACTATACAACCACCATAGCGCTACTAACGGCTAAATGAAAAATTAAGCGCTAAAAAAGATTTATAATAACACCGTTGCTAAATCTAATAAATTTACCAACCTGACAATCGAATAGAAAATAAAAATAAACATTCATCGGAATAAATTCATCGACCGCGATACACAGTTAGCATTAACAAACGTAACAGGCCAAGTTTGCCTATTATCAGCGAGTAAAGTAACTAAAAATTATAAATATGATTAATAATTTTTTTCATTTTATCCACTTTTTTTACATTAATCATTTTTATTACATTGACCAAATAATAGTATAAATTTTTATACAAAAAGTAGTTAATTATGGTACTTTTTGCCTTTTTTTCATCATGATAATTGCCGTATTAATTAAATTCTTTTTGCCAAATTTTCCATTTGATAGATCTGATTGCAAAAAATTAGCCCCCTAACTGATAATGAAAAAATGATCATATCTATGCATTGTTAACATTATTATCAGTTGCATCTATTTTATTTTCCTGGATATACGTTTTTATTATTCGGATAAAAAACTATAAAATATGCCAAGCTAAAAATGCAAGAGTACTGAGAAAAACATTATCAAATAGTACTATTGACAGCATGTTACTTGATGCCTTGGAGTCAACACCTAAACACCCAGTATTGATAAACCTCTCTTCCAAGAAAGTTTACATTGGCATTCTCAGAGGGTTATACGAACCAAATAAAAAAAAGAACCCAATAAATACATCTTCTTCTTTCCCGTTATGTCTGGCTATCGTAACAAGGATATTATTTTGTTAGAATTTACAAATGTATATCCTAACAAAATAAAAAATTTAAATATTGTTTTTTCTACTGACGAAATTTCTCATATATCTTAGTTTGATTTTAAACTCTACAATAGTGTCAATAATTCGGCAGCAAAAAAAGAGAAAAAAAACCAAAATTAATTAAAATACTAGGATTAATGACATCTATTTTATATCGTATAATAACATTATTAGATTAATCATAAAATGAGTAACAAAAATATAAAACATCATATGAATAGCTTATTTGAGAGTAAAATTAGCATCATAGGTTGCAATATTATAAAAAATTAACGTAGAGAATACTATAAATAATCAGAATTAAATAAAGGTAAAAATAAACTAATTTTCCGAAATTTATTTACTACAATTACATATTTTTAATAAACAAAATTGATTTAAACTAATTGTAGTATACTATTTTATAATTATTTTTTGAATTTTTCGGCTTGGTTATAAATATCTATGTTAAATTTCAACATCAACATACCGGCTCAAATATTATCATCAATTTTTTACAATGACAAAATTAATCACATTAAATATAAAATTTTATTTATCTCAATTTGCAATATATTTAAATACCAAGAAAATAATAATCAACAGAAAACTCTAGCGATATTATCTTATAGATAAGCACAATAAAATAATTCAAAATTAATTGATATGCTTAATTTATTGTTGATAAACTTATTTTGTTTATTGTTAGGCTAAAAACAAAAGGAAAATGATAAAAAATGGTTTCAAGGTGTTATCTATTATTACTTCCTCTCTTATTCAGGCATATTCTTTCGCTAATGAAACTAGTAGTTATAAAACCAAAGATGAATATTTATATAACATAAGTGGCTTTATTGCGGCATGTCATCATGATAACAAAACCAGAGAAAAATTTTGTTGAGATAAAAATAGAATTGTCGATAACAAAGATAAAGATATAGAGCCCTTACACTAGCAAAAAAATAGTGAAATTACTATAATTTATCATAACAATATTATTTATATTACTTTTAATTATACCGCTATGGTTGCAAGATTAAAAATGAAGATTGCTTAACATGCCGCCCAGAACCAAATTTAAATATTAAAAGCCTTCACTTAGATAATTTTAAGAGATCGATCAGCTAATTTAAACAGCAAGCGCTAGTTTCACTAATGTGCACTGGATTGAAATCAAGCGAAATACTTTACAAATACGCTGATCTAGTCAATAGATCAGCGGCAATAGATAGATGGATAGATATTTATGCTATAAAAGCAGCCCAGAAATATCCCACTTAACTTTAAGCCGCCGTGGGATACCACTGAGTAACTTTTTATTTAAATTGGTGCCGGCTACCGGAGTCGAACTGGTGACCTACTGATTACAAGTCAGTTGCTCTACCAACTGAGCTAAGCCGGCAAAATTTGGCGGAAGGATAGAGATTCGAACTCTAGGATGGTTCCCCATCGGCGGTTTTCAAGACCGCTGCCTTCGACCGCTCGGCCATCCTTCCATAGCACGGAATTATCGCGAAATGTGATAGCCTTGTCTAGACCTTAATATAAAAAAATACTATTTTTTCATTATTTGTTTAAAGTTTGATCACTAAAATTATACTATGTGAAATTACCTGTTAAAATAACAAGATAAAATTGTTTAAATAGTAATCAATATACTTATTTTTTCATGTTCAATAAAAAGGCGCCTTTCCTACCAATGAATTATAAACAACCAACTTTACAGCTTTCATCGCTAACACGCTTTTTTATAATATTTATCAGCTCGTTAATATTATTATTATTTTTATTTGCCTACAATTACTTTCATAATTGGATCGATGACAGTCAAAATACGCTCAATAACATAACTAAACAACTTGAATATGAAATTGAAGACTACCGTTATTACGCAAGTCAACTCTATTATATAGCTAACGATGGTGAAAATGAAACTAAGAGTGATACCCCCTTACCCATAAAATTGCGACCTGATATTTTTTGGATCAATAACTATGAGCGACATGTCGATGCAATTATTTTTGGCCGGCAAAATAATACGAACATAAATCTAGCATATAAATTATCTAACTATATGGGCATAATATGGGGCGCTAAAAATGAATATAATTCGATGTACTATCTTAATGGTCCTGATAATACCCTTTTGCTGGTAACTACCCATTCGATACTAAAACCCGAAATACGCTACAAAGAGAGTTATTTAACTTTAACCGCGGAAGAAAAACACTCTGAAATGTTGTCATTATCATCGGCAATAGACAAACGAGAAAGTTTATCCAATATTAATCGTACACGCCCTGATAATTCATATTATTATACTTACCGCACCATGTTTAACTCACCAGGCCAATTAACCACCATTATAACTTTTGAATTACCGATAAATTTATTACTCACAAAAAATATCAATCCTGAATATTTATCAATTACCTTTTCAAATGACATGATAAACAACAATGGAAACCTGGTTGATATTGAATTTAATGGTCTTTCACTACAATTTACCCAACCTATTTCTGGGACAACTTATAAGCTGGTCTATCAATTACCGATTAAGGATATTTTATGGGATCTTTTATATAATAACCTGTGGGCCATAATCGCAATTTGTTCTTTTACTGCTATCTCTATTGTTGGTAGCTTATACATTAGAACGCGTTTTGTTTCTCCTAACCAAAATATGTTTCACGAGATACAAATTACAAACACAATTAGCAACTATATTATTTCTAACATTCCTGTTGGTTTTCTACTTTATAATTTCTCTACCAATCGCAAAATTATGAGTAATGGGATAGCTGAATTACTTTTACCCCATATGGACTTGATACGTATTCGTGATATGGCACTCGAACACCATGGATCTATTCAAATTTCAATTGAAGATACTATCTATGAAATAAAATTAATTAATAATCAATTATTAGATAATACTTATATGTTTTTTATTCATGATCAAGATAAAGAAGCACTCACAAATAAAAAATTGCTGATGGCCAAACATGAGCATGAAAAAAATATTCAAGTACGACGCTCGATGTTGTCTAACATGTGTAAAGAGATCGAGACTCCTATTATAGAAATTAATAGCCTTATTCAGCAACTCAAAGAAACCTCTAATAATAACAACATAAAATATTTAATTAATGAATTATTAATTAGAACAAATTACATAGTTAACTGGATAGATAATATTGCTCTACTCAATACTATTGAATCTGGTGAGTGGAAGATAGAACAGCTAAATGAAATTAAATCTGTCTCAATCGCTGAGATGATGAATAAAATGTTAAAAGAAAAAATATCACTGGTTATCAATAAAGGTCTTTCACTTTACTATCATAATGATTTAAATTATCAGCAACACTTTACTATAAATAATAACGCTTTATTTAAAATCATTTCACTTTTATTAAGTTATTCAATCAATACAACTAATTTTGGTAAAATTACGGTTATTGTGAACTATGAAACTAAGCGTCTATGCCTTCAAATCATTGATAGCGGTATAGGACTTAATACAATGGATCTGGCAAATATCCACATGCCTTTTGCTAGCTCAACGAATAATGATGGAACCCTATCCAATTCAGGAATGACATTTTATCTCTGTCATCAGCTATGTAACCGTATGCAAGGTGAATTTTTCATAAAAAGTAAAGTTGGAATTGGTTCTCATTATACAGTGACATTGCCGTTAGAATTAAAAAATGAACAAAGTTCCAAGCCAGTACATCTACTAGATGGAATTAATATACTTCTTGATATTAGAAACCCTGAAATTCATAAAATTATCCAGCAGCATTTAATGATTTATGGAGCTCATTATTCTAATATAGCTAAAAATAATTGTTATTCATCCTATGATTTGTTTATAACTGATCATAAAACAGAATATGATAAACCAACAATCTATCTTGTTGATAATATTATTGCTTATAGAATAGTAAAACAAAATTTGATAAAATGTAATTTCAATTTTAATGATGAACTTATTAATGCAATTTCTATATTAATTGAAGATAATTTGATTGCAGAGCAAGAATCAATAGATAAATCAATATTTACTATCATCAATCATACTAATAATTCTGACCCTATAATTATTGAGGATTATAAAATAGAGCTTTCTAATAGTGACTATCGTAATTTATTCCTTACTACAGTACCTATAGATATTAATAAGCTGTATACTAACCAAGAAAAAGGCGACTTAAAAAAACTAAAAAATACGGCACATAGACTAAAAGGTGTTTTTGCTATGCTAAACTTTGAGCTTCTTAAAAAAGCATGTGAACAATTAGAACAGCACATAGCAGATAATAATGAATTTGAGATTTTAAATAGTATTAGAGATATTGATATCTTTATCAAAAAACTAATGCCAGAGGGCAACCAATAAAATGAATAACCTTAATGTCATTATCGCTGATGATCATCCTATTGTACTATTTGGTATACGAAAATCCATTGAGCAAATCGAGGGCATTAATTTGGTTGGTCAATTTGAAGATTCCACATCCCTTATCAATAATATAGCCAAACTTAATGCAGATATTCTAATTACTGATCTTTCGATGCCTGGTGATAAATACGGTGATGGAATTACATTAATAAAATATATTAAACGCCATTATCCTAATCTATCAATCATTGTACTTACCATGAATAATAATCCTGCAATACTAAGTACCGTGTTAGATTTAGATATCGAAGGCATCGTTTTAAAACAAGGCGCCCCTGCTGACTTACCAAAGGCGTTATCAGCCTTACAGAAAGGGAAAAAATTTACTCCTGAAAATGTATCGAAATTATTAAAAAAAGTTAGTGCTAATGGTTACGGCGATAAACGTTTATCACCAAAAGAAAGCGAAGTGTTGCGCCTATTTGCGGAAGGTTTTTTAGTCACCGAAATTGCAAAAAAACTTAATCGAAGTATTAAAACAATTAGTAGCCAAAAAAAATCGGCTATGCTAAAACTCGGGGTTGAAAATGATATAGCATTATTAAATTATCTTTCTTCAGTCACAATCGAGAAAGAAATTAACTAGTAATCTATAGTAAATAAAAAACTAATTTATCCTAATTTTATGGGCAATGAATAAGATTAATCGATTTTCCATTCCGTTTTTATAAGTTAATAATCATTTGAATATTAAAGTAGGACTTAATTATTTTCTTGTGTTGCTAATATGCTAACATCACAATACTTCAACAGCGATTGCTTTAATTTTTTTAATGTAACCGGTTTGGATAGACAGTCATCTATTCCTACACTTAAGCAACGCTGCTTCTCTTCTGCCACTGCATTTGCAGTTAAAGCAACGATGGGTATCTCATAACCTTCTTCTCGAATTAACTTTGCCAAACCATAGCCATCAAGATTAGGCATATTCACATCTGTCAAAACAATATCTATATTATTTTGTCGAACATAATCCAAAGCGATTAATCCATCTTCAGCAAGTACTATATTGAAGCCTATTGATTTCAACTGATCGGCTAGCAAACTCCGATTAATTGGATGATCATCAACAATTAATACCGTTAGAAAACATAATTTTTTATCTGCTAACGACATTATTGAAAATTGATTAGCCACTTCTTGCTCACCATTTTCCATCACTAATTGATCAATAAAACTATCTAATTTATCAAGTTGGTAAGTATTATGAAACCAATCATTTTTCGCATATTCCTGAGGTTCACAGATAAAAGTTGAAAATAACCTAAGCATAAATTTACTTTCAGCCACCAAACCTTCATAATCAGTGATAATTAAATCATATATTTTATCTTTACTATGTTCATCCCAAACTGTTGTCATACTAAAGCCATTGTAGTTTAAATAAGTTTGTAGATAACCTCGCAGATGATGATTAAAAAAATACAAACCAATGCGAAAATTTTGCCGATATTCTGGGTGCTGAAAAGTCACATATTCACTACTAAACAAAGGTAACCTGACGGTAAAACTACTACCTATACAAACCTGACTGTTAACTTCGATATCACCATCCATTAAGCTAATTAATTTTTCACAAATAGGTAAGCCCAGACCGGTTCCTTGGGAAAAACTTTCATTATTAACTTTAATTTGAAAGAAAGGATCAAAAAGTTGCATTAATATATTATCAGGCATGCCAATTCCTGTATCCCTAATTTCAATATAAATATAAAAATCTCTTATAAAGATATTTAAAAAAATAAAACCAGTTTTTGTAAATTTAATCGCATTACTTAAAATATTAGAGATAATTTGCTGTACTCTAACCGAGTCAGCATTAATGATATCGGGTACATTAGGATCAATAAAGTAATAAATCGAAAGGCCCTTTTTTCCTATCAGCGGAATATAATTAGAAATAATAAATGAAAAAACTTCACGACAATTAAATGGTGCAGGATCAATATTCAGTTGCTTAGATTCAATTTTTGAAAAATCTAAAATATCATTAATTATTTTTAATAATAATGATGAAGAGTGATCCATCGTCGTCAAAAGACGATCAGCTTGAATGGGTAATTCATAAGATTGCAATAGCTCTAAATTACCGATGATGCCATATAGTGGTGTTCGTAATTCATGACTAACTGTCGCCAAAAACATAGATTTGGCTTGGTTAGCTTGCTCTGATACCTGCGCCATACTATGTAAAGATTTTTCCATCTGAACACGGGCACTAATATCAACCAGAACACAAATGGCCACTTCCTTATTTTGATAGCGAGAAATAACATAACTTATTTGTAAATGAGTATGACTAGTGGTAACAACATCAATATAACTACTAGATTTATCTTGGATAATCGATAGAATACGGATTTTATCATCATGACTTAATAATCGAAAATAATCATGGGCAAGTTCATTACTCAATATATTAACACCATCAACAAGGCGTAAAATAATGATACCAACTGGCGCCGATGCCACTATTTTATGATTAAATTGTTCATGTTCTTCTAAACGAATGGCATTATTTTCTGCCGGTAACAACATCTTCCTTTCTAATAGCCAAATCAAAAAAGTAATTAAAATAAATGAGATTATATTTAATAAAATGCCGTTTATAATTGACAACTTAAATTCATTAAAAATATCCCTAATAGGCACAGAAAAAACAACACTTAATAATGAAGGTAGTAAGCAATTTTTATAAATTAATCGAGTAAAATCATTATCATAGCCAAAATAAGTGGTTTCTAACTGATAAACATAATCATCAGATCTTAAATTGCTATCATAAGGAAAATGTAATACTAGTCTATTATTTGCATTTAAGACGAAAGTACTAATTGGTCTTTCATAGCGTAAATTAAACTGCTCCAGGCGTATTGAACGCTCTAAACCAATTAAACCAACCAGAGTCCCTTTATCATAAATGGGCGCTAATATGTAGAAAGATCCATTATCAGTCCCCGTAGCTGGCGTGATCCAATAAATATTTTGTTCTCTTCCTTGCGCTCTCAAACTCATATAAGTTCGCATATTTTCATGGATTATTTTTTTTAGTGATTGAAAGCTGGTAGTGCTGTTTCGGATAGCTAGCTCAATCATACATTTACTTTCTGGGCCAACAATAAAAACTGTTTTTAATCCTTGTAGTGGCACAATATTATTTCTCCAAAAAGAGAATAACTGATTAAATGCAACTAAGTAATTTTTTGATGTTTCATGCAATTTGCCACAATCAGCATCTGCCGTTAGAGGTAAATAGCTGAAGTGAAGTTGTTTAGGCAGCACTGGTGTATAATTAGGATCTACCGCTAATTTTTCGATATGGCTATCTACCATATATTGGATAGATCTCAGTGTCTTATCCGTATAATGCACATATTCAACCATACTGTCATAAGTGGATGAATACTGTTGATGTATATTAGATTTAACTTTATTAAAGATATTAAATAAATAAAAAAGTGTAATTACAGCTCCCATCGCCCATAGCATAACGCCGAGGGTACGGAACAGATAGCGAGAAATTTTCAATGACGTTCTAAACGAAGATATATATCTCAAACACTGTCCTAACTATAAAAGAAGTGTATCACTGGTTAAGCATATACGATAAGCAGAATAATCAATAGTTATCACTAGTAGCGAATAACATAAATCGTAAAAACGGGCACCTAATGTGCCCGCGGATACAAAACTAGTCGATCATTCATTAAGCGAAAGATTTTCTACGTTATTAATATCAGGCTCTACTTTTATACTAAGAGTACATTCTGTTAACGTTTCTTTATCATTTTCTTCTTCAGGTTCAACAACGCGTTGTAAACCAACTACTTTTTCATCTTCAGCAGTACGAATCAAAGTAACGCCCTGAGTATTTCTTCCGACAATACTAACCTCTGCAACCCGGGTACGCACCAAAGTGCCAGCATCAGTGATCATCATAATTTGATCCGTTTTTTCTACCTGAATTGCCCCGACCACATTACCATTACGTTCACTAACTTTAATGGAAATAACACCTTGAGTAGCTCGGGATTTTATTGGGTATTCACTCTGCTCAGTTCGTTTGCCATAACCATTTTCTGTAACGGTTAAAATATCACCCTCACCACGAGGTCTAATCAACGAAACCACTTTATCGCCAGCTTGTAACTTGATACCTCTAACACCCGTTGCTGTACGCCCCATAGGACGAACCGTATTTTCTGCAAAACGAACAACTTTACCGCCAGCAGAGAAAAGCATTACCTCATTTTTACCAGCAGTTAAATCAACACCAATCAGTTCATCTCCTTCATTAAGATTAACTGCAATGATCCCGGCGCTTCTGGGACGACTAAAATCTTTTAATGATGTCTTTTTAACCGTGCCACTCGCGGTCGCCATAAATACATAATGGCCATTATCAAATTCGCGTACCGGTAAAATTGCGGTAATACGTTCATTTTTTTCTAACGGCAATAAATTGACGATTGGTCGCCCACGCGCACCACGGCTGGATTCAGGCAACTGGTAAACTTTCATCCAATAGAGACGGCCACGACTAGAGAAGCATAGAATTGTGTCATGGGTATTGGCAACTAACAAACGCTCAATAAAATCTTCTTCTTTTATGCGCGCCGCTGACTTTCCTTTACCTCCGCGTCGCTGCGCTTCGTAATCAGATAATGGTTGATATTTAACATACCCCTGATGTGACAAGGTGACGACCACATCTTCCTGGGTAATTAAATCTTCGATATTAATATCTGAGCTATTTTCAGTAATTTCCGTGCGACGGACATCACGATACTGTTCTTTAACAGCTTCCAGCTCTTCACGGATGACTTCCATTAACCGTTCTGGGCGGGTTAATATATAGAGTAATGCTGCAATCTGTTTTAGCAGCTCACTATATTCATCCAATATTTTGTCATGCTCTAAGCTAGTTAATTTTTGTAAACGCAAATCAAGAATCGCCTGAGCTTGCTGTTCAGTCAAATAATATTGACCATCTCGTACACCGTATTGAGATTCAAGCCATTCAGGGCGTGCTGCGTTATCACCTGCTCTTGCTAACATGGCAGAAACATTACCTAATTGCCAAGAACGTACAATCAAAGCCAATTTCGCTTCATGAGGCGTTGATGCTTGGCGGATAAGTTCAATAATCGGATCAATATTTGCTAATGCAACGGCTAGTGCTTCCAATATATGAACACGCTCACGCGCTTTACGCAATTCAAAAATAGTCCGCCGTATGACCACTTCTCTACGGTGGCGAACAAAAGCTTCAAGAATTTCTTTTAAGTTTAAAAGTCTAGGTTGACCATCACATAAGGAGAGCATATTAATGCCAAATGAAACTTGAAGTTGGCTGAGGGAATACAAATTATTAAGTACAACTTCCGCCACTGCATCCCGTTTTACTTCAATAACAATACGCATGCCATCTTTATCAGATTCATCACGTAATGCGCTAATCCCCTCAACACGTTTGTCTTTAACCAATTCAGCAATTTTTTCAATTAAACGAGCTTTATTAACCTGATAAGGAATCTCATTGACGATGATTGTTTCACGACCATTTTTATCATCAACTTCAATTTTAGCTCGTGCACGGATGTAGACTTTACCACGCCCGGTCCGGTATGCGTCGATTATACCACGACGACCATTAATAATCGCGGCGGTTGGAAAATCAGGACCTGGAATATATTCCAGTAATCCTTCAATACTAATATTTTCATCATCGATATAAGCCAGGCAGCCATCAATGACTTCAGTAAGGTTATGAGGTGGAATATTGGTAGCCATGCCAACAGCAATACCTGAAGAGCCATTAACCAACAAGTTTGGGATCCGTGTTGGCATAACATCAGGGATCTGCTCTGTACCATCATAGTTAGGGATAAAATCGACGGTTTCCTTATCTAGATCCTCCAACAATTCATGGGCAATTTTTGCCATGCGTACTTCGGTATAACGCATCGCAGCAGCAGAGTCACCATCAACAGAGCCAAAATTACCTTGCCCATCGACTAGCATATAACGCATTGAAAAAGGTTGTGCCAGACGAACTATCGCATCATAAACAGCAATATCACCATGAGGGTGATATTTACCAATGACGTCACCGACTACACGGGCTGATTTTTTGTAAGGTTTATTCCAATCATTACCCAACACATTCATCGCATATAATACGCGACGGTGAACAGGTTTTAATCCATCTCGTACATCTGGAAGGGCGCGCCCAACAATTACAGACATCGCATAATCCAAATAAGAGCTTTTCAGCTCCTCTTCGATATTGACTGGGGTAATTTCTCTCGCTATGTCACTCATGGAGCCACTGTCCCTCATACTCCTCATTCATTAAGGAGTAAAATTATACCACAAAATCGCCATTTTATAAAAACAGGAAACACATAATGATCAATAAAACATGTATAATGACCTAATGCTATTATACAGTCTATGTTAATAAAAAAATTAAGGAGTAAATTTTCTGATGAAGTACAATAATTCGCCCAGCCTAGCAAATGTTGATCTAGCTGAAATCGACAAATTTAGCTCTGTTGCGGCTCGTTGGTGGGATCAAACGAGTGAATTCCAACCTCTTCATCGGATTAATCCATTACGTTTAAACTATATATTGCAACGTGCTAATGGGCTATTTGGTAAAAAAGTACTAGATATAGGCTGCGGTGGCGGAATTTTATCAGAAAGCATGGGCAGAGAAGGCGCCCTGGTGACAGGAATTGATATGGCAGCAGAGCCCCTTGAAGTCGCTCAACTCCATGCATTAGAAAGCAATATGCAAATCAACTATCTTCAAGAAACTGCTGAGAGCCATGCAGAAAAATACCCTAAAACTTACGATATCGTTACCTGTATGGAAATGCTGGAACATGTTCCCGAACCTGAGTCAGTGGTGCAATCATGTGCAAAATTAGTTAAACCGGACGGTCATGTATTTTTTTCTACGATTAATCGTAATAAAAAAGCATGGCTATTGGCAATTATTGCCGCTGAGTATATTTTAAAAATGGTTCCCAAAGGTACTCATGATGTGAAAAAATTCATTCGACCTTCTGAACTACTCAGTTGGATAGATAAAACATTTTTACAAGAACAACATATCATAGGATTACACTATAATCCTATCAGCGACAAATTTTCGTTATGTTCGAATGTTGATGTTAATTATATGTTGCATTTATCAAATGCAAATAATTGTTAACATTTGCTGAAGAAAACAGCAATCAGTAGGTCATTACTAAATTTATTTTTCACCATTGCCGGTAACATAAATTATAATATTCTCCTATTATCACACAGAGTTATCGGCTAATTGACAAAACTCAACGCTGGATTATTGCTAAAAACCTCATTTTTGTAGACTTGATAAAAGTAGAAAATACCACTATCTTGTTAGTATAAATACAATCAAACACTATATATTGTGTTTACTGCTCTCCTGTTTAGTTCAAAATACAAACATAATATGCTATTAACAGCATGCCGTTTTGTATTTTGGTTATTAACCATTGAGCGTAGTGATCAATAAATATCTAGCTAGTTAACTTTAGGTGTATCTACTCATGAACCAAAGTCTGTTAGTCACTAAACGTGATGGACATAAAGAACGCATTGATCTTGATAAAATCCATAAAGTCATTACCTGGGCAGCTGAAGGTCTAAAAGATGTATCCGTTTCACAAGTGGAGCTACGTTCTCAAATCCAGTTTTATGATGGCATCAAAACTTCAGATATTCACGAAACCATGATCAAAGCGGCGGCAGATCTTATTTCAGCTGATACCCCTGATTACCAATATCTTGCAGCTCGATTAGCTGTTTTCCATCTACGCAAAAAAGCCTATGGTCAATTTGAACCACCTGCACTATATCAGCATGTTAAGCATATGGTTAAAATTGGTAAATATGATAAGCATCTGCTAACAGATTATTCAGCAAAAGAATTCAAGCAGATGGATAATTTACTGGATCACTGGCGTGACATGAATTTTTCCTACGCTGCTGTTAAACAATTAGAAGGCAAATACTTGGTGCAAAACCGAGTAAGCGGTGAAATTTATGAAAGTGCCCAGTTTCTTTATATTCTTGTTGCAGCTTGCCTTTTTTCACGCTACCCAAAAGAGACTCGGTTAAACTATATTCATCACTTTTATGATGCAATTTCAACTTTTAAAATTTCACTACCTACCCCTATTATGGCGGGTGTACGCACCCCAACCCGCCAATTTAGTTCTTGTGTATTAATTGAATGTGGCGATAGTCTTGATTCGATTAATGCCACCTCCAGCGCTATTGTGAAATATGTTTCTCAGCGTGCCGGTATTGGTATTAATGCCGGCCATATTCGCGCACTAGGTAGTCCAATTCGGGGAGGTGAGGCGTTTCATACAGGCTGTATTCCTTTCTATAAGCATTTCCAAACTGCGGTAAAATCTTGTTCTCAAGGTGGCGTACGTGGTGGTGCCGCCACACTATTTTATCCCCTCTGGCATTTAGAGGTTGAAAGTCTATTGGTACTAAAAAATAATCGTGGCGTTGAAGGCAATCGTGTTCGTCACCTGGACTATGGCGTACAAATTAACAAACTCATGTATGAACGCCTTATCAAAGGTAAAGAAATTACCCTCTTTAGTCCTTCTGATGTTCCCGGCTTATGTGAAGCATTTTTTGCTGATCAAAGCGAATTTGAACGTTTATATTTAAAATATGAACAAGATTCAAACATACGCCAGAAACGAGTTAAAGCACTCGATCTATTTTCACTTATGATGCAAGAGCGAGCCTCTACCGGCCGTATCTATATTCAAAATGTTGATCACTGTAATACCCATAGTCCATTTGATCCTAATGTCGCACCAATTCGTCAATCAAATCTCTGTCTGGAAATCGCCTTGCCAACCCGACCTCTAAATGATATTAACGACGAAAACGGTGAAATTGCACTTTGTACTCTTTCCGCCTTTAATTTAGGTGCCATTACATCATTAGATGAATTGGAAGAGTTAGCGATATTGGCAGTGCGTGCATTAGATTCACTGCTCGATTATCAAAACTACCCGATTATTGCCGCGGAAAAAGGCTCTATGGGTCGCCGCACTTTAGGTATTGGTGTAATTAATTATGCTTATTATTTAGCTAAACATGGTGTTCACTACTCTGATGGTAGTGCCAATAATCTAACCCACAAAACCTTTGAAGCAATCCAATATTATTTATTGAAAGCATCCAATCAATTGGCAAAAGAGCAAGGTGCTTGCCCATGGTTTAACGATACCACTTATGCAAAAGGCATTTTGCCTATTGATAGTTATAAAAAATCATTAAATGCACTAACATCTGAACCGCTACATTATGATTGGCAAACTTTACGCAAAAATATCAAGCAATATGGTTTGCGTAATTCAACGCTTTCCGCATTGATGCCATCAGAAACTTCTTCCCAAATATCCAATGCTACCAATGGCATTGAACCACCACGAGGTTATATCAATATTAAGGCATCAAAAGATGGTATTCTGCATCAAGTTATACCTGAATACGAACGCTTAAAAGATGATTATCAATTGTTATGGCAAATGCCCAACAATGACGGTTATTTGCAGCTAGTTGGTATTATGCAAAAATTTATTGATCAATCTATTTCTGCTAACACTAATTATGATCCAACCCTTTTTCCAAATAATAAAGTTCCAATGAACCAATTACTGAAAGATTTGTTACTCGCTTATAAATATGGGGTAAAAACGCTTTATTACCATAATACCCGTGATGGCGCAGAAGATATTCAAGCCGATCTTGAAGAGGTTATTGAATCTACTGATAGCGATTGTGATAGCGGTGCTTGTAAGATTTAACGTGAGGACGTATGGAATACCAATATACAACATTTCCGCAAACTAAAAATGATCAATTACAAGAACCTATGTTCTTTGGACAGCCTGTCAACGTTGCACGTTATGATCAGCAAAAATATCCTATTTTTGAGCAGCTGATTGAAAAACAACTCTCTTTTTTCTGGCGTCCAGAAGAAATTGATGTTTCTCGTGATCGTATTGATTATCAAGCGCTTCCCGATCATGAAAAACACATGTTTATCAGTAACTTAAAATACCAAACACTATTAGACTCTATTCAAGGACGTAGTCCTAATGTAGCACTTCTGCCCCTTATTTCAATTCCTGAGCTTGAAACATGGATAGAAACCTGGTCATTTTCAGAAACTATTCATTCGCGCTCCTACACCCATATTATTCGTAATATTGTTAATGAACCATCAATTATTTTTGACGATATTGTAACTAATAACGAAATTTTAAAGCGGGCAAAAGATATCTCCTCCTATTATGACGATTTAATTGAGATGACCAGCTATTACCATATGTTAGGTGAAGGCAAACATACGATTAATGACAAAAGTGTAATTATTTCTTTACATGGTTTGAAAAAGCAACTCTATCTATGTTTGATGAGTGTTAATGCCTTAGAAGCTATTCGTTTTTATGTTAGCTTTGCTTGCTCATTCGCCTTTGCTGAACGCGAATTGATGGAGGGCAATGCTAAAATTATTAAATTGATTGCTCGTGATGAAGCACTGCATCTCACAGGCACTCAGCATATGTTAAATCTAATGAGTTCTGGTCAAGATGATCCTGAAATGGCCATCATTGCAAAAGAGTGTGAAGAAGCATGTTACAAATTGTTTGTTCAAGCTGCCGAACAGGAAAAGGAGTGGGCGGAGTATCTCTTTTCTGGTGGTTCGATGATCGGTCTTAATAAAGATATTTTATGTCAATATATCGAATATATTACCAATATTCGCATGCAAGCTATTGGATTAAAATTACCCTTTGAAACACGCTCTAACCCTATTCCATGGATCAACGCTTGGTTAGTTTCAGATAATGTTCAGGTAGCACCACAAGAAGTAGAAGTGAGTTCCTATTTGGTAGGGCAAATTGATGCCCAGGTTGATACCGATGAGCTGCGTAATTTTGAGTTATAACCGTTATGGCAAGCTATAAAATTACCCTGCGCCACGCGCAGGGTATACAAATCTCTTTTCATTCCAAACAACATACTAGCCTACTTGATACCCTTGACCAAAGTAAAATTCAAATTGAATTCAATATCGGCGAGGCTTTTGTGGTGCCTACCGGGTACATCTCTACGCAAAGGGAAAGTGGGATATCGTCATAAACCGCTCGCATTCATTGATAAAGATGAGACATTATCATGAAGTTGCCTGCCACTTACCGATTAATAACATCATCGGACGCTAGCAGTAAGAATATTTACGCTTGTTTAGCAACCACTAGTAACATAATCGAACACCGCAGCTCATCTCTCATGTCAGCAATTCTATCTAATAGATAATCAGCAGGCTGAGGCTCAATAGAGAATCCTGAGGTTAATAAACTAGTTAAATAAGTTGTTAAGGTTTTATGGTACTTAGGTTACATTATAACCGTGAAATTCTTCCTGACGTGCACCTTTAGTAAAATAGTTATCAACTGACCAATGGAGCTTAGAACCTGAACTATCATAACACCAATCTTGTGAACCATCGGCAGTAAAACCCGGGTACTCGACCAAAAATATAAACTAGCACTTCTCTGTTAAGCAATCGTGGATTTTATGACATATTTTCGCAAAATCAACTACATAATGTAACGCTAACAAACTGGCAACGAAATTAAAGCTAGAATTAGCAAACTGTATATCCTCTATCGCTTGTTGCCAATATTCAATGATATCGGGAAAATAATTTTTTTCTTTTTCTAGACACCTTTAACATTTTCTGCGAAATATCCGTGCCAATCACTTTTATCGCACCCTGCCCCGCCGCATATAAACAATGCAGGCCATAACCACAGTCCAAATCCAATACTGATTTATCTTGAAAATTAGGTAATAAACTTTGCAATACCGGCCGTTCTCCGGCAGCATTCAATCCATCAACAGAACGAGGTAACTGACTATAGGCAAGAAAAAATCATCCTTATCGTAAATATTTTCTTTTATTACTAAACTCCAATCATTGGTATAAATTAGCTTAACTATATTAAATTCACTACTGCCCGCCCTCACAATATAAATATAAAATCTCAAAGAATGTAATATTAATTTGACACATTAATAAGCAATCATTTACTTTGCTACTATAATAAATTTAGCTATAAAGCTCAAATTCACTTATGAAAAATCGTACACTGGGTAGTATTTTGATTGTTGCTGGTACAACAATCGGTGCGGGCATGCTGGCAATGCCCCTTGCCGCATCGAGCCTTGGTTTTCCCATGATTGTGCTTATACTAATTGGGCTATGGTCTTTAATGAGTTATACCGCGCTGTTATTAGTCGAAGTATATCAATACAATCCCGCACATTTAGGTTTAAGCTCCATTGCCAAACGGTATCTTGGTGTACCTGGAAAGGTTATAACCAATTTAAGTATGCTACTACTGATGTATGCATTAGCAACGGCATATATTGGCGGAACAGGTATTTTGATAGCTAATAGCCTTTCATCTTGGATAGGAATAAATATTAGCATAAATTCTGCTATTATTTTATTCACCATTATTGGCGGTGCGATTGTCTGTATTGGTACTCATTCAGTTGATTTAATAAATCGCATTCTGTTTATCGCAAAAATTGTTTTTCTGCTCATCATGCTAGTCGTCATGATGCCTCACGTAGAAAATATCAATCTTACGGCTATGCCGGTAGAAAAAGGGCTAATTTTATCAGCAATCCCTGTCGTTTTCACTTCATTTGGTTTTCACGGTAGTATCCCTAGCCTGGTAAGCTATATGGATGGTAATATCGAAAAACTACGTAAAATTTTTATTATTGGCAGCACAATCCCATTATTAGCTTATATTTTATGGCAAATAGCCACCTTAGGGGCTATCCCACAAAACACCTTTATCGGTATTTTAGCCGCCCAGTCGGGTTTAAACGGATTACTAACTGCAATTAATGATATCGTTGCAACTTCACAAGTTAATATTGCCGTTAACCTGTTTATGGATCTAGCGTTAGCGACTTCTTTTCTGGGCGTTACACTGGGTTTATTTGATTATTTGGCCGATATGTTTAAGCGTAAAAATACCGCATTTGGTCGATTACAAAGTGGATTATTAACCTTCCTGCCCCCACTAATTTGCGCACTTTTTTTCAGTAATTTTGTTCAAGCCTTAACCTATTCAGCCGTTGCTTTATCTATCTTAGCGCTCATCCTACCTACTCTGATGGTGATACGCGTCAGAAAGATCGAAATTAACAAAAGTAATCGTTACCTGGTTAAAGGTGGCACAGCGGCGTTACTGATAGTACTGGTTTGTGGTGTAGCCGTGATTTTAATTCAGATTGGTATTGTTATTGGCATTTTACCTGCTGTTGGATAACACTCTTTGACATAAAGGAATGCACCATATTTTATATGGTGCGAACAATTAAGTAGCTAAAAACTGACTCCAGCACCAAGATAAAAACCATCAGCAATAGTATTATTAGGATGATTACCCTTACCTTGTACTTTAACAAAAATTAATTGCTAATGGTTTAATAACTTCATATTTAATGCCGATATCCGCTTCCTGATAGGAGAATAATTGCCAGAAGTAAAATCACGAGATGAGCCATAAATTTCACCATATAAAGTCATCAACGGCATAATTTTCACATTAGTGCCAACACCAGCGTCAAAATGTCCCAAAGGTAAGCCAAAATCCGCACCTAAACTAACCACCTGTCCATTATATTGCTACGTGTCCAAATTAGCATTTATGCCTAAATTTGCTCCTTTGTTGCCAATGCCAACCACAAATATAGTGAAATTTTTCCCCACTTGTGCACTAACAGCTGCCACATTAGAATGCCCTGAGAATTAAAAACATCCAATTGTTACTGGTAATAAAAATTTTTTCATCCGATGGTTGTCCTAAGCTACCAATTATTTTATTTACTAAAATATCGATAATATATTTTATTTTCTTTTGAATTATTATTATTTTTTGTAAAAAATATTTTTGTCTCTGATTTATCGCAGCAATAGGTATTTTTGATTGGCTATATATACTACTAGCCTAGATAATCTATTTGATATAGCCTTAAAGAGATTAATAAAATTATGTAACACCTGCTAATTATTTCTAAATATATTGTCTTTTTTCAAATAAACTCGAGATGTGTAATGAAGAAAAAAGAAAGTCCTACAACCCTCTCCAGACTCACCCATCGTTGATAATAATAACGTTATACCGCAGGCCCTCGAGGCCCAAAGTTATTACAAGATATTTAGTTTTTAGAACAACTGACACATTTTGACCTTAAAGTTACTCCTAAACGCCATATGCATGCCAAAAGCTCTGGCGTATTTGGTACTTTTACTGTTACCTATGATATTAGCCAATAACTCAGGCAAAAATCTTCTCTAAAATAAGTAAGGAAACCAAGTTATTTATCCGTTTTCTACCATTGCTGGCAAACAAGATGCTGCTGATGCGAAGCGGGATATTCGTGGCTTTGCTTTAAAGTTTTACACCGAAGAAGGTAATTGGGATCTAGTGGGTAACAATACACCGGTTTTTTATTTACGTGACCCATTAAAATTTTCTGATCTGAATCATGTAGTAAAACGTGCTCTGCGCACTAATTTACCTAACCCGGCTTATAAATGGGATTTCTTTTCACATTTACCTAAAATTTTTTCATCAATTAACTATCGATATGAATGGACAAGGTATACCAAAATTTTACCGTCATATGCACGGCTTCGGCAGTCATACCTATAGTTTCATTAATGAAAAAAATGAGCGATTCTGAGTTAAATTTCATTTTCGTTACCAACAAGGTATTGACAATTTGATGGATGATGGAGCTGAAAAAATTGTCGGTAAAGATCGTGAAAGTTCGCAACGTGATCTGTTTTATACTATTAACCACAAAAGTTATCTATGTTGAAAATTGCAAATCCAAGTCATGCCTGAAGCCAATGCTACTAAACCACCTTACAATCCATTTTACTTGACTAAAGTATTCAACATAATGATTGTCCGTTAATAGATGTTGGTGAATTTGAATAAAATCGCAATCCTGATCACTATTTTATTGATGAGGAACAAGCAGCCTTTAGCCCAGCTAATATTGTGCTGGGTATTGGTTTTTCACCGGATAAAATGTTACAAAGCCGGTTATTCTATTATAGACACGCCCATCGTTATCATTTAGGTGTCAATAATTTTCAGAGTCCCAGTAAATAAGCCGCTTACCACTTGTCCATTTCATAACTATCACCGGGATGGCGCAATGCGAGTGGATGGTAATAGCAGCAATCGGGCTACTTGAATAGCGCTGGCCTATTTCAAGAACAAACTCAATTTAAAGAACCACCATTAACGTTGACAGAAACGGTCGCTCACTGAAATCATCGGAAAGATGAAGATTATTAGCCAGCCTCTCGCACTTTATGAATTGCTCAGTAAACATGAACATAAACGTATGTTTGACAGAATTACCAGTGAATTAGTTAAAGTGTCAATTGAAACACAGCAGCGGCAGCTTGCACTATTTAAGAAGGTATACCCTCAATATGGTGAAGGCGTTGAAAAAGCATTAGAAAAACAGCGAAAAACCAGCATAAATAAAACTGTTTGCTACCAATCGGATAGAGTATAATCTCTCCGAATCATTTTTACCCTGATGACAGTCCAAAAATTATGTTATGTTTACGCAAGGATATCTTATTACTATAAACTATCATGACCATAAAGCCAATGCCAAGCAAATTTAATCCAGTTTATTATCATTATGATGCTGTAAAGGCATTACTTTATATTGTGACGTGAAAGTTTAATGCCAGCATTATCTATTAACACTCTGAGCAATAAATAATAAGCAATAGGTCGTTGAAAAGCCACTAGCCGACGAACTAACCACAGATTTAAACTGGTTACCAGTTTTTGATTATCAGACTCAATTACCGCAACTGGACAGTGACCAAATTCTTTATCGACTATTGGGATTACAAAACGATGTTTAATATCGAGATGGCTATTCAATATAGATTCGATATCTTCTAGTTGAATACCTTCCCCCGCCACTGAAAAATTGATTATCCAATCGACCTAAGATCCGCCATTCACCACACTCAAAAGCATCTTTATTGCTGCTAGCAAACCAACCATTAACTAATGCTTAATGGTAGCACTTTCCTCCGCCACCAATAGCCTAATGCCAAGCTATCAGCTTGAATATGGATTCCACTATTAACTAAACGAAGTGATTTGCCGATTAAAGGTAAATCAATGCCTATGCCACTATCTGCTTGTTTAGCAAAAACCGTGGCGGGCTGCTGTCATACCATACATAGCCAAGCCAACAGTGGTCCCCATGCCGCTTAGCATCATCGACTAGCTCATTCGGGATCATAAGCGCCTCCTAATAACACATTCTGTAAGGTGGCTTTTTGCTCAACATTTTTTATCTTCATAAACGCCAAGAAGCGTGGCTGCATTCCTGTAGTGCATGAGGTAATGAATTAGTTGTAATCCATTTAATCCGATTAGCAGTAATGAACTTTTAGGCTATTGACACACAAGTTGAGCCAGGAGCAGTGAGAGGATATCTAATCCTGAAACTGTTTCTGGTGTTAAGCAGCTTGCCATTCTAGCTAACTGTCTTAAACCAAAACTACTTTCAAGACTAGAACTAATCACCGTATCTAATCCCAAAGCCCCAGCGTCATGAATTAGTTATTTACAGCGATTTAAGCTACCCAACAATAGGGGTTAACAATTATTGCGCTAACGCCCGGCTGTTTTTTAAGTTGAAAAGTAGGCTCACGAACACTTTCATTCCAAGCGACAGCGATTCCGGTTTGTTGAGCAAAAGCTAACGAATCATGCATGGTTTTACAAGGCTCTTCAATAATCTACTGCGATTAGCTCGCTTAATGTACTTAGCAAATGCAGCGATACAGGAATTCCTGTATCGGTCATTAGAGGAGGTATAGAGCAAGGAACATACGTTGCTAAAGAACTGGTTTACTCCTATTCCATGTGGATTAGTACAGCTTTCCATCTCAAAGTTATTCGGACTTTTGATAAAGCTATTTCTATACCTATCCAACCACTAACCGACAAAGTACAAGCTGGCTTGGCCATGCTCGCTTTTTACAAACATAAATTGCGGATTGCCCCTTCCGGCCTACTAGGTGCAATGAAAAGACTACAATCTTCCTTAGGTATGCCAGATATTCTCCCTGCTTACGCTGTTAATGCGCAGGAGGGTTGTTTAACAGGCTCAAGCGAAGTAACACACTCTTTTACGGTTTACTACGGCATTGTAAACCCTACAACCCACCATCCGGTTTTAAGCGTCTGCAATTATTAGGTATTTTGAACGTAAATCACACCCTAGCAGTAAACATCCTGACAAGGAAAAACTTTTTTGGCCACTGACAGAGAAAGGATTACAGCTTGCTAAAAACCTGACTGACCGAAATAATCCTCGTCAGACTCAGCCCCATTTCTATGACACCCAATTCTCAAGCTTGTTAAGCTTCATGATGAACGGGATTGTAGTAGCATAATAAAACATTGACATTTTAAATACCCATTGACGGAAGAAGAAATCATGCGCTATAGTTTACTTGCATCTGATAAATCAGAGATCGGGTTTTAGAGTTCGCGACATATGCACGCCGCCGGGGTATTCTTTAATGTCTAATCTAGCCACAAATTCTATGGTGTAGTAGATGGGGCAGCAGTTAAGGCCGGTCGGTAGTTCCGGTAAAGATTGCTCAGTTCACCACTAATATGAGCTTGAGACCTTAAGGTGATGATTATCCTAAAGTTCAAAGGAAATCACTATGAACACTTTAACAAATCCTGCGTAATTCTCCTTCCTGAATACTAAGTGCGAGTAAAACGAGTTGTTTTTAGTATAAAGCTTGAATTTACTCTTGTTTAGTAAATAGTTCTTCATATTTATCTGGATTCATCACAATTTTTCTTATTAATTTTAAATCTTCAGTAGTATTAACTCGACTTTTTATCTCCATAAAATCAATTTTATTTTCTTTTATTAATTTAAATATCTCACTTGTTTTTTCAGGTGTTAGAGTTAATTTAGAGCTATCTGGAATATGTTTAGTAAGGTAGCTTATTGAATCAAGAACAGCTTTAAACGTGTTATCAGTCTTACTTTTCCCATAATTGCTAAAATTTGGATCATCTTTTTCATATAAATACAATAAACTTGTAGCTGAATTTACATTCATAATGTAACCTCATTTATATTATAAACAATTAGTTATATAAAAATAATCATCCTTAACTACAAAAATTTAGAATTTAACATCTTACTTAGTTGAGTTAAAAGACCACAATATTTATTACGACCCCCCACAATTTAGGGATTATTTCTTTAAATAGTAAACCGAGAATACCAGCCAATAAAAACCATTGCAAACGTTTAAATTTTTGTTCCAATCTATCAAATCGTTTTTCTGAAAAATCGAGGCGCTTATCTATCTGAGCAATTTGGGCACCAGTTTTCTAAAAACGGGTAGCCATATCTTTACGAACATCAGCAATATTACGATTTACTTCAACAATATCTGCTTTGATCGCTATCAGCAACCTCATGTAACATACGTACAGCAATAGAAATTGTTTTTGTCTGGTCTTTTGGCAAACCAGCATTTTCTAATGTTTCGACAAACTCTTGTGTATCAAACGCAAGCTGACCCATAAGGAATCCTCCTGTGTTTAGGTAAGTATAAACTCAACATTAACCATTGACGAAAGAAGAAATCATGCGCTATAGTTTACTTTCACCTGATAAATCAAGTGTCGTGATTGATACCCTGCCGTAGGCTACCACGACAGAATTACACGTCGCGAGCGTGTTTTTTAATATCGTAATCTAGCCACACATTCAATGGTGAGTGGATAGGGCAACCGTTAAGGTTGGCTGGTCGGTTGTTCCGGTAGTATCAATCCTGTTCAGTTCACCACCTATGAGATTGATACCTCACGGTGGTGATTATTTAAATACTACCATCGGAGGTCATCATGACACTTCAAACATCCCTTGCTTCACCAAAAGTTGTTATCCATAACTATAAAGCTGTGAATACGAAGATGTAGCACTGTACTTCGAGAAGCAACATCAGCATGTCGTACAAAAGCTAGAATCCTTGACTGTTCTACAAAATTTACCATCCGCAACTTTTCGCGAATGGTCAAAAATAAAACAATCGGTACTAGTGCCATTCGGGAAGTAGTTTAGTACCAAATAACCAAAGACAGCTTCGTATTCTTGGTGATGGGATTCACTGGAAAGAAAGTATCACAATTCAAAGAAGCTTATATTGCTAAATTCAACCGCATGGAGACAAAGCTACATTCTGCACCAAAATACCAACCCGAAGCACACGAAAAGTTCAGCAACAAGGATACACAGAACCTCACCCTATCATTGCAATCATGACCCAGAACTTTCGTTTCAAACAGGCATGAAATGCTATCTGGGATGCATGTAAGAGAAATGACCGGCATTCATTCACTATCCCATGGAAGTGAAATTTATCCCTTCTATTGCTTCTGAATGTGAGGGTATCTGGCAGGTGGTAGCACATTTACAACCTGCGATAGCTGATTCTGAAAAACGGCAATTAAACTAATTATTCGTAAACGTGAAAATGCTGACAGAGTAATTTCAAAAATTGATAGCTTGTTATCTCAGGATAATCAGCTAACCCTAAACGGTGCTCTTTCCCGCTGGCATAAAGCGAGCGAAACTCATACATTTCCTTCAACGCTGCTAAGTTAAATAAAAAAGGGGATTAATCTTAACTAAAAAATTCACCCCGACACCACACGATGCCGTATTTCGCCAGTTTCTGAGTGAAAAAGAGACTGCCAAAGACTTTTTCGATATCTGGCTGCCGGATGAGATTGAGACTCTTTGCAATTTAGATATCCTAAAAGTGGAATCCGGTTCATTCATTGATGTTGAGATGAAGAATTATGAAAGCGATATTCTCTATTCAGTCAGCACTACGAAGGGACGTGGATATATTTATGTCCTCTCATAGAACATCAGTCGACTCCTGATAAGCTCATTGCAGGGCGATTAATGCGCTATGGCAGCGATGCAAAAACATTTACTGGCCACAAGGAGTTGTCTCTCGTTCTTCCTATCCTGTTTTATTGCGGAAAGAAAGTCCATACCCATATAGCACTGATTGACTCGATTACTTTGAAGACAAAAAACTCGCTGAAAGTATTTATACCCAAAGTAAAGGACAGTTTGTCTAATAGGGAACACTTATTTCGGCTTTTTCGGCCAGTCAATATCAGCTGAAGTTGAGATATCCTATAGATGAACACTTAACCGATAAAATTTTCAGCTTCTGAATAGTTTTTTCATCCTCGGTTACCATATCTAAATCTACCGCATCCTGCAATATGAGGCGGATGCAGGTACTGGTTGCGTACCACTGGAAACATGACCTTGCACGACTGCTAAAAACCTTTCCCAAAGGGAAAAATTAGACGCTAACCCGCAAACACTCACAGACTTGAATGGTGGAAAAATCCCGTTATTTTTTGCTCATCCCGCAAGCGGCAGCCACGGTTTAAATTTACAGGACGGGGGTAATATTCTGGTCTTTTTCTCTTAACTGGTGGGATTTAGAGCAATACCAGAAAATCATTGAATCTATTGGCACAACCCGTCAAACATAAGCCAGACACAATCGTCCTTTCTTTATCCACCATATTGTCGCTAAAGATACGCTCAATGAAGTTGTAATGGAGCGACGCAATTCGAAACGGGAAATACAGGATTTATTACTGGAAGCGATGAAGAGGAAATAAAAAAATGCCAACTCAGCCAAGTTGGCCAATACCTACACCAGGGAAATATTTCAACAAACAGTGAACAAACATGAAGACAATAAAAATCATCAACTATGATCAGTATAGAAGAGAAATAAAAAATTACCTTTAAATTTACAAAAATTTATACATTAATATCAAATAGTTATCATTATCATTATCATTAGCAACGGAGGACCACCATGTGGATTTTAAACTTAGTCATGTACGCCAGTCCTTACACTTCAAGTAACGTGGTCAGCCTTCATACACAGGAATTCGAAACCTTCAAGGATATTAACCCCAAAGCGATTTGTGTTAAGAAGTAATTACACCTAAATTTAGCCATAAAACTTAACATCATTAAATTATTAATCACGACATTATTAGTTATCAGTACAGCATTGACCTTTTGAGTTGATAGCTGGCCATATTACCCATGCCGATACAACACCACCCGCAATATTCTCGCAGATAAAATAGGGTCATGAGGGATTGAGAGAATTACATTTATGCGGTCAAGAAATCGTTGGCCTAGCCGTAGTGGTATCTGGTATAATATATAATTATTTAGTCATACGCTAAGAAAGTGATTAACACCAGAACGTCATTATTCCGACTGACCTATTCCACTTAATCAACATCAATACCCATTCATCAATTTCAAGGTTGAAGGATAGTTATATGCAAAAACTTAATCAATAAAAGCTGGTATGTTTAACGTTTAACAGAAGATGAAGTGAAGTATGATCTGATACTCGCAGAACCACCCTGTGGCAATATCATAACAAAGCATCAAACGGTGCAATAAATAACACCTAATACTCCCTCCCCCACGAAATCATATTCCTAACCTAATAAAGAACGAATATCACCATTCGTGCTTCGTCATTGGTTTCTGTGGGGCAATGAAGCACCTGAGAAGAGTGTGAGTTTTTGAATGAGGATAAATAAACATGATTACTTTAGCGGAATGGAACGCTCGAAGGAACAGACCACGCAGAATGGATACCGTCAGAAACTGGGCAAGAAATGGACTTATACAGCCACCACCCATTAAAGACGGCAGAGAGTACCTTGTCGAAGAATACGCCATCAAAATCAACAGTATTAGAGAAATTAGCAATAGTAATTTGTTACAAAGGATAGGTCATGCCCAGAATCAGAAGTCGCAAAAACAGAGATTTGCCCCCTAACCTCTACGAGCGTAAAGGCTATTATACTTACAGAGACCCTCGCACACGTAAGGAATACGGTCTAGGACGTAACAAAGCCTATGCTATCAATGAAGCAATTAATGCGAATCAGTTATTAATCAATAAAGAAAACACAAAATCGTTGACAGAAAAAATTGAAGGACATGGTTCTATCTCTTTTCATGAATTTTTAGATAGATATAAAGAGATATTAAAAACAAGAGGATTAAGAGAGAAAACATTAAAAGACTATAAACACAAAATTGGCTTGTCTGACTAATTGGTCTGATGAATTGACTACCTTTCCAGCTAATGCTTCAGTATAAAGTTGTTAAAATTTACGATAATAAAGTCGCTCAGGGATTGATTATAAAAAAGTATGTTGAGCGTTAAAGGACATCATAAAATGATAGCATTGACGATTAACCACTTTACTTGCCGACACCAGACTTGCCGCATTTAACGGTTTTGTTAATTGAATATCCTTTTGACTGGCAACCACAACTTTATCCATCGCACCACTCTCTATTAATTAGTTGTACTGCCTGAGTAGTTAAATCGTGCCACTGTTTGTATTCAGGAAGATGTTGAACTCGCTTAATACTGCTATTAATCGGCGAAATGAGTTTAACTGATTACAATTCGGATAAAAATTAATGAGCATTTGCTATGGACTCGGTAATATTAACCACTATTACTCTCCTCTTGACTTACCATCCAATAAATCATTTTATCAAGCCAATTGGCTAACCTAAAATTCATTCTGCTATTTATATTATATCTTTAGCAAACCATTCATTAATTGTTTTCACTATTAAAAATATCAATCATAAAAAAACAACGATATTAACGCTGGGCTATTAAAGCATAATGATATTTATGCCGCCAAGGCAGCAACCGAAATCTCAAACAAAGGTTGTGGCCATATTCCCAATAAAATGGTAATAACTGCACATAATAGCGCAAATAAAGTGGCTAAATTAACATTTAGCTGTTTGTGAGGTTGGCTATTTTCTACCGGCTCACGGCTATATAAACTAGCCATAAAACGTAAATAATAGTATAAACCCATCGCACTACCGATAATAACGCCAGCCGTTAACAACCATAATTTGGCATTGATAGCGGTAATGATAATATAAAATTTACCAATAAAACCTAAGGTAATAGGTATGCCAGCTAACGACAGCATCATTATGGTCAAAATAATCGCTAGAACTGGGTGGCGCCAATATAATCCCCGATAAGCATTAATATCGTCTTTATCACCACCACAGTAGGGACTAGAAAGAATACTTACAACGCCAAAAGCACCTAAACTAGCGAATAAATACCCCATAAAATAGATTGCTACAGTAATTTGTGATGCAACACTATCAATCTGTAAAGCAATTAACGGCAATAGTAAATATCCCATATGGGCAATAGATGAGTAACCTAACAGACGTTTAATACTCTGTTGTGATATAGCCATTAAATTACCAAATAGTATAGAAGCAATGGCAATAATGGTAAGTACTAATAATAATGCCTCACTTTCCGCTATGGGTGATGTCATTAGTAAACGCATTAAAACTGCAAAAATAGCGATCTTACTAGCAGTTGCCAAAAATGTCGCTACAGGTGCAGGTGCACCTTGATAAACATCCGGCGTCCACAGTTGAAAAGGTACAAAAGAGAGTTTAAAAGCAATACCAACCAATATCATCCCGACACCAACCATAATGACTGGATAGTGAATAATACGCTCATTTAGACTTAACCCTAATTTGGCAAATACCAAACTACCTGATTCAGCATAGAATAATGCCATACCGAACAATAAAAATGCAGAGGCAGCGGCTGATAGCAACATATATTTAATACTAGCTTCTAATGAACGCTTCTGAATAAAGGCATAGCCAACCAAGCCAAATAATGGCAATGAAATTAATTCAATACCAATGAATAAGGATGCTAAATGATTGGCCATTGATAATAGGATCCCTCCTGTTACCGCAATACTTAATAATAAATAAAACTCTTCTTTATTATCCTGGTATCCTGCAAGCCATCCATAGCCATAAATTGATACGCCAACACCGGCAATCAAAATAAGTGCGCTATAAAAGAGTGAATATTTATCTACATAGATTAATGGAGTTACTTCAATAGGTAATTTATCCCCAATTAAAAAGCAGGCCAGCAAAGCGATAATAAAACCGGTTATAGTTAATGTCGCATTAATTAAATGATGACGCCGACAGGCAATGGATAACATCACAATCACCACTAATAGCCCAAGGATCAAAAGTGGTGACAATGCGATCAATTGTTCAAAAGTTATGGTCATGACGAATTATGGCCTTAATGTTGAAAATGAAATGGAATATAAACTGTGAAGCGATTCCATAACATTTTTTGAAGTATCTAACACAAGTTGCGGATAAAAACCTAATACCACTAATAACAATGCTAATGTCAATAAAACCAACATCTCACGACCATTTAAAGCTGGCAGTACTTTTTCCGATTTTGCAGTACCATAATAAACCTGTTGCATCATCAACAGTGCATAGATAGACGCAAATACTACACCGAATACCATAATAACTGTCACCAATTTAAATTGTCCAAAAGTACCAAATAGGATCATAAATTCACCGACAAAATTTCCGGTACCCGGCATTCCCAAAGTTGCAACTGCAAAAAATAGTGACAGTGCAGGCAGCCACATGATCCGTTTCCATAATCCTCCCATCATACGCATATCACGTGTTCCAGTACGTTCATAAAGTTGACCACTAATAATTATCAAAGCCGCGCCTGATATACCATTAGCTATCATTTGTAACACTGCCCCTTGGTAAGCAAGGATAGAACCAGCATAAATTGCGACTGTAACAAACCCCATATGCGACAAACTGCTATAAGCCACCAGGCGTTTGATATCTGTCTGTTTGAATGCTAACCATGCACCATAAAATATACTGATCACGCCTAGCGTCATCGCGATAGGTGTAAATTGAATCGATGCTTCAGGAAATAGCGGTAATGTGAAACGCAATAAGCCATAAGCTGCCGTTTTAAGCATGATACCTGAAATATCAACGGAGCCGGCTGTTGGCGATTGCTCTTGCGTGTCTGCCATCCATCCATGAAAAGGTACCAAAGGCATTTTCACCGCAAATGCAATAAAAAATCCCAGCATTAATAGATACTGCGTCAGGGCTGACATTTTGGTATTTAAAAGATCCTGATAGGCAAATGACCAATTACCCGATGATTGATAATGAATTAATGCCAATGCAACAATCGCCAGCAACATAATCAAGCCACTTGCTTGAGTATAAATAAAAAACTTAGTTGCTCCATTGATATGTGCACGTTCTTCCGAGCCTTTATGCCCCCAATTAGCAATCAGAAAATACATTGGGATCAACATCATTTCCCAAAAGAAAAAAAACAAAAACAGATCCACCGCCATGAAAATTCCCATCACGCCGGTTAAAATCCACATCAGATGAAAGTAATAAGCACCCTGATTAGATTGATTTTCACTCCACGAACTCAATACAGAAAAAATCCCCATGATAGCAGTTAACACTATCATTAGTAATGATAAACCATCAATGGCTAAAGCGATATTAATACCTAATGGCGTGATCCATGGCATGAAGAAGATCGCCCGCCATTGGGGTAATGCCAAAGTATTAGTCAACGAAGAATTCCCTTGTAACCAAAGTAGTACAGAGAAGAACAGTGTTAACCCCATCACAAACAGTGCCAAATAGCGTGGTGCCCGTTTATTAAATCGCTCAGACTGCCAACATAGCACACCACCGATGAAAGGAAGAAGTATTAGCCAAGGTAATAGCATGGCGCAATGTGTCCCTTAATTAAACCAGAAGTAACAGTGCTAAAATCAACACTGCCCCTAACCCCATAGAAGCCAAATACCAACGGATTTGCCCGTTCTGGCTAAAACTTAAGCTTTTATTGCCCCAACATGACATCACAGCTGGAATATTCATTAATGAATTGATAGGATCATTTGCCAATAATTGAGCAATTGCTTTAAATGGTTTTACAAAAATAAGGTTATAAAGTTGGTCAAATCGCCATGCCTGATACCACCAAGCGTTAAAAAAACTCCCCACCGTACTTTTGGCAATTGATTTAACAACCTTACGTTTGCCCAAATAGAGAAATATCGCTAGTGATAATCCGAGTAATGCAACAATAGCCGAAATCATTTCTAGCATAACTTTACCTGACTCATTGATTGTTTCACTGACAGGAAATATGCCTGCTAACGGTTGAACAATCAGTGTGCCAAAAACCGTTGATAATACTGCTAATACCACTAACGGCAGAGTATGGCTAATACCGCCGATAGCTTGAGCCTTAGTCTGTTTTTTGCCATGAAAGACAATAAAAATCATACGGAAAGTATAGAGTGCGGTCATAAATGCGCCAATTATGCCAGCCCAGAGGAAAACAGTTTCTCCTTCTTGAGCAGCTCCCCATAAGATATCCTCTTTACTATAAAATCCCGCAGTGACTAGCGGTATCGCCGCTAGCGCACCCCCACCGATTAAAAAACAACCATAAACAAAGGGGAGCGTTTTACGTAAGCCACCCATCTTAAATATATTTTGTTCATGATGACAGGCAACAATCACTGAACCAACGGATAAAAAAAGTAAAGCTTTAAAGAAAGCGTGGGTCATCAAATGAAAAATAGCCGCATCCCAAGCCTGGACACCTAAAGCTAAAAACATATAACCTATTTGACTCATAGTCGAATAAGCCAATATGCGTTTGATATTTGTTTGTACTAAAGCCGAAAATCCAGCCAATATTAGGGTAACCGCACCAATAATAGCGACTAAGTGCAATATTTCCGGTGCCATCAAGAACAGAATATGTGTACGGGCAATTAAATAAACACCCGCAGTGACCATGGTTGCCGCATGAATAAGCGCAGATACTGGGGTTGGCCCCACCATTGCATCGGCTAACCAGGTCTGCAAAGGTAACTGAGCAGATTTACCGACCGCACCGCCAAGGATCATTAGGGTTGCCCAATTGATCAGCGAAGAACCAGCTGTTATTTTCTCTGGTACCAACATGCTTAATTGATGGAAATTCAGTGTGCCAAATTGATTATGGAGAATAAACATGCCAATCGCTAAAAATACATCACCAATACGCGTGACAAAAAAAGCCTTCATGGCTGCTTTGCCATTTGCAGGGTTGGTATAATAAAAACCGATTAGCAAGTAACTACATAACCCGACCCCTTCCCAACCAAGGTACATTAGCATCATGTTGTCAGCCAAAACTAAAACAACCATACTAGCAATAAACAAATTGGTATAAGCAAAAAAACGAGAATAACCTTCTTCACCACGCATATACCAAGAAGCGTATAAATGAATTAAAAAACCAACGCCTGTCACAACCGCTAACATGGTTAATGATAAACCATCAAGAACCAGTGTAATAGGAATGTTAAAATTAACTACTGCTATCCAATACCACAATGTCTGACTATAAACATAACCACCGTCAGCATTGTTAGCGCAAAAATCGAGCGCTAACCAAAATGTTACGAGCGCTGCAAAACCTACCGAACCAACTCCGATGGTAGCGGACAAATCTTCCGACCAACGTCCGCGAGAAAATGCGAGCAGCAGAAATCCCAATAGTGGTAGCAGAATGGTTAAATAGAGTAAATTCATCCGCACATCTCACTGACTTCATCAATATTTAGGTTCTGGCGATGACGATAAAGTTGCAGTAACAACGCCAATCCTATACTTGCTTCCGCGGCAGCTAAGCTAATCGTTAGAATATACATCACTTGACCATCAGCTTGTCCCCAATAACTGCCAGCGATAACAAAAGCCAATGCAGCTGAGTTAATCATTATTTCTAATCCAATTAACATAAAAAGAAAATTGAGCCGAATTAGCAGACAACTTAAACCTAAAACAAATAAAACCGCTGCTAAGATTAAACCATGCTGTAAAAGAATCATACTTGTTCCTCCACATCAGAATGATTATCAAGATGGTTAAGCCGTTTTTCACGCCCGATATGAAATGCGACAATAAGACCCGCCAATAACAACAAAGAAACCAGTTCAACGGCTATCACGTAAGAGCTAAATAAATTAATACCAACCACTTTAGCACTAATCATCTCGCCTGTGATCTGACTATGTTCTATTGCCACAATGGCATAAATAATAACGCTAAGTAAAACCATTGAAAGTATGGCTGGGCCAATCCATACTTTTGGCTGTAGCCAAGTACGCTCCTGATCAACGACTGATTTACCTAAATTAAGCATCATGACTACAAACACAAACAGTACCATGATCGCTCCGGCATAAACGATAATCTCTAATGCACCTGCAAAATAAGACCCAACAGAGAAAAAAACGATCGATAAAGCTAACAGGGAAATGATCAGATACAACAGCGCATGTACTGGATTGGTATGTGTTATTACCCTAAGCGTCGCCAAAATAGCAACCAATCCGGCGATATAAAATGTAAATTCCATAAACACCGCTCCTTATGGTAGCAAGTCTTTAATATTAATAGGCTTAGCTTCATTATCAGCTTCACCTTTATCTTTACCACTAATCGCCATACCCGTTTTGTGATAAAAATTATAATCTGGATATTTACCTGCCCCTGAAATCAACAAATCCTGTTTTTCGTAGACCAGATCTTGGCGTTTGTATTCCCCCATCTCAAAATCAGGCGTTAGTTGGATCGCTGTAGTCGGACAAGCCTCTTCACATAAACCGCAGAAAATACAACGGGAAAAATTAATCTGAAAAAATTCTGGATACCAACGACCATCTGGCTGCTCCGCTTTTTGAAGTGAAATACAGCCAACTGGGCAAACTACAGCACATAAATTGCAAGCCACACAGCGCTCTTTACCATCTGGATTACGCGTCAATACAATACGCCCGCGATAACGAGGAGCTAAATAAACCGGTTCCTCTGGGTACATTTTCGTTTCACGTTTATGAAAAGCATGTAGCCCGATCATACAAATACTACGTATCTGGGTGGCTAAACCAACCACTAACTCTTTTAATATCATGGCTCAATCCTCCCTTATTAAGCGTTGCATAGAATAACCGCTGCCGTTACTAACAGATTGATCAACGTCAATGGCAAACACACTTTCCAGCCAAAAGCCATCACTTGATCATAACGCGGACGTGGTAATGAGGCGCGAACAAGAATAAACATCACCATGAAAAAGGCTGTTTTTAATGCAAACCAAATAAAACCAGGTAAAAATGGGCCAAGCCAACCGCCGAAAAATAAGGTCACAATTAATGCAGAAACCGTGACAATACTGATATATTCGCCGAGAAAAAATAGACCAAATTTCATACCGGAATATTCAATATGATAGCCATCGGCCAGTTCTTGCTCTGATTCAGGTTGATCAAACGGATGACGGTGACAAACTGCAACGCCAGCGATAACAAAGGTTAAAAAGCCGAAAAATTGCGGAATAATATTCCATAATCCGACTTGCGAATTGACAATATCAATTAAGTTAAAGGAGCCGGCTTGAGCAACGACCCCCATTAATGAAAGCCCCAGAAAGACTTCATAACTTAAAGTCTGAGCAGAAGCACGCATAGAGCCTAGTAAAGAGTATTTATTATTACTTGACCAACCAGCAAATAGTACAGAATAAACCGCTAATCCGGCCATCATGAAAAAAAACAGCAGGCCAATGTTAAGATCGGCAACATACCAAGTTGCGCTAACCGGAATAATGGCAAATACCAATAACATGGAACAAAAAGCAATTACCGGGGCCAACATGAAAATATGCTTATCTGAAAATTGCGGGATCCAATCTTCTTTAAATAGCATTTTTATCATATCAACAACAATCTGTAATGAACCTCCCCATCCTACCCGATTAGGTCCATAACGATTCTGGAACAGTGCCAGTAAACGACGTTCGCCAAAACTCATTAAAGCACCACAAATAACCACCACCAGCAAAATAGCTATCGCTTGTAAAACAGCAATAATCACAACCGTGATTTCGGCAGAAAACAGGAGCATTATGTTGCCCTCCGTAGATTTTTCACGGCAACACCTGCCATTGTTGGCGCAATACCAGGCATACCTAAAGGTAAACCAATCTGCCCTTGGGCCAAATGATAACTGAGACGAACTGGTAATCGATAAACTTGCCTACCGTAACTAAACTCAAGCATGGCACCAACTTTAACAGCCAAATTTTCAGCATCCTGAATATTGAGCATAATATAAGCTTCTAGCATACGTTGTTGTATTGCCTCCGCGCGCTGTGAGGTTTCATCACTACCAAATAAATGATAGTAAGGTGCAACCGTCCATTGGTTATCTTGCCGCTGCCACGCAAACGGAATAGCGGTAAAATAATCTAAGCGACTATCGTTCGAATTAAATAATCGGACACCCGGATCGCCAAAACGTAACGGTCCACCTACTTCAGCTTGAAACTTATTCCACGCTTGTGGCGAATTCCAGCCTGGCGACCAAGCAAACGGAATTTGTTGGCAAATAGCAACGGAACTATTGTTACCTTCCATCGAAAAAGCAAATGGCGTATCAATATCACATGGTTGAGCAGGTTCACTGACCTCCATATGAGCCAACATTGAGGTACGACCACTATAACGATGGGGAGATCGCGCTAATTTTTGCCCCATAATACGAAAAGTAGCATTAGGTGCAGCATCAACAATAGCGGTAAATTGAGGCATTGCCTTTATACAGGCCTGTATCACATGATCTAATTGTGACCAATTTATATGACGAGTTTCAAGCTCTGCCTGCAATGAGTGAAACCAACGCCAGCTTTCATTAATGGCAATATTAGGTTGGTAATAAGTCGGGTCAAATACCTGAAAATAACGCTGTGCACGGCCTTCATTATTAATTAATGTTCCAGCGCTTTCAGCAAAGCTAGCGGCGGGTAAAATAAGATCCGCTTGATCCATAATAGCGGTATGTTGATGATCCGCGACAATTAATTTATTAAGCTTATGCAAAGCATTATTAACGCTATCCACATCACTATGTCGATAAAGATCATTTTCCATAATAACAGCGGTATCAACCTCACCTGATGCGATACGCTCCATTGCCATATCTAATGATTGCGCATTCATTAAAGCCAAACCAAAGCTATTAGCTTCAGCAGCAATATAGGTAATTCCTGCTGCTACATTATTCGCTTTTAATGAAAAAACAATATTAGCGGCGGCCTGGATAAGTGCATCACTACCAACATTGCTACCACTAATAATAAGTGGCTTCTTGGCCTGCAATAACGCTTGCGCAACTAATTCAGCTTTTGCTTTAATTTCCGCCGGCAAATCATTCACTGCTGGCGCCTTACTGTCCAAAGCATGAGCAATAGCAAAAGCAAAGCGAGCTTGATCATCAACCGGAGCCCGATAATTTAATGCGGCAACATCATCTAAACGGCTATCATCTATATTGGTAATAAATAGTGGATATTTAGCATGTTGGCCAATATTTAACACGGCAGCGATTTGCCAATCTACCACTTTTTGTGCTTCAGCCATGGCTCTGGCTTTACCTTTAACCGCCTGACGAACCGCTAATGCTATACGTGGCCCAGTTTGGGTTAAATCTTCTCCTAAAACCAGCACCGCATCATAATTTTCAATTTCACGCAATGTCGGCGTATAGACGCCTCCCTTTTGCAAAATGTCAACCATTAATTCGAGACGACACTGTTCCGCTGTGGAAATACCTGAATAAAAGTTTTCTTCGCCAACAAGTGCTCGTAATGCATAATTGCTCTCGATACTGGCTCGTGGTGATCCAATACCGATAGTCTTTTTTGCTTTACGTAAAAATTTTGCACCCGTTTGCATCGCCTCTACAGCGGAAATAGTGTGTAGTTTACCTTTTTTAGCTAGTTGAGGCTGGCGGGGACGATCTTTACGATTAACATAACCGTAACCAAAGCGCCCGCGATCACATAAAAAATAGTGATTTACCATACCGTTGTAACGATTTTCAATCCGGCGTAGTTCACCATAACGCTCACCAGGGCTAGTATTACAACCGATACTACACTGTTGACATATTCCTGGCGCAAATTGCATATCCCACTTGCGATTGTAACGTTCAGAATGGGTTTTATCAGTAAAAACACCCGTTGGACAGATCTCAACTAAATTACCAGAAAATTCACTCTCTAGCGTACCGTCTTCCACTCGGCCAAAATAGACATGATTATGGGCGCTATAAACACCCAGATCGGTACCATCGGCATAATCTTTATAATAACGAACACAGCGATAGCAAGCGATACAACGATTCATTTCGTGACCAATGAACGGGCCTAGATTTTGATTATGATGCGTTCGTTTTGTAAAACGATATTTACGCATTGTATGACCCGTCATCACTGTCATATCTTGTAAATGACAATTGCCTCCTTCTTCACAGACCGGGCAATCATGTGGATGGTTTGTCATCAACCACTCAACAACACTTGCACGAAACTGTCTAGCTTCATCATCATCGATGGAAATATAGGTTCCATCAGAAGCCGGTATCATGCATGACATTACCAGACGACCATGTATGTCGTCAGCATTTTGATATTGCTTAACTGCACATTGACGGCAAGCACCAACACTTCCCAAGGCTGGATGCCAGCAAAAGTAAGGAATATCCAGACCCAGAGAAAGACATGCCTGTAACAGGTTTTCAGCCCCATTTACATCATATCGTTTACCATCTACATATATTGTAGCCATAGCCTGCGTGCTTCCTAATGGCCTGCTTTTTCAGCAGGCGTTAATCAAAAATTCAGTCGACTTAAATAAGTCTTTATTCAGCTTAGCGTAAGTTATCACCAACGCTGCTTTAATAAATTTGGTTGAATGCCTGTAATTGAAGTCAAGTTGGCAAAATTCTGTTGGCTGATACCAGCTTCAAATTCGGCACGAAAATATTTGATAGCGCTCTGCAAGGGTTCTACTGCACCGGGCGCATGAGCACAAAATGTTTTCCCTGGCCCAAGAAAGCGACAAAGTTGCTCTAATGTTTCAATATCGCCTGGTTGACCCTCACCACGCTCTAAAGCCTGTAGAATTTTCACACTCCAAGGTAAACCATCACGACACGGGGTACACCAACCACATGATTCTCGGGCAAAAAATTGCTCTAAATTGCGGGTTAAAGAAACCATATTAATTTCATTATCAACCGCCATGGCAAGAGCTGTACCTAAACGGCTACCGGCTTTAGCGATAGTGTCGAAATCCATTGCTAAATCAAGATGCGCTTCGGTTAGAAAATCAGTACCTGCCCCGCCGGGTTGCCATGCTTTAAGCGTCAAACCTTTACACATTCCACCGGCATAATCTTCCAATATTTCACGAGCAGTTATACCAAAAGGTAATTCCCACAACCCTGGATTCTTGACCCGGCCAGAAAATCCCATTAGCTTGGTTCCAGCATCTTTAATTTTGCCTTCGCTAAGTCCGAGATACCATTCTTTGCCATGTTCAATAATAGCAGGCACATTACAGAGTGTTTCAACATTATTAACACAAGTCGGCTTACCCCAAACACCTGATGTTGCCGGAAAAGGCGGTTTTGAACGCGGATTTGCACGGCGTCCTTCAAGGGAGTTAATTAGCGCTGTTTCTTCACCACAAATATAGCGTCCAGCACCAGTATGCACAAAAAGCTCAAAGTGAAAACCAGTAGCCAGAATATTTTTACCTAATAGACCCGCTGCTTTCGCTTCCTCAATCGCTTTACGTAAATGTTTGGCTGCTTTGATATACTCACCACGCAGGAAAATATACCCACGGTATGCTTTTAGTGCAAAGGCGCCAATTAACATTCCCTCGATCAACAAATGCGGCAGTTGTTCCATTAAAAGACGATCTTTATAAGTTCCTGGCTCCATTTCATCAGCATTGCAAAGTAGATAACGGATATTCATTCTTTCATCTTTCGGCATCAAACTCCATTTGAGACCAGTAGAAAAACCAGCACCACCACGACCTTTAAGACCAGCATCTTTAACTAAGCTAACAACTTGATCCGGCAACATACTTTTTAGCGACTTTTTAGCGCCTTTATAACCATTTTTACTTAAGTATTCGTCCAACCAGACCGGTTGATGATCTTCACGCAGCCGCCAAGTTAATGGATGCGTCTGCGCACTACGGATAATTTGTCGCTGTGTTGTCATGGATACTGCTCCAATAGCCGTTGAATATCAGATGGCTTTAAATGACTATGCGTATCCTCATCAATCATCATAGTGGGACCTTTGTCACAATTACCCAGACAACAAGTTGGTAATAAGGTAAAACGGCCATCTGCGGTTGTTTGCCCGGGCGCAATTTTCAATAATTTTATAATTTCTGCCTCAATACCTTGATAACCGGTAATATGACAAACCACACTGTCACAATAGCGAATAATATGGCGACCAACAGGTTGGCGATAAATTTGACTGTAGAAGGTCGCCACACCTTCTACATCACTAGCAGGTATACCTAACAGATCGGCAATTGCATAAATAGCACCATCTTCTACCCAGTCGCGTTTTTTTTGCACGATTTTCAATGCTTCAATTGAAGCAGCTCTAGAATCTTCATAGTGATGTTTTTCTTGCTCGATCTCTTCACGCTCATCTTCCGTTAAGGCAAAATCATGTTTCGTGTGAGACTCTACCATTTTAGCGACATAGAGCCGCTTTTGCTGTTGATTTGGATTAAATTCATCTTGCATCATTAACGATCCACATCTGACATGACAAAATCAATACTACCAAGGTAGACAATAAGATCAGACACCAGACTGCCTCTGATCACCGCAGGAAGTTGTTGTAAATGGGCAAAACTTGGTGTACGAACACGTGTGCGATAGCTCATAGTATTACCATCACTGGTTAAATAGTAACTATTGATCCCCTTTGTTGCTTCTATCATATGAAAAGCCTCATTTGCTGGCATAACTGGCCCCCATGAAACTTGTAAAAAATGGTTAATCATGGTTTCAATATGCTGTAAGGTGCGCTCTTTCGGTGGTGGAGTCGTTAGTGGATGATCGGCTTTAAATGGTCCTGAAGGCATATTATTTAAGCATTGTTTAAGAATACATAGGCTTTGCCATAGCTCTTCCACTTTTAACATCACACGATCATAACAATCGCCGTTTTTTCCGATAGGAACGTCAAATTCAAAGTTTTCATAACCTGAATAGGGTCGCCATTTACGAATGTCGAAATTAAGACCCGTAGCCCGTAATCCAGCGCCAGTGACCCCCCACTCTAATGCTTCTTTAGTAGTGTAAGCTGCTACACCAAATGAACGCCCTTTAAGAATACTATTGTGTAATGCTGCTTTGACATAAAAATCCAAACGCTTTGGCATCCAATCGAGGAACTCCTGCAACAGTTTCTGCCAACCTTGTGGTAAATCATGGGCAACACCTCCGATCCGAAACCAAGCGGGGTGCATACGGAAACCGGTGATCGCTTCAATAATATCATATATTTTCTGCCGATCCGTAAATGCAAAGAAAACCGGTGTCATTGCACCGACATCCTGAATAAAAGTACTGATATAGAGTAAGTGACTGTTAATACGAAATAACTCTGACAACATGACGCGAATAGTCTTAACTCGATCTGGTACGTCAATTCCTGCCAGTTTTTCTACCGCTAATACATAAGGCATTTCATTAACACAGCCACCTAAATACTCAATACGGTCAGTATAGGGAATATAACTGTGCCAGGATTGGCGCTCGCCCATTTTCTCTGCACCTCGATGGTGGTAACCAATATCCGGTACACAGTCAATAATCTCTTCACCATCAAGTTGCAGTACAATTCGAAAAGCTCCGTGAGATGAGGGATGATTGGGACCCAGATTCAAGAACATAAAATCCTCATGTTCGTTGCTTCTCGCCATTCCCCATTCTTCGGGTTTAAAGGTCAATGCTTCCATTTCTAAATCAAGCTTCTGTTTGGTTAAAACAAAAGGATCAAACTCAGTGGCTCTGGCCGGATAATCTTTGCATAACGGATGTCCCTGCCATGTCATTGGCATCAATAAGCGCCGCAAATTGGGATGACCTTTAAATGTTATGCCAAACATATCCCACACTTCACGCTCATACCAATTAGCATTAGGAAATAAGGAAACGATAGATGGAATATTAAGATCTTTCTCATTAAGCGCCACTTTCAACATAATATCGCGGTTACGCTCAATAGAAATAAGATGGTAAAAAACGGAAAAATCAGCTTCAGGTAAACCTTGCCGATATACCCTTTGCCGCTCATCAATCCCATGTAGATCAAACAACATAACATAAGGTTTGGGCTGTTTTTTCAAAAACTCTATCACGGTAACAAGTTGTTCACGTTTAATCCATACAACCAACATTCCAGTACGCGTTGGTTGTATAGTAAAAGCATCTGAACTAAATTGATTACGCAGTGCCAAAATTACTGGATCATCACAGTGATCATAAGTCTGCCATTCTGGCCTGACACTCTCTTGCGTTATCTGATCTGTTATCATTATGCACCACAACGCTTGATCAGGTTTATTACGACCGCAACACATTGCTTCTGTTACGCTGAATAGCTTATTTTTAAGCCTTATATTTCATCGGGTGTTCGTAGCGTTTTGACCGCGATCCTTTCACCACGCTTACGCTCTTTTTCAGATTGCATATTAGCGCGATAAACACCCTGATCTCCTGCTACCCATGATAGTGGACGACGTTCTTTACCAATCGATTCTTGTAATAATAATAGTGCTTGCATATAAGCTTCAGGACGTGGCGGGCAACCAGGTATATAGACGTCAACAGGAAGAAATTTATCTACACCCTGGACAACAGAATAAATATCGTACATACCCCCAGAATTAGCACAAGCCCCCATAGAAATAACCCATTTAGGCGCTAACATTTGATCATAAAGCCGTTGAATAACAGGTACCATCTTAGTAAAACAGGTACCAGCAACAACCATGAAATCAGCCTGCCGCGGTGATGCTCGTAATACCTCAGCACCAAACCGGGCAACATCATGCACCGAAGTGAAAGAGGTTACCATTTCAACATAGCAACATGAAAGGCCAAAATTGTACGGCCAGAGAGAATTTTTTCTGCCCCAATTCACCATATTGTGTAAAGCATGCTCTAATTTGCCCATATAAACACTACGATGAACATGCTGTTCTAATGGATCCCCAACAATTTGTTGTGTTTGTAAGGGATAACGGTCATTCTCACCACTTAGGTCAATGCGAGTGAGCGTATAATCCATCTTTAAATGCCTCAATGTTACTAGGGGTGACGATTGTTAGTTTTAATCACTTTACTCGATTTTGCAACATGACGACGTGAACGTTCTGGCGTCCAATTAAGTGCTCCAATACGAACCAAATAGAATAAACCAACTAATAACACCAAAATAAAAATACTTGCCTCAATAAAGCCTAACCAACCACTTTCTTTAATAGAGACAGCCCACGCATAAAGAAATAACGCTTCAACATCGAAAATAACAAAAAACATAGCCACCAAATAGAATTTGGCTGATATACGTAAACGGGCACTACCAACAGAATTAATACCCGACTCATAAGGAATATGCTTTCCTCTGGCTTGGGATCTACCACCAAGGTAATAGGCACCAAGTAACATTAAAGAGCATAGACCAAGAGCACCGATAAGATATATTGCAAAAGCCCAATGATGAGCAGATACTTCAATAGATGTAGACATACTCGCTGCTTACTCATTATAAATAAAAACGGTGTCATTGCTTTACTCTTGAATTACCGCAATATTACACCATACTAACCATAATTAGATGGGAAGAAAAAATCAAAATAGACCGATAACCATCAATTTTCTTCAACTTAGTCCCTCTCACCACTATTATCTTTATAGAATAGAGCTCTCTTCACACCTTTTACCTTAAACTATAAATTAAAAATATCGCTAGCTAAAACGTCGCAGATAATTCAACTAATACTAACAGTTAGTAACTAGTGTAACTGATATTTCGTTTTACCACATCATTATCTCAGGAAAAACCTGTTTTAAAACAGCCTCACTTCAGCTATTTTTTGATCATGCGCACAATTCTGTTGAAAAAATATGATTGATTACAAAATAATCACTTTTATTTGATTATATTAATGACTACTATTTTTCACAAATCTATAAATAAGCCTAATTATTAGATAAAATCAAAAGCCTTTAAGTCAAAATAACTTTTGCCAAAATAAAATTTAGTACCATTGAATTAATAAGAAATATTTAAATAATTTTTATTAAACAATGCCTCTCTTTATGGCAATAATAAAGAATATTTTATGCACTAATATCTTTGGCTTTTATCAGCTAAATAAAATAAGTGTTTTAGAGAAAATAAAAAAATGCACTGCTATAACTATCTAGAATAGAGAAACAGTGCTAGGAATATTAGAATTGCTCGCTATATTTAACTTAAATAACAATCTAAACTAAAGCGTAATTTCTACCCTTTAGATCTATAATATTTCTTTATTAATTGTCTCGCTAATCGACTGTACTATATAAGGAGTTTTCTTATTTTTAATTGCATCAAATATAGTTAAAATAGCCTCGTTTTGCTCATTAATATTACGGTATAACCAATAGCGAATTTCGGGTAAGCGAGGTAAGCCATCACTTTCGCCTAGAATTCTTAAATCAGCATTTTGCATTTCTAACGGACGCGCAGTAATACCGACTTCAGCATTAACCGCTGCAAGCACCGCCGATAACGACGCAGCTTCATAAGCAATACGCCATTTTATACCCACAGCATTAAGGGTACTTATCGCAATTTCACGAAAAGGATTGGTTTCATCCATTACAACCAACGGAATTAGTTCATTTAATTGATGCTGAAAATCAGGCGCACAATGCCAAAGAATCGGCGCAGAACGCAAAATAGTGCTTGGATATTGACTCAATTCAGTGGGTATTAGCGCTAAATCAATTTCACCCTTATCCAACATATTTTTAATAAGATGCGCACGTTTTATATAAATATCAACCGCCATACGCGGATACACTGATGCGATACGATTAAGCAAAAATGGTAATAAAGTATTAGTAGTGTCATCAGAAACACCAACTCGCAACTCACCTTCAGCTTCATTATAAGTTAGCGAAGCTGAAGCATCATCATTAGCCCGTAATATTTGCCGCGCATAACCTAATAACTGCAATCCATGATCCGTTAATAATTTATTACGACCATGGCGTTCAAACAGCTCACGGCCAACTAACTGTTCTAAACGCTGCATTTGTTGACTAACTGCTGATTGAGTACGACAAACAGCAACTGCTGCTGCTGCAAATGTATTAAGATCAGCAACTGCAGCAAAAGTTCTAAGTAAATCAAGATCGAGATTCATGATTGGGCGATTTGAATTTATCATTTTATTCTCTTATATCATTCCTGGTGTTTTTGCGAATTCAATAGATATTAAAATCATTGACAGTTAAAGAAATAAAGATAAAACCTTACATATTGAAATTTATTTCTAATAATGCAGTATTTATTACTGTGTATATACTTTTATTAACTTAACTTGTTTAATAATAAGCATGTTTTACATATTGATAAACAAAATGCCAATGAGAATTTTCCTCTTCTCGTTTTTATTAGAATAGTTTTTAATTCCAATCCTCTGCCAAAATAACGATCTCCCAAACAGGAAGAAAATACGTTATTCCCAACAAAATAACCGCCAAAGATAATGCGGTTAAGAAAACTAGTAAGTAACAAAACTTTATTTACCCACATACGGCGATAACATATTAACTTTAATTATATGTTATAAAAATAATATTTCTATCATGAAACCACCAATGGTTTGTAACAAAAAATGCACTGCCAAATCATAACACTAATTAATTTATTTTTTGTTTACTAAACAATAATCTCATGGTTAAAATATAAAACCAAACAATATAATATTTTGGATCTATTTATCTCATTAAGATATATAAAAAGTTTATTTGACTTAATTTAATTATTAAAACCAACCTTTTCTACCAAAAATAGCCTATATCTTCAAAATTTTTCCAACTAAGAGTAGAGTGTGAACATAAATATGCAGAAAAATTTTCTCATTCTATTAACCTTGAGGTTCAAATAGAGTAAATGAATACAATAAGTAAATCCAATAAATTGGATAACGTATGTTACGACATACGAGGGCCAATTCTGAAAGAAGCCAAACGCCTTGAAGAAGAAGGCCATAAAGTTTTTAAACTTCATATCGGTAATCCAGCACCTTTTGGTTTCGAAGCACCGGATGAAATTTTATTTGATGTTCTACGCAATCTTACTCACTCACAAGGTTATAGTGATTCAAAAGGAATTTACTCCGCCCGAAAAGCGATCATGCAACACTATCAAGCTAGAGGGATGCTTGATATTAATATTGAAGATATCTTTATAGGTAATGGTGTTTCTGAATTAATCCTGCAATCGATGCAAGCCTTACTAAATAATAATGATGAAATGCTGGTCCCTGCCCCTGATTACCCATTATGGACTGCTGCGGTATCTCTGTCGGGTGGCAAAGCGGTACATTACAGATGTGATGAAGAGCAAAATTGGTTTCCCGATCTAAATGATATTCGCAAAAAAATTACTCCCCGCACACGTGGGATCGTTATCATCAACCCGAATAATCCAACTGGAGCTGTTTACAGTAAAGCACTATTAATAGAGATCGTTGAAATCGCCCGTCAGCATCAGCTTATTATTTTTGCCGATGAAATCTACGATAAAATACTTTATGATGATGCTGAACATCATTCAATTGCCTCACTAGCATCAGAGCTGTTAACCGTCACTTTTAACGGTTTATCAAAAACTTATCGGGTGGCTGGTTTTCGTCAGGGATGGATGGTACTTAATGGCCCAAAAGAAAATGCTAAAAGCTATATTGAAGGCCTAGAAATATTAGCATCCATGCGGCTTTGTCCTAACGTTCCTATGCAACATGCGATCCAAACTGCATTGGGCGGTTATCAAAGTATTAACGAATTTATCTATCCTGGTGGACGATTATATGAACAGCGTAATCTTGCCTGGGAACTGATTAATGAAATTCCTGGGGTTTCCTGTGTTAAACCGCAAGGTGCTTTATATATGTTTCCCAAAATTAATATTAAAAAGTTCAATATCTCAAACGACCAAAAAATGGTACTTGATTTATTATTACAGGAAAAAGTTTTGTTAGTTCAGGGAACTGCTTTTAATTGGCCCGATCCCGATCACATCAGAATTGTCACTTTGCCTTATGTTAATGAGCTTGAAGCTGCAATTAATAAATTTAGCCAATTCCTGCTAAACTATCGTCAATAGTTGTCCAATAATATAACATCCTTAATTACTTAAGGATGTTATATTATGTTATTTAATTATTTACTTGTTAACCTAATGAAGCCACAATGCTTATCACTATTACAATCGTATAAGGAAAGTTTATGAGTTATTTTTTTGCCCATCTTTCTCGTATGAAATTAATTAATCGTTGGCCATTAATGCGAAATGTGCGTACAGAAAATATTTCAGAACATAGTCTACAAGTTGCCTTTGTCGCTCATGCACTTACTTGCATTAAAAATCGGAAATTTAATGGCAAAATCAATCCTGAGCGTATCGCACTCCTTGCCATGTATCATGACGCCAGTGAAGTGATCACCGGTGATTTGCCAACACCGATAAAATATCATAACCCGCAAATTGCTAACGAATACAAAAAAATTGAAAAATATGCCCAGCAAAAACTTATTGATATGCTACCAAAAGAATTACAACAAGATTTTCAGCCAATTTTGAATGATGAATATCATACTGAAGAAGAACGCGCTATCGTTAAACAAGCTGATGCACTATGTGCTTATTTAAAATGCTTAGAAGAGTTATCTGCTGGTAATACCGAGTTTAATTTAGCTAAAACACGACTTGAAAAAACGCTTTCTGAACGTCATAGCGATGAAATGCAATACTTTATTAAAATTTTTGTACCAGGATTCAGCCTATCTTTAGATGAAATTAGTAGCTAACAAGTTAAACAACATATAAACAGTATTGTTACATAAAATAGGGGTTATAACTTAAAATGGAAACAATTCAAGAATAATAAGAGTAGTGATAACCATAACTAAAAAAATAAAAGGGACCTCAAATTTTTAAAAATCACTGAATTTACAACTACCAGGCGCCAAAATTAAGGTATTAACCAGTGAAAAAACTGAGGCCATAAAAGCCGCGGAAGCAACAACACTGATCACCATAGCAAAAAGTATAGGCGAAACATTCATATGATTAGACACAGCAATGGATGGCATTAATATTGCTGTTACGGTATTAGAAATAAATAATCTAGTCACTGCACAAACAATAAATAAATAAATAAATAAGCACAGCAGCATTATCCTTGGCCCATGCCAGCAGCAATATCCATTAGTAAATTAACAATCAAATCAACACCACCTGTTTTTTTGTAATGCCAATGCAAAGGGCATCATACCAACAATCAAAATAATACTCAGCCAGTGTATTGCACTATAAGTACTTTCCATATCTATACAGCGAAATTTTTCCATCAAAAGACACGCGATAAGCACAGCAATAAAATTAGGGATCTCATCTATTGTCATCATAGTAACCAAATAAAAATAAAATTTTTATATATCAATAAATTACAAATAAATAGATCATTTAATATACGTATTTACACGCAAAAATAAGCGATTTCACTCACTATAAATC